>NZ_CP107783.1:3084090-3392500 GCF_036345255.1 Streptomyces sp. NBC_00569 | reverse complement strand
GCCGGGTGAAGCAGCCGCGGAAGCGAGTTGTGGACGGTTCACGAGTGAGAATGCAGGCATGAGTAGCGATACACACGTGAGAAACGTGTGCGCCGATTGACTAAGGGTTCCTGGGTCAAGCTGATCTGCCCAGGGTAAGTCGGGACCTAAGGCGAGGCCGACAGGCGTAGTCGATGGATAACCGGTTGATATTCCGGTACCCGCTGTGAAGCGTCAAACATTGAATCAGGCGATGCTAAGTCCGTGAAGCCGTTCCGGACCCTTCGGGGAAAGGAAAGTGGTGGAGCCGACGGACCAGACTTGTAGTAGGTGAGTGATGGGGTGACGCAGGAAGGTAGTCCAGCCCGGGCGGTGGTTGTCCCGGGGTAAGGGTGTAGGGCGCTGTCTAGGTAAATCCGGACAGCTTGTGCCTGAGACCTGATGCCGAGCCGATTGTGGTGAAGTGGATGATCCTATGCTGTCGAGAAAAGCCTCTAGCGAGTTTCATGGCGGCCCGTACCCTAAACCGACTCAGGTGGTCAGGTAGAGAATACCGAGGCGTTCGGGTGAACTATGGTTAAGGAACTCGGCAAAATGCCCCCGTAACTTCGGGAGAAGGGGGGCCATCACCGGTGATTGAATTTACTTCATGAGCTGGGGGTGGCCGCAGAGACCAGCGAGAAGCGACTGTTTACTAAAAACACAGGTCCGTGCGAAGCCGTAAGGCGATGTATACGGACTGACGCCTGCCCGGTGCTGGAACGTTAAGGGGACCGGTTAGTGCACTTTCGGGTGTGCGAAGCTGAGAACTTAAGCGCCAGTAAACGGCGGTGGTAACTATAACCATCCTAAGGTAGCGAAATTCCTTGTCGGGTAAGTTCCGACCTGCACGAATGGCGTAACGACTTCTCGACTGTCTCAACCATAGGCCCGGTGAAATTGCACTACGAGTAAAGATGCTCGTTTCGCGCAGCAGGACGGAAAGACCCCGGGACCTTTACTACAGTTTGATATTGGTGTTCGGTTCGGCTTGTGTAGGATAGGTGGGAGACTTTGAACTCTGGACGCCAGTTCAGGGGGAGTCGTCGTTGAAATACCACTCTGGTCGTGCTGGATGTCTAACCTGGGTCCGTGATCCGGATCAGGGACAGTGTCTGATGGGTAGTTTAACTGGGGCGGTTGCCTCCTAAAGAGTAACGGAGGCGCCCAAAGGTTCCCTCAGCCTGGTTGGTAATCAGGTGTTGAGTGTAAGTGCACAAGGGAGCTTGACTGTGAGACCGACGGGTCGAGCAGGGACGAAAGTCGGGACTAGTGATCCGGCGGTGGCTTGTGGAAGCGCCGTCGCTCAACGGATAAAAGGTACCCCGGGGATAACAGGCTGATCTTCCCCAAGAGTCCATATCGACGGGATGGTTTGGCACCTCGATGTCGGCTCGTCGCATCCTGGGGCTGGAGTCGGTCCCAAGGGTTGGGCTGTTCGCCCATTAAAGCGGTACGCGAGCTGGGTTTAGAACGTCGTGAGACAGTTCGGTCCCTATCCGCTGTGCGCGTAGGAATATTGAGAAGGGCTGTCCCTAGTACGAGAGGACCGGGACGGACGAACCTCTGGTGTGCCAGTTGTCCTGCCAAGGGCATGGCTGGTTGGCTACGTTCGGAAAGGATAACCGCTGAAAGCATCTAAGCGGGAAGCCTGCTTCGAGATGAGTATTCCCACCCCCTTGAGGGGTTAAGGCTCCCAGTAGACGACTGGGTTGATAGGCCAGATCTGGAAGCCCGGTAACGGGTGGAGGTGACTGGTACTAATAGGCCGAGGGCTTGTCCTCAGTTGCTCGCGTCCACTGTGTTGGTTCTGAAACCACGAACAACCCCACGTTTGTCACAGAGCGTGGTGCGGTTGACAGTTTCATAGTGTTTCGGTGGTCATAGCGTGAGGGAAACGCCCGGTTACATTCCGAACCCGGAAGCTAAGCCTCACAGCGCCGATGGTACTGCAGGGGGGACCCTGTGGGAGAGTAGGACGCCGCCGAACTCCTTTTATAGAGCTGGTCCCTGAACTTCGGTTCAGGGACCAGCTCTTTTTTGTTTTGCGTCACTTGTCGTTCACGTTGCGCGGCCAACATCCCGTGCCATGGGGACAGTTGCAATGCTGAGGGCCGCCGGTATCGGAACCGGTGACGAGGTCATCGTGCCCGCCTACGGGAACGTCGAGGTTGCGGAGGCCGTCGAACTGGCCGGTGCCAGGCCGGTGTTCGCGGACATAGACCCCGACACGTACTGTCTCGCCCCCGCCTCGGTCGAGGCCGGCGTCAGTGCGCACACCGCGGCGATCATCGCCGTACACCGCTTCGGGCAGCCGGCCGATGTGGCGCGGCTCCGGCAGATCGGTGGGCGGCGCGGGCTGCTCGTCCTGGAGCAGGGCGAGTCGGAGCAGCCGCACGACGGGCTCGCCGAGCGGCAGGCGCACGCCGGCTATCTGAACGCGCGGCTCAGTGGCGTACGGACGCCCGCCGGGAGCGAGCGGCACACCTACCAGCAGTACGTCGTCCGGGTGCCCGGCAACGGGCGGCCCGACCGGGACGCCTTCGCGCATGCCGTACGGGCCAGGGGAATTGACTGCCGCGTGCCGGTGAAGACGCCCGTGCACCGGCTGCCGCAGTTCCGGCGTGACGTGGCGCTGCCGGAGACGGAGCGGGCCGCCGACGAGACGCTGGCGCTGCCCGTCAGTGGCACGCTGTCGCGGCGCGAACTCCACAAGGTCGTCTCCGCGTGCAACGCGCTCGGTGGGCTGCTGCAGCCCGCTTTCTGACGCGCGGGCGGGGCGGTTCGAACCGAGCTGAAGTTCGGGTATGCTTAATTCCGTTGCTGCGGGGGAAACCCCGGGAAAGCAACAGGCCCCTATAGCTCAGTCGGTAGAGCGTCTCCATGGTAAGGAGAAGGTCAGCGGTTCGATTCCGCTTGGGGGCTCAGAGATAAAGGCCTCCGCCCTTTCGGGCGGGGGCCTTTCGCGTTGGGCTCTCAGTCCTTCTGGAGTTCCGGGACACGCATGGTCAGGATGGCCATGTCGTCCGAAGGGGCGTCAGACGCGAAACGCTCGACCGCGCGCATGATGCGGGCCGCCACCGCGCCGGCCGTCAGACCCGTACAGGTCGTCAGGACGTCCGCCAGGCCGTCGTCGCCCAGCATGCGGGTGCCTTCGCGGCGTTCGGTGATGCCGTCCGTGACACAGAGGAGGACATCGCCCGGGTCGAGCGTCATCGTCTGCTCATAGAGCTCCAGGTCCTCCATGACGCCGAGCAGCGGCTGCGGCTCCGCGTACGGCTCGACCGTGCCGTCCTGGCGCAGGCGCAGGGGGAGCGGGTGACCGGCGCAGACCATCTTCAGGACCGCCGAGCCGTCCTCCTGCGGCCACAACTCCCCGTAGAGGAGCGTGAGGAAGCGGCTTCGGGCGCCCTCGTCGAGGATCGCGGCGTTCAGGCGCTCCAGGACCGCGGGGCCGCCGAAGCCTTCGCGGGCCAGGAGGCGCAGGGCGTGCCGGGCCAGGCCGGTGACCGCCGCGGCCTCCGGTCCCGTACCGCAGACGTCGCCGATGGCGAAGCCGTAGGCGCCGTCGCGGATCGGGAAGAGGTCGTAGAAGTCGCCGCCCACCTCGTTTCCCTCGCCGGCCGCGCGGTAGATGACCTCGACCTCGACGCCCGGGATGTGCGGGAGCTCCGGCGGGAGCAGGCTTCGCTGGAGGGACTGGCTGATGGCCATGCGCTCCGAGTAGAGGCGCGCGTTGTCCAGGGCGAGGGCGGCACGGCGGCTCAAGTCCTCGGCCAGTTCCAGGATTTCCTGGCGGAAGTGTTCGTCGGACGGCTTGCCGAGCGTGAGCATGCCGATGACGCGGTTGCGGGCGACCAGGGGGAGGACGACCGTCTCGCCGCCGACCGCGGAGGCCGTGGCGAGGGTCGTGCCGATGCCCGAGCTGACGCTCGCCGGCGCGCCGAGGCCGAGGCTGCGCTTGGACGTCCGCAGAGCCGCCTGGTGGGCCGCTTCGGCAGGTGCCGCCCAGACGCGGGCTCCGGGGGTCGGAACCGGGTCGGGCGGGGAGATCTTGGAGAGGAGCGCCTTGAGGCCGTCGATGCGCTCCTCGTCCTCGTGCAGGACGTAGGAGAGGTACGGCTCCGAGGACTGGTCGGCGATCGTGTAGACGGCGCACCAGGTGGCGAGCGTCGGGACCGTCATCTGGGCCATGAGCGCCAGGGTCTGGTCGCGGTCGAGCGTGCCGGCGAGGAGGTCGGATGCCTCGACGAGGAAGCTCAGGGAGCCGCGGCGGAGCTTTTCGAGCTCGCCGAGGCGGGCCGACTCGACGGCCAGGGCGATGCGGTCGGCGGCGAACTGGAGGCGCAGGGCCTCCTCGTTCGAGTAGCGGTCGGGTGCCTCCGCCGCGACGCCGAGGGAGCCGGTGAGGCGGCCCTCGACCTTGAGCGGGACCGTGACGACGGAGCGCATGCCCGTGCCGTTGAGAAGGGGTACGGCGCCGGGGACGACCGTGAGGTCCTCGTGGACGGCCGGCATGCGGGCCGAGCCGTAGCGGCCGGGCCCCACCTCCACGGGGACGCGGGCGAAGCGCTGACGGGCCGACGGAAGGCCCGTGGAGGCGCGGACCTCCAGTTCGGTCTCGTCATCGGTCGCGAGGAGCAGGAAGGCGGAGTCGCCGTCGAGCATGTCGCGGGCGCGTTCGACGGTGCGCTGGAGCAGGCCATCGAGGTCGTCAGGGGCGGGTGAGCCGATGAAGACCTCGAACGGGTCGGACGCGTTGCCCTCGGACAGCGTGCCGCTCTCCGAGGTGGTCTGGCCGCGCAGCGGGGTCTGCAGGACGGCGCGCTCGTGGTCGCGGACGAGGAGACAGACCGTGGAGGGGTCGCCGTCGGCGTCGCGGACGCGCAGGTGGGAGGCGTAGACGGGTGTGACGCGGCCGTTGGCGCCGCGGATGCCGTAGCTGCCTTCCCAGCGCGAGAACTGCAGCGCGTCGGCGATTCCCGTGCTCGTGCCGGGGGTGTGCGGCCAGGCCGCGAAGTCGGTGAGGGGTTTTCCGATGACCTGTTCGGCGACGTATCCGAAGAGATGTTCCGCGTCCTCGCTCCAGGCGGAGACGGCTCCGGTGCGGTCGATCTGGACGACGGCGACCCGCACTCTGCTGTCGGCCAGTGGGAGGAGGTCGGTGGGGAGGGCGGGGCCCGCGGTGCGGGTGCCCACCGAGCGCTGGGGAAGGGCGAGTTGGAACCAGACGAGTTTGTGGGTCGGCGTGTAGTCGACGCCCCAGCGGGTGGCGAGGGCCGCGCAGAGCTGGAGGCCGCGGCCGCCCTCGCGGTCGGGGTTGCCCATGTTGATCGCGGACTGCTGGAGCGGGATCTCGCGCTCCGGGTAGCGGTCGGCGACCTCGACGCGTACGCCGTCGTCGGTGCGCAGGCACAGGACCTCGGCGGAGGTGCCGGCGTGCACGACGGCGTTCGTCACGAGTTCACTGGTGAGGACGACCGCGTCGTCGATGATGTCGGGGAAGCCCCACCCCTGGAGGGTGTCGCGCACAAAGGCGCGGGCGGTCGCGACGGACCGCCCGACGGGGTCGAAGGTGGCAGCCGCGCGCGCGGTGATCACAGAACTCCCTGTATCAGTCATACGAGTCTCGACGCCCATGTCTCCCGAACTCATGGCGCGGCCGCCCCCTCCGATGCCCGTCGTCCTCAAACCACCGCCCTGGCCGGGCGGACCGGGGTGGGTGGACAGCCGCATGCAAGGTTACTTACCTTCGCCGTCCATGCGGATGCCGGTCGCTTGTGTTTCCGCCCGGAGGGTGTGCGGACGGTGTGCGAAGCTGCCGAACTGTTATGGCCTGGTTCTGCCATGGTGAAACACTGGGCAGGATTCCGAAGAGAACCCGAGTAATCCGAGCAGTACGGCCGACCCTTGCGGGAGGGACACAGTGGAGTCTGGCGCAGCGTCGCGAGGCACGAATACGCGCGCAAAGGGCGGACAGTCCCTGGCGAAACAGCGTAAACCGCGCAATGGGACCACAGCGGTGGACACCGCTGCCCTGAACAGACTGCTCGCCGGTCTCGTGGCGATGCGGGACGGTAACTTCCGCAAGCGCCTCACGGTGTCGGGTGACGGCCTCATGGCCGAGATCGCGGCGGTCTTCAACGAGGTCGCGGACCGGAATCTGCACCTCACCGGCGAGCTGTCGCGGGTGAGGCGGATGGTCGGGCGCGAGGGAAAGCTCACCGAGCGGCTCGAGACGGGCGCCTGTGAGGGCTCCTGGGCCGCGGCGATCAACGCCTCGAATGCCCTGGTCGACGACCTCGTACGCCCGGTCTCCGAGGTCGGACGGGTGCTCACGGCGGTCGCGGAGGGCGATCTGTCGCCGCGTATGGAGCTGCGTTCGCAGGTGCCGGACGGCAACGGTCATCCGCTGCGGGGCGAGTTCCTCAAGGTCGGGCGCACCGTCAACAACCTGGTGGACCAGCTGTCGACGTTCACCGACGAGGTCACGCGGGTGGCCAGTGAGGTGGGCACGGAGGGCAAGCTGGGCGGTCAGGCCCGGGTGCGCGGTATGTCCGGTTCGTGGAAGGACCTCACGGATTCGGTCAACACCATGGCGTACCGGCTGACGGCGCAGGTGCGTGACATTGCTCTCGTGACGACCGCGGTGGCCAAGGGTGATCTGTCCCGGAAGGTGACGGTTCACGTCGCGGGCGAGATGCTCGAACTGAAGAACACCGTCAACACGATGGTGGACCAGCTGTCGTCCTTCTCCTCCGAGGTGACCCGGGTGGCCCGCGAGGTGGGCACGGAGGGCGAGCTCGGTGGCCAGGCGCAGGTGCCGGGTGTGGCGGGTGTGTGGAAGGACCTCACCGATTCCGTAAATCTTATGGCCGGCAACCTGACGGCTCAGGTGCGGGGGATCGCGCAGGTCACGACGGCCGTCGCCAACGGTGATCTGTCGCAGAAGGTGACGGTGTCGGCACGCGGTGAGGTCGCCCAGCTCGCCGAGACGATCAATCAGATGACCGAGACGCTGCGCACGTTCGCCGACGAGGTCACGCGTGTGGCCAACGAGGTCGGTGCCGAGGGGCAGCTCGGCGGGCAGGCGAATGTGCCGGGTGCGGCGGGGACGTGGAAGGACCTCACCGATTCGGTGAACACGGTCTTCCGGAACCTGACCACGCAGGTGCGCGACATCGCGACCGTCACGACGGCGGTGGCGAACGGTGATCTCTCGCAGAAGGTGACCGTCGACGTCGCCGGCGAGATGCTCGAGCTCAAGAACACCGTCAACACGATGGTGGACCAGCTGTCCGCGTTCGGCTCCGAAGTCACCCGTGTGGCGCGGGAGATCGGTGTCGAGGGTGAGCTGGGCGGCCAGGCGCATGTGCAGGGCGCGGCCGGTACGTGGAAGGACCTGACGGACTCCGTCAACACGGCCTTCCGCAACCTGACGGGCCAGGTCCGCAACATCGCGCAGGTGACGACGGCCGTGGCCAACGGCGACCTGTCGCAGAAGGTCACCGTCGACGTGTCCGGCGAGATGCTTCAGCTGAAGAACACCGTGAACACGATGGTGGACCAGCTGTCCTCGTTCGCCGACCAGGTGACGCGCATGGCGCGCGACGTGGGCACCGAGGGCCGGCTCGGCGGTCAGGCGCGGGTCGACGGCGTGTCCGGCACCTGGAAGGAACTCACCGACTCCGTCAACTTCATGGCGGGGAACCTGACTTCGCAGGTGCGCCAGATCGCACAGGTGACCACGGCGGTGGCGCGGGGTGACCTGTCGCAGAAGATCGACGTGGACGCGCGCGGCGAGATCCTCGAACTCAAGAACACGATCAACACGATGGTCGACCAGCTCTCCGCGTTCGCCGACCAGGTGACGCGGGTGGCCCGCGAGGTGGGTACGGAAGGCCGGCTCGGCGGTCAGGCGCAGGTGCCCGGCGTCGCCGGTGTGTGGCGCGACCTGACCGACTCCGTGAACGGTATGGCCGGCAACCTCACCGCCCAGGTGCGCAACATCGCACAGGTCGCCACGGCGGTGGCGCGGGGTGACCTGTCGCAGAAGATCGACGTGGACGCGCGCGGCGAGATCCTGGAGCTGAAGAACACCCTCAACACGATGGTGGACCAGCTCTCGAACTTCGCCGAGCAGGTCACGCGGGTCTCCCGCGAGGTGGGTACGGAGGGCATCCTCGGCGGGCAGGCCGAGGTCCAGGGTGTCTCCGGCACCTGGAAGGACCTCACGCAGTCCGTGAACGGCATGGCCAACAACCTGACCCTTCAAGTGCGCAACATCGCCGAGGTCACCACGGCCGTCGCCCGCGGCGACCTGTCCAAGAAGATCACCGTCGACGCCAAGGGCGAGATCCTCGAACTCGTCACGACCGTCAACACGATGGTGGACCAGCTGTCGTCGTTCGCCGAGCAGGTGACCCGCGTGGCCCGCGAGGTGGGTACGGAGGGCCAGCTGGGCGGTCAGGCGCGCGTGCGGGGCGTCACGGGCATCTGGAAGGACCTCAGCGACAACGTCAACCTGATGGCCAACAACCTGACCAGCCAGGTGCGCAACATCTCGCAGGTCGCGGCGGCCGTCGCCAACGGCGACCTCACCAAGAAGGTCACGGTCGAGGCGCGCGGCGAGGTCGCGCAGCTCGCCGACACGGTCAACACCATGGTGACGACGCTGAGTTCGTTCGCCGACCAGGTGACCCGCGTGGCCCGCGAGGTGGGCACCGACGGCATCCTCGGCGGGCAGGCCCGCGTACCGGGAGTCTCCGGTACGTGGAAGGACCTCACCGAGTCCGTGAACGGCATGGCGTCGAACCTGACCGGACAGGTCCGCAACATCGCGATGGTGACGACCGCCATCGCCAAGGGCGACCTGACCAAGAAGATCGACATCGACGCCCGGGGCGAGATCCTCGAACTCAAGACGACCATCAACACGATGGTCGACCAGCTGTCCTCGTTCGCCGAGCAGGTGACCCGGGTCGCCCGTGAGGTGGGTACGGAGGGCCAGCTCGGCGGCCAGGCCCGCGTGCGCGACGTCGACGGCACCTGGCGGGACCTGACCGAGTCCGTGAACGAGATGGCCGGGAACCTGACCCGCCAGGTGCGCGCCATCGCGGCCGTCGCCACGGCGGTGACCCGCGGCGACCTGAACCTCAAGATCGACGTCGACGCGGCGGGCGAGATCCAGGTCCTTCAGGACAACATCAACAAGATGATCTCCAACCTGCGCGACACCACGATCGCCAACGAGGAGCAGGACTGGCTGAAGGGCAACCTCGCCCGTATCTCCGGCCTGATGCAGGGCCGCCGCGACCTGGAGGACGTGGCCTCGCTGATCATGAGCGAGCTGACGCCGGTCGTCTCCGCCCAGCACGGCGCGTTCTTCCTGGCGCTGCCGACGGACGAGGCCGAGGCCGGTTCCGCGCCCGAGGACGCGTACGAGCTGCGCATGCTCGGCAGCTACGGGTACTCGATGGGGTCCATGCCGACCTCGTTCCGGCCCGGTGAGACGCTCATCGGGACCGCGGCCCAGGAGAAGCGCGCGATCCTCGTGGAGAACGTGCCGCAGGGCTACCTGAAGATCGCTTCCGGGCTCGGGGAGGCGCCGCCCGCACACGTCATCGTGCTGCCGGTGCTCTTCGAGGGAACGGTCCTCGGCGTGATCGAGCTGGCGACGTTCCAGCCGTTCACGCAGATCCAGAAGGACTTCCTGAACCAGATCGCCGAGATGATCGCGACGAGCGTGAACACCATCTCCGTCAACACGAAGACGGAGGTGCTGCTCAAGCAGTCGCAGGAGCTCACCGAGCAACTGCGTGAGCGGTCCGCCGAGTTGGAGAACCGCCAGAAGGCGCTCCAGGCGTCCAACGCGGAGCTGGAGGAGAAGGCCGAGCTGCTCGCCCAGCAGAACCGCGACATCGAGGTCAAGAACACCGAGATCGAAGAGGCCAGGCAGGTCCTGGAGGAGCGCGCCGAGCAGCTCGCGGTCTCCATGCGGTACAAGTCCGAGTTCCTGGCGAACATGTCGCACGAGCTGCGTACGCCGCTCAACTCCCTGCTGATTCTGGCCAAGTTGCTCGCCGACAACGCGGACTCGAACCTGACCCCGAAGCAGGTCGAGTTCGCCGAGACGATCCATGGCGCCGGTTCCGACCTGCTCCAGCTGATCAACGACATCCTGGACCTGTCGAAGGTCGAGGCGGGCAAGATGGACGTGTCGCCGACCCGCATCGCTCTGGTGCAACTCGTCGACTACGTAGAGGCCACATTCCGCCCGCTGACCGCAGAGAAGGGCCTCGACTTCTCCGTACGGGTCTCGCCCGAACTGCCCGCGACGCTCCACACGGACGAACAGCGCCTGCTCCAGGTGCTGCGCAACCTGCTGTCCAACGCGGTCAAGTTCACCGACTCCGGAGCCGTCGAACTGGTCATCAGGCCGGCGGGCGCGGACGTGCCCGACGCCATCCGTGAGCAGCTCCTTGAGGCGGGCTCCCTGCGGGAGCCGGACGGTGATCTGATCGCCTTCTCCGTGACCGACACCGGTATCGGCATCGCGTCCGGCAAGATGCGCGTGATCTTCGAGGCGTTCAAGCAGGCCGACGGGACGACGAGCCGCAAGTACGGCGGTACGGGCCTCGGCCTGTCCATCAGCCGCGAGATCGCGCGGCTGCTCGGCGGTGAGATCCACGCGCAGAGCGAGCCCGGGCGTGGCTCCACGTTCACGCTGTACATGCCGCTGCACGCGAGCGAACTGCCGCCGCAGGGCTACCCGCAGCTCGCGCCCACGATCGAGCCGGGGATGCACGCCGTGCCGATGGACGTCATGCCGCCCGAGGCGTCGATGCCGCCGGAGGTCAGGTCGTACCAGGACACCCAGCACGGTCCCGCCGCGCTCTTCAGGCGGCGCCGCAGGCAGGTGGCCGCGCCCGAACAGCGGCCGGCGCTGCCGGGACAGCCCGGGCAGCACGTGCCGGCGGCGCCTGCGCAGGAGCGCGCCCAGGAGCAGGGGGCGGGCACCGGTCAGGAAGGGGCGCCGCAGGAGCGGCGCACGTTCCTCTTCGGTGGCGAGAAGGTGCTCATCGTCGACGACGACATCCGTAACGTCTTCGCGCTCACCAGCGTCCTGGAGCAGCACGGCCTGTCCGTGCTGTACGCCGAGAACGGCAGGGAGGGGATCGAGGTCCTCGAACAGCACGACGACGTGACGGTCGTCCTGATGGACATCATGATGCCGGAGATGGACGGCTACGCGACGACGACGGCGATCCGCAGGATGCCGCAGTTCGCCGGGCTGCCGATCATCGCGCTCACGGCGAAGGCCATGAAGGGCGACCGGGAGAAGGCCATCGAGTCCGGGGCCTCCGACTACGTCACGAAGCCGGTCGATCCGGATCATCTGCTTACGGTGATGGAGCAGTGGATGCGCGGGGAGTGACCGGGTAGGTGTGCGTTGCTGAGCAGTTGTTGACCGAGTGTGGCCGAAGCCGTGTAGAACTGCGGTATTCGGGGAACCTTCTGGTCTCCCACTGCGTTTGTGCTACGTGCACAGTGACATCGCGGTGACAGGGTGTGGCGACAGGCGGGGTGCGGCTACCATGACCGGCACAAGGACGGGCGACGCAAGGGAGTCGCCCTCTGGGGCGGCTTCCGGAGTCGCCCCAAGTCCTGCGGACAGGGGCGGCCCCATGCCGGGGCGAGGAGGGCGGGCCATGGTGCAGAAGGCCAAGATCCTCCTGGTCGATGACCGGCCGGAGAATCTGCTGGCGCTGGAGGCCATCCTCTCCGCGCTCGATCAGACACTGGTGCGGGCATCGTCCGGGGAGGAAGCACTCAAAGCGCTGCTCACGGACGATTTCGCGGTCATTCTGCTGGATGTCCAGATGCCGGGAATGGACGGTTTCGAAACCGCGGCGCACATCAAGCGCCGGGAGCGGACACGAGACATCCCGATCATCTTCCTGACGGCCATCAACCACGGACCACACCACACGTTCCGTGGGTACGCGGCCGGTGCGGTGGACTACATCTCGAAGCCGTTCGACCCGTGGGTCCTGCGCGCGAAGGTCTCGGTCTTCGTCGAGCTGTACATGAAGAACTGTCAACTGCGGGAGCAGGCGGCCCTGCTGCGGCTCCAGCTGGAGGGTGGCGGGAAGTCCGACGTCGGCGACTCCAAGGAGCCGGCCGGGCTGCTGGCCGAACTCTCCGCGCGGCTCGCGGCCGTTGAGGAGCAGGCCGAGGCGCTCTCGAAACAGCTCGACGACGAGTCGGCCGACGCTGCCGCGGTCGCCACGGCCGCGCATCTCGAACGTAAACTCACCGGGCTGCGCCGCGCTCTTGACGCCTTGGAGCCCGGTACGGGAAGCGGCGCACCGTCACTTCCTTCGCAGAACTGAGCAGCCGCCCACCATTTGAGGAATCGTCACCTCCGGGCACACCGATCCGCGACACGGACGGGTGAAGCAGTGGGCACACGTGTCCGCAGTGGTCTCCACCGGTAACCTCGCACTCATGGCCTCACGTCCCGCAGCCAAGAAGACGCCCGCGAAGAAGGCGGCCGCGCCGACCAAGGCTCCGGCGAAGAAGGCCCCTGCCAAGAAGACGGCCGCGAAGAAGCCCGCGGCCAAGAAGGCGCCCCCGAGGAAAGCCGCGGCGAAGAAGCCGGCGCCCAAGCCGGTGCCCAGCCCCACCGGGGGCGTGTACCGGCTCGCACGGGCGCTCTGGCTGGGCGTCGCGCACAGTGTGGGCGCGATGTTCCGCGGCATAGGCCGTGGTGCCAAAGGGCTCGACCCGGCGCACCGCAAGGACGGGCTCGCGCTCCTCCTCCTCGGTCTGGCGCTGATCGTCGCGGCGGGCACCTGGTCGAATCTGCGCGGACCCGTCGGGGACCTCGTCGAAATGCTCGTCACGGGCGCGTTCGGCCGCCTCGACCTGCTCGTGCCACTGCTGCTCGGTGGCATCGCCGTACGCCTCATCCGGCACCCCGAGAAGCCCGAGGCCAACGGGCGCATCGTGATCGGCCTGTCCGCGCTCGTCATCGGCGTACTCGGCCAGGTCCACATCGCCTGCGGCTCACCCGCCCGCGCCGACGGCATGCAGGCCATAAGGGACGCCGGAGGGCTCATCGGCTGGGGCGCCTCCACCCCGTTGAGCTTCACCATGGGCGAGGTGCTCGCGGTACCGCTCCTCGTCCTGCTGACCGTCTTCGGGCTGCTCGTGGTCACCGCGACGCCCGTGAACGCGATTCCGCAGCGACTGAGGCTGCTCGGCCTGAAGCTCGGCGTCGTTCATCCGGACCCGGTGGACGACGTGCTCGGTGCGGCGGACGACGACGAGCGCTACGACGACCAGTGGCGCGAGTCCCTGCCCGCGCGCTCCAGGCGGCGCCCGGCGGACCCCGAGACGTACGACCCCGACCAGGCGGAGCAGGAGGCGCTCTCCAAGCGGCGCAGGCCCCGGCGCACCCCTGTGCAGCCCGTCGTGACCCGGCCCATGGACGCGGTCGACGTGGCCGCGGCGGCCGCTGCCGCGCTCGACGGGGCCGTGCTGCACGGCATGCCCCCGTCGCCGCTGGTCGCCGATCTGACGCAGGGGGTCGGTACGGAGCGGGAGAGCGCTCCGGAGCGCACGGCGCCGGTGCCCACCGCGCGGGCGAAGGCCCCGGCGAAGGAGGCCAAGGAGCCGGAACCTGAGCCCGCGGCCGCGGCGGCCAAGGCCGGCGTGCCCGACCTGACGAAGTCCGCCCCCGACGCCCCGCGCGACCTCCCGCCGCGCGCCGAGCAGCTCCAGCTGTCCGGCGACATCACGTACTCGCTGCCGTCGCTCGACCTCCTGGAGCGCGGCGGCCCCGGCAAGTCACGCAGCGCGGCCAACGACGCCGTCGTCGACTCGCTGTCGAACGTCTTCTCCGAGTTCAAGGTCGACGCCCACGTCACCGGTTTCACGCGCGGCCCGACGGTCACCCGCTACGAGATCGAGCTCGGCCCCGCCGTGAAGGTCGAGAAGATCACGGCGCTGGCCAAGAACATCGCCTACGCCGTCGCGTCCCCGGACGTCCGGATCATCTCGCCCATCCCCGGCAAGTCCGCCGTGGGCATCGAGATCCCGAACACCGACCGCGAAATGGTCAACGTGGGTGACGTCCTGCGCCTCGCCGACGCGGCCGAGGACGACCACCCGATGCTCGTCGCGCTCGGCAAGGACGTCGAGGGCGGCTACGTCATGGCCAACATGGCCAAGATGCCGCACATCCTCGTCGCCGGGGCCACCGGCTCCGGAAAGTCCTCCTGCATCAACGGCCTGATCACCTCGATCATGTGCCGGGCGACCCCCGAGGACGTGCGCATGGTCCTCGTGGACCCCAAGCGCGTCGAGCTCACCGCGTACGAGGGCATCCCGCACCTGATCACGCCGATCATCACCAACCCCAAGCGGGCCGCCGAGGCGCTGCAGTGGGTCGTGCGCGAGATGGACCTGCGCTACGACGACCTCGCGGCGTTCGGATACCGGCACATCGACGACTTCAACCAGGCGATCCGCGACGGCAAGCTCAAGACGCCCGAGGGCAGCGAGCGCGAGCTGAAGACGTACCCGTATCTGCTGGTCATCGTCGACGAGCTCGCGGACCTGATGATGGTCGCGCCGCGGGACGTCGAGGACTCGATCGTGCGTATCACGCAGCTCGCGCGTGCGGCGGGCATCCACCTGGTGCTCGCCACCCAGCGCCCGTCGGTCGACGTCGTCACCGGCCTCATCAAGGCCAACGTTCCCTCCCGGCTCGCGTTCGCCACCTCCTCGCTCGCCGACAGCCGCGTCATCCTCGACCAGCCCGGCGCCGAGAAGCTGATCGGCAAGGGCGACGGGCTGTACCTGCCGATGGGCCAGAACAAGCCCACCCGTATGCAGGGCGCCTTCGTCACCGAGGACGAGATCCACGCCGTCGTCCAGCACTGCAAGGACCAGATGGCGCCCGTCTTCAGGGACGACGTCACCGTCGGGACCAAGCAGAAGAAGGAGATCGACGAGGACATCGGCGACGACCTCGACCTGCTGTGCCAGGCCGCTGAGCTGGTCGTTTCCACGCAGTTCGGTTCCACGTCGATGCTCCAGCGCAAGCTGCGCGTCGGCTTTGCGAAGGCCGGGCGGCTCATGGACCTCATGGAGTCGCGGAACATCGTGGGGCCGAGCGAGGGTTCGAAGGCACGTGACGTTCTTGTGAAGCCTGACGAACTGGATGGAGTGCTCGCCGTGATCCGCGGGGAGGCTCAACCCTGAGGCGCGCGTCGAAGGGACAGCGCGCGCCCCGCAGGACGAACGGACGGCTCACACTCGCGATCGACGCTCACTCGTAAGGGAGCGTGAGGCAACCGTTTCCCCTCCGCGTACGTCAAGTTGAGGGAGGGAACAGGTACGTGTCCCAGCATTGGGGTGACCGGCCTTCGTGCCCGGCCATTCCGATGGCGTAAAGGTCTCACCGCCCGGTTGCCCCACCCTTTCGTACCCCCCCTAGACTGAACCTCCAGCAGGTGGTTACACGCTCGAAAGGCGCCCCCCGTGTCCATCGGCAACTCCCCTGAAGACGACCGTCCTTCGGATGACGTTCGCGCGACGACCCCGCCGGCCGTCGAGCAGGCGCCCATGCCCTCGGACGACCGCCCCTCGATCGGAACCGCCCTCCGTCAGGCGCGCGAAGACGCCGGGATGACCGTCGACGAAGTCAGCACGTCCACCCGAGTACGCATCCCGATCGTGCAGGCGATCGAGGACGACGACTTCTCGCGGTGCGGCGGCGACGTCTACGCCCGCGGTCACGTCCGGACCCTCGCGCGCGCCGTGGGCGTCGACCCCGAGCCGCTGCTCGCCCAGTACGCCGACGAGCACGGTGGGCGGCCCGCGCCGACTCCGGCCGCTCCGCTGTTCGAGGCCGAGCGGATCAGGTCCGAGCCGCGCCGGCCGAACTGGACGGCGGCCATGGTCGCCGCGATCGTCGCGGTGATCGGCTTCGTCGGCTTCACCGCGTTCGGCGGCAGCGACGACGACGGATCCAAGCAGCAGGCCGCCGAGGGTGCGACACCGGCCAGCGGCAAGCCCAAGCCCACGCAGACCCCCAAGGCCACCAAGCCCACCGACCCCAAGCCCGACCCGACCGACAGCGCGATCGCTGCCGCGCCCCGCGACAAGGTCACCGTCAAGATCAACGCGGCGGACGGGCGCAGCTGGATCTCCGCGAAGGACCACAACGGACGGATCATGTTCGACGGCCTGCTCGAAGAGGGCGAGTCGAAGACCTTCCAGGACAACCAGAAGGTCGACCTCGTCCTCGGCGACGCGGGCGCCATCCAGCTGTACGTGAACGGCAAGCAGGTGGACAACGAGTTCGAGCCCGGACAGGTCGAGCGCCTCACCTACACCAAGGGTGATCCCGAGGTCGGATGAGCGGGAGGTTGCCCGGCGATGATCTCCGGGTAACCCTCGCGGGCGGTGCTGTCGGTGGGACGAAGTAGTCTTGAGCCCATGCCCGAACGCCGTACCGTCGCCCTTGTCACTCTTGGCTGCGCCCGTAACGAGGTGGACTCGGAGGAGCTCGCAGGCCGCTTGGAGGCGGACGGCTGGGAGCTCGTCGAGGACGCCGAGGCCGCAGACGTCGCTGTCGTCAACACCTGTGGCTTCGTGGAAGCCGCCAAGAAGGACTCCGTCGACGCCCTTCTCGAAGCCAATGACCTCAAGGGTCATGGCAGAACCCAGGCCGTCGTGGCCGTCGGCTGCATGGCCGAGCGGTACGGCAAGGACCTGGCGGAAGCCCTCCCCGAGGCCGACGGCGTGCTCGGCTTCGACGACTACGCCGACATCTCCGACCGGCTCCAGACCATCCTCAACGGCGGCATCCACGCCTCGCACACCCCGCGTGACCGGCGCAAGCTGCTGCCGATCAGCCCTGCCGAGCGGCAGGACGCGGGCGCCGAGGTGGCGCTGCCCGGACACGCCCCCGTGGACCTGCCCGAGGGTCTCGCGCCCGCGTCCGGCCCCCGCGCCCCGCTGCGCCGTCGCCTCGGGACGAACCCCGTCGCCTCGGTGAAGCTGGCATCCGGCTGCGACCGTCGCTGCACGTTCTGCGCCATCCCGTCCTTCCGCGGCTCCTTCATCTCGCGCCGGCCCAGCGACGTCCTCGGCGAGACGCGCTGGCTCGCCGAGCAGGGCGTCAAGGAGGTCATGCTCGTCTCCGAGAACAACACCTCGTACGGCAAGGACCTCGGTGACATCCGGCTCCTGGAGACGCTGCTGCCCGAGCTGGCCGCCGTCGACGGGATCGAGCGGGTACGCGTCAGCTATCTGCAGCCCGCCGAGATGCGCCCCGGCCTCATCGACGTCCTCACGGGCACCGACAAGGTCGTTCCTTACTTCGATCTCTCGTTCCAGCACTCTGCGCCCGCCGTGCTGCGCTCCATGCGGCGCTTCGGGGACACCGACCGCTTCCTCGACCTGCTGTCCACGATCCGCGACAAGGCGCCGCAGGCCGGTGTCCGGTCGAACTTCATCGTGGGCTTCCCGGGCGAGAGCGAGGCCGACCTGGCCGAGCTGGAGCGCTTCCTCACCGGCGCCCGCCTCGACGCGATCGGCGTCTTCGGCTACTCCGACGAGGAGGGCACGGAAGCGGCGACGTACGAGCACAAGCTCGACGAGGACGTCGTCGCCGAGCGCCTCGCGCGCGTGTCGCGACTCGCCGAGGAACTGGTCTCGCAGCGCGCGGACGAGCGCGTCGGCGAGGCGGTCCACGTGCTCGTCGAGTCCATCGACGACGAGGACGGTGCCGTCGGGCGCGGCGAGCACCAGGCTCCCGAGACGGACGGACAGGTGCTGCTCACCAGCAGCGAGGGCCTGACCGTGGGCCGTATCGTCGAGGCAAAGGTGATCGGCACCCAGGGCGTCGACCTGGTCGCCGAGCCGCTCGAGTGTTCTGAGGAGGCGGGCAGATGACCGGAGTCCCGGCATCCGCCACGGGCGGTTCCGGTAGGCCGGCGCCCGGCGGCAAGTTGGGCGCTGCGGCCGTCAACCAGGCCAGCCTGTGGAACATCGCGAACATCCTGACCATGCTCCGGCTCGTTCTTGTGCCGGGTTTCGTGGCGCTCATGCTCGCCGACGGCGGCTACGACCCCGTCTGGCGCGCCTGGGCCTGGGCGGCCTTCGCCGTCGCCATGATCACGGACGTCTTCGACGGACATCTGGCGCGCACGTACAACCTGGTCACGGACTTCGGGAAGATCGCCGACCCCATCGCCGACAAGGCGATCATGGGGGCGGCGCTCATCTGTCTCTCGAGCCTCGGCGACCTGCCCTGGTGGGTGACGGGAGTGATCCTCGGGCGTGAGCTCGGCATCACCCTGCTGCGCTTCTGGGTCATCCGGTACGGGGTGATCCCGGCCAGTCGCGGCGGCAAGATGAAGACCCTCGCCCAGGGCACGGCGGTCGGGATGTACGTCCTGGCGCTGACCGGGCCGCTGGCCACCTTCCGGTTCTGGGTGATGGCGGTGGCGGTCGCGCTGACCGTGCTCACCGGCCTCGACTACGTGAAGCAGGCCGTGGTGCTGCGCCGGCAGGGCATGGCGGCCGAGCGTGCCGCCCGCGACGAACGTGAGGCGGCGGCGGAGCAGTGACGTCCGGAGCGGTCGGCGGTGAGGGGGCGGACGGCCTCGTCACCGCCGCCGTGGTGCTCCGGCTGCTCGCCGAGCGCGGCGAGACCCTCGCGGTCGCCGAGTCGCTCACCGGCGGCCTCGTGGCGGCGGACATCACCTCGGTGCCGGGCGCCTCGCGCGTCTTCCGCGGATCCGTGACCTCGTACGCGACCGAGCTGAAACGGGACGTCCTGGGCGTCGACGGCACTCTCCTGGCCGAGCGCGGGGCGGTGGATCCCGAGGTCGCCCTGCAGATGGCGACCGGGGTGCGCAGGGTCCTCGGCGCGGACTGGGGGATCGCGACCACAGGCGTCGCCGGGCCCGACGAGCAGGACGGGCAGCCGGTGGGGACGGTCTTCGTGGCCGTCGCCGGTCCGGGGAATCCCCTCGCCTTCGAGGCGGGTTCCGGAGGGGCTGACGCGGGAGCCGGCACTGCGGTTGAGCGGTCCGGGGCACGGGCCGGCAGTTTCGCTCGTAGCCGGAAAGTGGCCGCGTTGCGGTTGAACGGCGGCCGTTCGGAAATCCGTATGGAGAGTGTACGGAGTGTGCTTGAGCTGCTCCTTGAGCAGGTCTTGAGCGAACGCGCAGAGAATGAGCGGGCACAGGATACGGAACAGAACGGGGGGTTTTGATGTTTACAGCCCTGAGTGAACACGACATCGCTCCCCGCACGGCCGCGGCGCAAGGCGGTACGGTGGGGCGTGAAGGATGCGGCTACGCGGTCCGAGGAGGGAGCCACCGATGATTCTGCTCCGTCGCCTGCTGGGTGACGTGCTGCGTCGGCAGCGCCAGCGCCAGGGCCGTACTCTGCGCGAAGTCTCCTCGTCCGCCCGAGTCTCGCTCGGCTATCTCTCCGAGGTGGAGCGGGGGCAGAAGGAGGCATCCTCCGAGCTGCTGTCCGCTATTTGCGACGCGCTTGACGTACGGATGTCCGAGCTCATGCGCGAGGTGAGCGACGAGCTCGCTCTCGCCGAGCTGGCCTTGTCGGCAGCGGCTACTGATCCGGTGCCCGCACCGGTTCGCCCGCGGCTCAATTCCGTCTCCGTGGCCGGTGTCCCACCGGAACGGGTGACCATCAAGGCGCCTGCGGAAGCGGTGGACGTCGTCGCTGCGTGACCCCACGCGGCGTGGCGCCTCGTGCAGGTGTCACTCATAAGTGTGTGAAAGCCCCGGCCGGGAGATCGGCCGGGGCTTTTGCATGTCGGGTCTCTTGCATGTCGAGGAGGCTCTCGTATGTCGAGTGGCGCGCGGGCCAGGGAGGCTGGGAGGCGATGTGGGGCGCCTGGAGTGGCGGGCCCAGGGCGGCGCCGGGCGGGCTCAACATGCCCGCATCAGGGCATTCATGCCATGGTGAAGGGGATTTCGACGTGCGCGGGAGCGCCTTCGGAGTGCGGGAACGCCTCCGGGGCCGCCCTGCCGCCGGGTGGCGCCGGCATTCGGGTTCGATCCGATCCGGCATCGGGCAGGAGGTGGCGGCCGTGGCGTGGCGGACCGTGCGCGGAATACCGGCCGGGGTGTGGCGGACCGCGCGCTGGATACCGGCTGTGGCCTTCGGGGCGCTGTGGTGGTGGGGCCTGCTGCGTCTGGCCTTCTCGCCGGACGCGGGTGCCTTCGAGGGGGCCGTGGCGGCCGGTGGGTGGGGGCTGAGCCTGCTGCCCGTGCACGCTGTGCCCAAGTCGCGGGCGGCGGGGGCGGTGGGATCCGTACGGCCGGGTGGGACTTCAGTGGGGCCGATCCGGCCCCCTGGAGCGTCTGTGGGAGCGGCGGGGGCCGGTGGAGCGTCTGTGGGGGGTGCGGGGCGGGGCGGGACTTCTGCGGGGGAGATGCGGTCCGCGGGGGCCGGGGGCGGGTGGCTTACCAGGGCATGGCGACGCCGCCGTTCGGGCGGAGGATCTGGCCTGTCGTGAACGATGACGCGTCCGATGCCAGGTGCAGGACGGCGTGCGCGATGTCGTCCGCCTCGCCCACGCGGCCCAGTGGGGACATCCGGACCATCACGGCCTCGGTGTGCGACTGCTCCGACGCGTCGTGCCGGCCGGTCATGGGCGTACGGATCCAGCCGGGCGCGACCGCGTTGACACGGATGCCCCGCGGACCGACCTCGGTCGCCAGGGTCTTCGTCAGCTGGACGACGGCGGCCTTCGAGACGCCGTAGCAGAGCAGTCCCGGGCCGCCGGTGTCCACGGCCCCCGAGGCCATGGTGACGATGCTGCCGCGTGTGCCCGTCGCGATCATGGCGCGGGCGGCCTCCTGACAGGCGTACAGCACGCCCTTGAAATTGATGCCGAGGACACGGTCGAGGTCCTCGTCGCGGGTCTCCAGGACGGGGCTGCTGTGCATGATCCCGGCGATCGCGGCCATGACGTCGAGGCGGCCCGTCGCGTCGACGGCCGCCGCCACCGCCTCGGCGAGCTGGGTGCGGTCCGCGACGTCGAGGGGGTGCGTGCGGGCCGTGCCTCCTCTGGTCTTGATCAGCGTCGCCGTCTCGTGCAGGCCCTGCGCGTCGCGGTCGGCGCAGTGCACAGTGGCTCCGGCGTCGGCCAGGAGCAGGGCGGAGGCGCGTCCGATGCCGCTCGCGGCGCCGGTGACGAATGCGGTGCGTCCGGTGAGGTCGTACGCGGTGACGGGCATGAGGGGACCGTACGAGCATTTCTGACGGATCGTCAATTAGCGCGTAGTGGCTATCTCGTGAGGCTGTGTCATCTGGTGGGGGGCTGCTTGGCGTAGGGGCGCGGGGCCGGGCCGTGTTGGCAGAAGGGGCACCAGTAGGTGGGGCGTTCGCGGGAGCCGTCGCCCTGGTCTGCCACGCGGACAGGGGTGCGGCAGCGCAGGCAGGGGCGGGGCGCCCGGCCGTAGACGTAGAGCCGCTGGCCGGGGCGGCCGCTGCCGGTTGTGACGCGCGCGGGGCGGTCGCGATTGGCTTCGAGGAGCTTCTTGGCGAGTTCGGGGAGGCGGGCGGCGGTGTCGTCGGGGAGGTCGCCGACCGGCAGCCATGGCGTGACCTGGAGGAGGAAGCACAGCTCGGACTTGTAGACGTTGCCGATACCCGCGAGATTGCGCTGGTCGAGGAGCGCCTCGCCGAGGGCGCGGGCCGGGTCGCGGAGGAGGTTGCGAAGGGCCGTGGCGGCGTCCCAGTCCGGACCGAGCAGGTCGGGGCCGAGGTGGCCGACCACCTTGTTCTCGTCGGCCGTGCGCAGGAGTTCGAGGACGGGGAGGCGGTAGCCCACCGCGGTGCGGGTGGCGTTGCCGAGGATCGCGCGGATCTGGTGGCCGGGGCCACCGGTCCACCGCTCGCCCGGTCCGTACACCTTCCAGGAGCCGTCCATGCGGAGGTGCGAGTGAAGGGTGAGGCCGCCCTCGATGCGGGTGAGGAGGTGCTTGCCGCGCGGGGTGACGTCGAGGACGGTGCGGCCGGTCAGGTCGGCCGTGGCGAAGCGGGGGACGCGCAGGTCGGAGCGGATGAGCACCTGGCCCGCGAGGGCGGTGTGCAGACGCCGGGCGGTCTGCAGGACGGTGTCTCCTTCGGGCATGGGTCAAGGGTGGCACGGGTCGCTGAGGTGGGGTGGGTGGCGTGGGCCGGTGCGGTGGGGAGGGACGGGGTCCGGTGCGGGTTCGGGGTGAGGTGGTGGGGAGGGATGGGGTCCGGTGCGGGTTCGGAGTGAAGTGGTGGAGGTCGGGATGGGCGTGTTCGGTGACGGGGCGGGGCTACGCGCGCAGGCGTAGGCCTCGCGGGGTTGCGTGGAAGCCGGCCGCTTCCAGGAGTGAAGAGAACGGGGAGGTCAGAGCGGCTGAGCCGTTGATCCGCTCCACGGTGATCGTGCCGAGGGAGCCCGCCTTGGCGGCGTCGGCCAGTGCCTCCGCGGCGGCGGGCAGCCGGGAGTCCTCGGCCATGTCGGCGGCGGTCAGCGCGCCGGCGTCGCCCTCTGATGCGGGCCAGGCGAGCAGGGTCTTGCCGCCACGCTCCATGTACAGGGTCAGCTCGCCGTCGACGAGCACGACCAGGGAGCCCGCCTTGCGGCCCGGCTTGTGTCCGGCACCGGTGGGGGAGTCGGGCCAGGGCAGGGCCGCCCCATAGGCGTTCGCCGGGTCGGCGGCGGCGAGGACGACGGCTCTGGAAGCGGCTCTGCGGCGGCGCGGGGCGCGACCGGAGCCGGAGCCGGTGCCGAGGCCGGAGCCGGGGTGGCCGGGTGCGGGCCAGGCGTCGTGTTCCGCGAAGTCCGGGGGGAAGTCCGGGGCGGCGTGCGGCCCGGTGGCCGTGGGCCATGAGGGGTCCCAGGACGCCGACGCGTCGGTCGTGGGGTTCGCGGGCGGGCCGGGCAGGCCTGCGTAGGGGTCCGGCGGGACGTCGCCGCGATCGCGGGCGTTAGCGGCCGCGCGCAGGCGGTCCACCGCGCCGTCCATCGCGAACTGCGCGGCGCCGAGGCCCTCGACGACGTACCCCCGCCGGGCCTGGCCGCTGTCCTCGAAGGCGGACAGGATGCGGTACACCGCGGAGAAGCCGCCTTCCACGCCTTCCGCGGCGACGGCGCCCCGGGTCACCACGCCGTGCCGGTCGAGGAGCGTGCGGGCCAGGGCGTGGGCGCGCACCGTCGGGTCGGGGTCGGCTGCGGGCAGCAGCGACCAGCGGCCCGCGACGGTCGGCGGGCCCGATCGGGAGGCGGTCCGCGCGGCGGCGGTGAGGCCTCCGTAGCGCCCGCGCGGGATCGCGCGGCGGGCGCGGTGAGCCGTGGAACCCGCGGTGCGGCCCGATCCCAGAAGCGAGCGCATCGGGGCCAGCGTGTCGTTCGTGAGCCGCCCGGACCAGGCCAGATCCCAGAGCGTGTCCGCCAGTTGGGGATCGGTGGCATCGGGGTGCGTCGTCGCGCGGACCTGGTCGGCGATCTGACGGAAGAACAGGCCGTAGCCACCGGAGAGCGTGTCCAGGACGGACTGGTGGAGAGCGGTGAGCTCCAGGGGGTGCGGCGCGGGGAGCAGGAGGGGTGCCGTGTCTGCCAGGTACAGGGAGACCCAGCCGTCCTTGCCGGGCAGGGAACCCGCGCCCGCCCACACGACCTCGCCCGAAGCCGTGAGTTCGTCGAGCATCGCGGGCGCGTAACCCGAGACTCGCGACGGCAGGACGAGCTTCTCCAGGGCGGACGCCGGTACGGACGCGCCCTGCAACTGCTCGACCGCACGCACCAGACCGTCCACGCCGCGCAGCCCGTGTCCGCCCAAGTGCTGCCACTGGGGCAGGAATTGGGCGAGGGCGGCGGGCGGGACCGGCTCCAGTTCGTGCCGCAGGGCCGCGAGCGAACGCCGGCGCAGACGGCGGAGCACCGTCGCGTCGCACCACTCCTGGCCGATGCCCGCCGGATGGAACTCGCCTTGCACCACCCGCCCGTTCGCCGCCAGGCGTTGCAGGGCGCCGTCCGTGACCGCCGCGCCGAGACCGAAGCGGGCGGCGGCCGCGGCGGAGGTGAACGGGCCGTGCGTGCGCGCGTACCGGGCGAGAAGGTCGCCCAGGGGATCCTTGACGGGCTCCGTGAACGCCTCGGGTACGCCGACCGGCAGCGCTGTGCCGAGCGCGTCTCGCAGCCGGCCCGCGTCCTCGATCGCCGCCCAGTGGTCGGCTCCCGCGATACGGACCCGGATGGCGCGGCGGGCGGACGCCAGCTCCGGGGCCCACCCCGGCTCGGCGCCCCGCTCCGCCAATTCGGCGTCGGTGAGCGGCCCGAGGACGCGCAACAGGTCGGCGACGCCCTCGACGTCCTTGATGCGGCGGTCGTCGGTGCGCCACTGGAGTTCCTGCTCCAGCTCGGCGAGCACGTCCGCGTCGAGGAGCTCGCGCAGCTCGGCCTGGCCGAGCAGTTCGGCGAGCAGCCGCGAGTCCAGCGACAGAGCGGCGGCGCGCCGCTCGGCGAGCGGGGAGTCGCCCTCGTACAGGAACTGGGCGACGTAGCCGAACAGAAGGGAGCGGGCGAACGGGGAGGCCTCCGGGGTGGTCACCTCGACGAGGCGGACCTTGCGGGACTCGATGTCACCCATCAGCTCGGCGAGGCCGGGCACGTCGAAGACGTCCTGGAGGCACTCCCGCACGGCTTCGAGGACGATGGGGAACGAACCGAACTCGCTCGCCACCTGGAGGAGTTGGGAGGCGCGTTGGCGCTGCTGCCACAGGGGGGTGCGCTTGCCGGGGTTGCGGCGGGGCAGCAGCAGGGCGCGGGCCGCGCACTCGCGGAAGCGGGCGGCGAACAGGGCCGATCCGCCGACCTGGTCGGTGACGATCTGGCTGACGTCGCCCTTGTCGAAGGCGACGTCGGCGGCCCCGAGGGGGGCCTGGTCGGCGTCGTACTCCGAACCGGCCCTGGCGGGCTCCTGGTCCAGGAGGTCGAGGCTCATGAGATCGGCGTCGGGAAGGCGCAGGACGATGCCGTCGTCGGCGTGCATGACCTGGGCGTCCATGCCGTACTTCTCGCCGAGCCTGGCCCCGAGAGCGAGCGCCCAGGGTGCGTGCACCTGCGCGCCGAAGGGGGAGTGCACGACGACCCGCCAGTCGCCCAGCTCGTCACGGAACCGCTCGACCACGATGGTGCGGTCGTCCGGGATGTGGCCGCAGGCCTCGCGCTGCTCGGACAGATAGGCCAGCACATTGTCCGCGGCCCATGCGTCGAGGCCCGCCGTGAGCAGCCGGAGCCGCGCGTCCTCCGGGGACAGGGAGCCGACCTCGCGCAGGAACGCGCCCACCGCGCGACCCAGTTCCAGCGGCCGGCCGAGCTGGTCGCCCTTCCAGAACGGGAGTCGGCCCGGGACGCCGGGTGCGGGGGAGACCAGTACGCGATCGCGCGTGATGTCCTCGATGCGCCAGGAACTCGTGCCGAGGGTGAACACGTCGCCCACCCGGGACTCGTAGACCATCTCCTCGTCGAGCTCGCCCACCCGGCCGCCGCCCTTCTTGGGGTCGGATCCGGCGAGGAACACCCCGAAGAGGCCGCGGTCCGGGATCGTGCCCCCGGAGGTGACGGCCAGGCGCTGGGCACCGGGGCGTCCGGTGACGGTGCCTGCGATGCGGTCCCACACCACGCGAGGGCGCAGCTCGGCGAACGCGTCGGAGGGATAGCGCCCGGCGAGCATGTCGAGGACGCCGGTGAACGCTGACTCCGGCAGCGATGCGAAGGGGGCCGCGCGGCGGACGAGCGCGAGCAGGTCGTCCACCTGCCAGGTGTCGAGCGCCGTGATCGCGACGAGCTGCTGGGCCAGCACGTCCAGAGGGTTGGCGGGGATACGGAGGGACTCGATGGAGCCCGTGCGCATCCGTTCGGTGACCACGGCCGCCTGGACGAGGTCGCCCCGGTACTTCGGGAAGACGACGCCTGTGGAGACCGCGCCCACCTGGTGTCCCGCACGGCCCACGCGCTGGAGGCCGGACGCCACGGAGGGCGGGGACTCCACCTGGACGACGAGGTCCACCGCGCCCATGTCGATGCCCAGCTCGAGGCTGGACGTGGCGACCACGGCGGGCAGCCGGCCCGCCTTCAGGTCCTCCTCGACGAGGGCGCGCTGCTCCTTGGAGACCGATCCGTGGTGGGCGCGGGCGATGACCGCCGGCGCTCCGTTCGCCGCGCCCGAGCCGCCCATCAGCTCGGCCGGCGCGTGGTCCTCGGGGAGGGCCTCGCCCGTCGCCCGCTCGTACGCGATCTCGTTCAGCCGGTTGCACAGGCGCTCGGCCAGGCGGCGGGAGTTGGCGAAGACGATCGTCGAGCGGTGCGACTGGACCAGGTCGGCGATGCGCTCCTCGACATGCGGCCAGATGGACGGGCGCTCCGCGGCCTGGTCGGAGTCGGCGACGGGTGAGCCGCCGAGCTCGCCCAGGTCCTCCACGGGGACGACCACCGAGAGGTCGAACTCCTTGCCCGAGCGCGGCTGGACGATCTCCACTTTGCGCTGCGGCGACAGATAACGCGCCACCTCGTCGACAGGACGGACCGTCGCGGACAGGCCGATCCGGCGGGCGGGCCGGGGCAGCAGCTCGTCGAGCCGCTCCAGGGACAGTGCGAGATGGGCGCCACGCTTGGTGCCCGCGACCGCGTGCACCTCGTCGAGAATCACCGTCTCGATGCCCGTGAGCGCGTCACGCGCGGCGGACGTGAGCATCAGGAACAGCGACTCGGGAGTCGTGATCAGAATGTCCGGCGGCCGGGTCGACAGGGCGCGGCGCTCGGCCGGGGGCGTGTCCCCGGAGCGGATGCCGACCTTCACCTCGGGCTCCGGCAGTCCCAGGCGTACCGACTCCTGCCGGATGCCGGTGAGCGGGCTGCGCAGATTGCGCTCCACGTCGACCGCGAGGGCCTTGAGGGGCGAGACGTACAGGACGCGGCAGCGCTTCTTCGGGTCGGCCGGCGGCGGCGTCGACGCCAGTTGGTCCAGGGCGGCCAGGAACGCGGCCAGGGTCTTGCCCGAGCCTGTCGGCGCGACGACCAGCACGTCCGAGCCCTCGCCGATGGCCTGCCACGCCCCGGCCTGCGCGGAGGTGGGCGCGGAGAACGCCCCCGTGAACCAACTGCGGGTCGCGGGGGAGAAACCGTCGAGCGGGCTGCGTGCGGACCTGACCATGCACCCATCGTGCACCCCCTCACTGACAATGGCCCGGACCTGCGCAAACGCTCCGCGCCGGGACCCCGGCGCCGGGCGGCGCGGCTCGCTCGTGGCGCAGAATGGAACACATGGCGGGGACGGGAACGAAGGAATGGGCCAGGCACTGGCGCTACGAACAGCTGCCGGGTCTCGACCTGCTGCGGGCGCGCTACGTCCGCCACACCTTCCCCCGTCACAGCCATGACGGGTACGTCTTCGGCGCGGTCACCAGCGGCATCGAGGACGTGGGACTGCCGACCGGCACGGTGCACGCGGGACCCGGCACCGTCGTCATGATCAACCCCGAGGTGGCGCACACCGCGCGGGCGGGTGAGCCCGGTGGCTGGGCGTACCACACGCTCTATCCGTCGGCCGATGTCATAGCGGAGATCGCCGGCGAGACCACGTCGGTCCGTGGGACGGCCGCGTTCGCCGAGCCGATCGTCGGCGACCCGCACGCGGCCCACCTCATCCGCGAGGTGCACCGCGCGGCGGAGGAGGGCAACGCGCTCGCCGCCGACAGCCTGCTGCGCGTCGTGGTCGCCCGGCTGCTGCGCGATCACGGGCAGCCCATGACCGCGCGCCCCATGCGGTCCGCCGGCGCCGCGATCGCGGCACGCGCACGTGCCGTGCTCGCCGAGCGGATGGCGGATCCGCCGTCGCTGGAGGTCCTCGCCACGGAACTCGGCACCAGCCCGTTCGCCCTGCTGCGCGCCTTCAGGGACGCGTACGGGATGCCGCCGCACACCTGGCTCACCGACGCGCGCGTGCGGGCCGCCCGCCGCCTCCTGGACGGCGGCACGGCACCGGCCGACGCCGCCGTGACGGTCGGCTTCACGGACCAGCCGCACCTGAACCGGCACTTCACGCGGATCGTCGGCGTACCGCCCGGCGCCTACCAGCGGGAGCGCAAGAACGTACAAGACCCGGCAGCGCGCTCCCTCGTACCGTCACAGGCGTGGCAGAACAGACAACATCCGCGGCGATACGCGCCGGATCAGCACGGGACGGGCAAGGAGGGCGGCTTGGCGACGGAAGGCCTGAGAAGGCCGATTCCGCCGTCGTCAGGGACGCGCTCGGTGTCGGTGTCGCCGTCGGACTCTCCGGGTTCGCCTTCGGCGTGACCTCGGCCGGCAGCGGCCTCAGCGTCCTCCAGACCTGCGCGCTCAGCCTGCTCGTGTTCACCGGGGCCTCGCAGTTCGCCCTTGTGGGCGCGATCGCGGCCGGCGGCAACCCGCTCACCGCCGCTGCGGGCGCCTTCTTCCTCGGCGTGCGCAACTCGTTCTACGGGCTGCGCCTGTCCCAGCTGCTCGCCCTCCCGCGCGTGGTGCGCCCCTTCGCAGCGCACTGGGTCATCGACGAGACCACCGCCGTCTCACTCGCACAGCCCACGCGCCGCAGCGCCCGTATCGGCTTCACCGTCACGGGACTGACCCTGTACGTGCTGTGGAACCTCACGACCCTGCTCGGGGCGCTCGGCGCGGAGGCCATCGGGAACACCGACTCGTGGGGGCTCGACGCGGCCGGACCCGCGGTCTTCCTGGCGCTGCTCGCGCCGATGCTGCGGACATCCACGGAACGCGCCGTGGCCGGTATCGCCGTCATCCTCGGGCTCGGGCTGCTGCCTGTCCTGCCGGCGGGTGTCCCGGTCCTGGTGGCCGCGCTCGCCGCGCCGGCCGTGCTCTACGCAGAGGGGCGCCGGGCGGCACGGCGAACGACCGGAAAGAACCCACAAGAGGACCCGCGGAAGGCCGACGGCCGACAGGGAGAGGGCCGATGAACATCTGGATCGCCGTCGCGGTGACCGCAGTCGGCTGCTATGCCGTCAAGCTCATCGGGCTCCTCGTGCCCGCCGGCGCCCTGGAACGGCCGCTGGTCCGGCGGCTGGCGGCGCTGCTCCCCGTGGCCCTGCTGGCCGCGCTCACGGCCCAGCAGACCTTCGCCGACGGCACCACGCTCGTTCTCGACGCGAAGGCGGCCGGGCTGGCCGCGGCGGCGGTCGCGCTGATTCTGCGCGCGCCGTTCCTGGTCGTCGTCGCGGCGGCCGTCGTGGTCACGGCCGGGCTGCGCGCCGTCACGGGATGAGCCCCCACGCGCGCGTGGAATCCGCGCACACCTGCGACCCGAACTCAGTGCGCCACCGGCACCTGCGGCACCGACCCCGTCGCGGGTTCCGGTAGGCCCAGTCGCCGGGCCGTTGTCTCCGGGCGGCAGATGAGAGTCGCCAGGATCCCCGCTGTCACCAGGAGTCCGGCGGTGAGCAGCCAGCCCTCTTCGTAGCCGGCCGACACCGTCCGGGCATGGTCCACCATGCCGCCGAGCACGAGGGGCGACAGGATGCCGCCCAGCGCGTAGACGAAGGTCAAGGTGCCGAGGACGACGCCGCGTCGGGCCGGAGGAGCGATGCGGGCACAGGCCGTGCATGCCACGGTCAGCATCACCATGGCGAGCGCCATGGGGCCGAGCATCAAGGGCACCTTGACCGCCAGGGAGTCCGTCGTGCCGTACACGGCGGTGGCGCAGCCCGCGACGGTGACGAGGAGACCCGCACCGGCACCTGGGGGCAGGCGCCGATGTGTGCCCTTGCGGGCGGAGCGCTGGGCGATCAGGCCGTGGCCGAGGATGACCGCCCCGTTGGCGAGGGCGCCCAGGCCGACCATCGTGCCTGCCTGGTGAAGGTTCCAGCCGACGACGCTCTCCAGGTAGTCGGGTGCCCAGGTCAGCATGGTGCTCATCGACCAGTAGGCGGCGAACGAGCCGAACGCGGCGGTCAGGAACGTGCCGGAGAGCAGGATCGCGCGCAACGGCACTGTGTCCGTCGTGGACGTCTGCTCTGCGGCCTCGGACGGCTTCCGGGTGAGCGGCGGGGCCAGCGGCCCGTCCGCGCCCCACAGCTGCCAGCAGACGGCCCACAGAAGGCCCGCCAGACCGACGACACCGAACGACCATCGCCAGCCCCAGTGTGTGATCACCCAGGTGAGCACCGGCGAGGCGACGGCCACTCCGGCCGCCGCGCCGACCAGCAGAACCGCGGTGGGCAGGGCCCGCTCACGCTGCGGGAACCAGCCGTGGACGTGGTGCATGGCGACGGGGGAGGCGGGCCCCTCCGCCGCCCCGAGGAGCACACGCGTGGCCAGTAGCGTGCCGAACCCCGCCGCTCCCCACAGCATCGGCAGTTGCGCCACCGACCACAGCAGCGCGAGCACCAGCAGGAGGGTCGCCGTCCGCACGCGCCGTGTGAGGGCCGAGACAACGAGCGCGGCCAGCGAGAACAGAGCGAAGAACGCCGACTGCGCCGTGCCGAACTCCTGCCGCGTGATGCCGAAGTCCGCCCTGATCTCCGGGCCCGCGAGCCCGAGCACGGCCTTGTCCGCGAAGTTCACGAGCATGAAGGCGAGCAGCAGCCACGTGGTGCGCCACGCCCGGCTCATCAGCAGCAGCCGTCTTCGTCGTCGACCACACCGACGCTGATCGCCCCTTCGGCCCGCCTGCGTCCCTCCGGGGAGCGCGTCAACTCCGTCTGCACGTCCGTGCCGGCGGCCACGGCGGCCGATTCGGCCGCTGCCCAGTGGAAGACACCGCGTGCCATGGTCGACGTCTCCTGGAGGGCACGTCGTGCGAACACATCGGCACGCACGCGTGCCACCTCCTGATCGGCGGGCGCCGCGAGGGCCGCGGTCTCCGCCAGATGCGAGGCGAGGCGCAGTTCTCCGACGGCGAGCAGTTCGGAGGCGCGGAGCGCCAGCGCGGACGCCCCGCCCGCGGCGCGTGCGAACTCGGCCGCGACGTCCGCCTCCGGGGCGGGCTTGAGGTGCGCGGGGTTCTGGTCGTACCAGCCGCCCCACAGGCGCCACAGGTTGCGTACGACGAACTCCGGCTCGTCGTAGGCCGGGTGGAGGTACGGCTTCGCCAGCAGCTCCTCGGGGACCTTCACGCCGTGGATGACCGCGTCGAGGCGGTGGCCCGCGTTCATCAGCTCCCTGGTCTGCTCGCACAGCGACTCCAGGAGGCGCGCGGTGTCGTCGAGGGCCTGGTGCACGCGGCGGGAGCCGACGACGGGAACGCCGTGTCCAGGCAGCAGGAGTTCGGCGCCGAGTTCCTGCATGGCACGCAGGGCGCGCGCCCAGTCCTCCGGATAGCGCTGCACCTTCTGAGGGTTGCCCGCGTTCGGCGTGTTCCAGATGAACAGGTCGCCCGTGCACAGCGTCCGGAGTTCGGGGATCCAGACGTAGGTGTGGTCGTCGGTCTCCCCGCGCGCGTGCACGAGCTCGAACGTCAGCTCCCCGCGCCGCACGGTCAGACGGTCCCTGTAGACGACGTCCGGATAGCGGTACGTGGTGGGCCACTCCAGGGAGGGCACTCCGAACTGCCGGCGATTGATCCAGGAGTTGTAACCCGCCGTCCTGATGTAGCGGTCGAACCGCGCGGGGACGGCTTCGTGGGCGATCACCTCGGGACGCGGGCCGCCGCTGTTGTCGGCCTCCTGATCGAAGGGCGCCACTCCGAAGACGTGGTCCACGTGACCGTGCGTGTACACCACGGAGCGCACCGGTCCCGCACCGAACCCGGAAACCGCCTCGTGCAGTCGGGCCGCCGTACGGAAGTCGCCCGAGTCGACGAGGACCACGCCGTCGCCCGTGTCGAAGGCGGCCACGTTGGCGAACGCGGGAAAGAAGCCCACCCGGTCACGCAGGCGCACCAGTTCACCCCCCGAGTACGTGCCCGTCAGATGAGGCAGCAGCGTCTCGGTGCCCTGCCAGACCCGGTCGATGTAGTCGCCGTACGAGCCGTGCGCGGAGTGCTGGGCGTGGTCCTGCTCTTTGTGTCCGGTCATGTACTCGGCTCCTCGTGTGCAGTGCGGTCGATCGCCACCGGCCACGAGTTTCGGCCCCTGATGTGAGATCGAACACCGCCTCGCGTCACACGTCCCGCCCGTGGGTAATGTGACGCGTCACAAACGCAGTGCCCGTCCATGTCCATGGGGGAATGGAGGAACAGTGGCCCTGTCACCCGAAGCCCGCTCCCTGGCCGCGCGCTGCGAACCGAGAGTCAACGAACTCGCCCGCCGCATGGCTCGCGAGGCGTTCGAGGAACTGCCCGGGTACGCCGAACTCCCCGATGACGTGAAGGACTTGGAGGTCGCCGCGACCGTCCGACACGGTGTACGGCTCTTCCTGCGACGTGTCAGCGAGCCGGACCTGGTACAGCCCGGCAGCAACCGGCTGTTCCGCGAGCGCGCCGCTCAGCGGGCCGAGGAGGGCATGCCGCTGCATCTCCTCCTGCGCAGCTACGCGCATGGCCTGTACGCCCTGTGGCAGGCCTTGCGCGACGTCGCGGGCCCCGGAGAGGAAGGCGCGCTCGTCGAGCTCGTCGACGTACTGCTGCAGTCGCACCCGGGGATCGTGGGCGCCGTGGCCGAGACGTATCTCGACGAGCGCTCCGCCCTGGAGGCCGAGCAGCGGGCCCAGGTCCGCTCCCTGGTGCGCGGCCTGCTCGACGGGATGGTCCCGCCCGGGCACGTCCTCCTGGAGCAGCTCGGCCTCGAAGGGCCCGCTCTCGTACTGGCCCTCGCCCTCGACGCGGATCCCGCCGAGGGACCGGTCGCCGTGCGGCGCAGGCTGCGGCGGCTGCAGACCTCCCTGGACCACACCTTCGGAGTGGAGGTGCTCGCGCTCCTGGAGGCCGACGGGGGGCGGGTCATCGTGCCCAAGGACTGCCCGGCCCCGGACGATCTGGCCGGCCGTCTCGCCAAGGCGGGCGGGTTCGAGGTCCGGGTGGCCGCCGTGCAGGCGGCCGGCCCCGAGGAGGTGACCGCGGCGGCCCGCACCGCCACCGAGATCCTGCGCATCACGCGCGCGTGCGGCATCCCGCCCGGGCTGCACCGCCTGGACGACGTGCTCCTGGAGTACCACCTGTCCCGCCCCAGCGAGACGAGCCACCGGATAGCGGCCCTCCTGGACCCCGTGGCCGGCAGGCCGGAACTCCTGGAGACCCTGCGCACCCATCTCGCCCACCAACAGGACCGCAGGGCGACAGCCGCCGCGCTCGGCCTGCACCCCAACACGGTCGACAACCGGCTCGCCCGCATCGGCGAGCAGACGGGCATCGACCTGTCGGCTCCGCGCGGGACGGCACTCGCCATCGCCGCGCTTCTACTGAGGGACGCGGTCGACGCCTCCTGAGGAGCCACCCAAGAAGGCGTCAGGCGATCGGCCGCCCGTAGGCCCGCAGCGTGTGCAGCGCCTCGACCGTCACCACGGGTCGCGCCTCCAGTGCGACCGCCGGAGCCCACTGGCGCCAGCGGATCGGCCACCCGCCGTCGTCCTGCTGCTCGCCCGCGAGGAAGTTCAGCGAGCGCGCCATCTCCTCATCCGTGAACCACGCGCGCGCCAGCGACTCCGGAGCCTTCGCGTAGTCGTGCGGAAGGTGATGCTCACCCGGCGCGTACCCGGGCGCTACGGGGTACGCCTCCGGCTGCCCGGGATCGAGCAGCGCAAGCCGCTGCTCGCGCACCAGCCGGCCGAGCCGGTCGGCGGCCGCCTCCGCGCGCGGGCGGTCGGGGGCGCCGTCCAGGAAGGCCACGGCCGCCTCGATCTCGTAGGGATGGGACTTCTTCAGGGACTCGACCGCTGCCCAGCAGAAGTCGGTCGCCCGGAACAGCCACGCGTGCCACACCTGGTTGCGGTGCAGCAGGCCGACCACGGGGCCCGTGGCGAGCAACTCGCTCGGCGGGTCGTCCACCACCGGCACGAAGGGCGCGCACGGGTAGCCACGCTGGCTGGGATGGATCGCCGGGAGAGCACCCTCGGCGGTCGACACCGACGTCAGGTAGCGGCACACGCGCTCCACCCGCTGGCCGCTGCAGCGGCCGATCGAGTCGAGGACACGCAGCGCCTGCCCGGTGTGCAGGGGCTGGCTCACCGGGCCGCGGAGATCGGGTTCGAGGGCGTGGCCGTAGCCCTCGTCCTCGTTGCGGTAGGCGGAGAGGGCGGTCTCGACGGCGTCTGCGCCCGCCCGGCCCGCGCCGAGGAAGTGGTAGGCGAAGCGTCGCTGTTCCAGCACGCGCGCGGTCAGCCAGACGAAGTGCTCGGCACGGGAGAGCGGGGAGGGCGCCGAGCTGGTCTGAGGGAGTGGGGATGCTCCGTTTTCGGCCATGCACCGACCGTAGGACGGAAAGCGTTCTCGGTGAGCCTTCCGTGCCGGGCTGCACTCTCAGGGGCGGGATACTGGTGTCATGCGGTTGACGGTCTTCTGGCAGCGGATGGCGGATCACTTCGGTCCTGGCTACGCCGACACATTCGCGCGCGATCATGTGATGACGGAACTCGGTGGGCGCACCGTGCACGAGGCGCTCGACGCCGGCTGGGAGGCGAAGGACGTGTGGCGTGCGGTGTGCGGCACGATGAATGTTCCGTCGGAGGACCGCTGACCTGCTCGAACGAGCGGGGTTGGTGACCGGTTGTCGGTGGCGTGGGCGAGACTGGCTCCGTGGCACCCATAGACGAGACTTTGCAGGCGGCATCCGACGCCTCTCCGCCCGGCCGGACGCCCTCTGGGGGCGGGGCCGCGAGTGCGCGTGCGCGGATGCCGGGCTGGCTGCCGCGCGCCATGGTGCTCGCCTTGGCCCTCATCGCCTGTTTCCAGCTGGGCAGTTGGGCGTTCCACCAGCTCACCGGGTTGTTGATCAACGTGTTGATCGCGTTCTTCCTGGCGCTCGCCGTGGAGCCTGCCGTCAGCTGGATGGCCGGGCGCGGCATGCGCCGGGGGATGGCCACCGGGGTCGTCTTCCTGGGCGTCACGATCGCCGGCGCGGGTTTCGTGGTCCTGCTCGGCTCGATGCTCGCGGGCCAGATCGTCAGCATGGTCGAGGACTTTCCCGACTACCTCGACTCGGTGATCAACTGGATCAACCAGACGTTCCACACGGACCTGAACAGGGTCGCCGTCCAGGACAGCCTGATCCACTCCGACTGGCTCCAGAAGTACGTCCAGAACAGCGCGAGCGGCGTCCTCGACGTGTCGGGGCAGGTCCTCGGAGGCCTGTTCCGGCTGCTGACGATACTGCTCTTCTCGTTCTACTTCGCCGCCGACGGCCCCCGGCTCCGGCGCGCGCTGTGCTCGGTGCTGCCGCCCGCCAAGCAGGCGGAAGTGCTGCGCGCCTGGGAGATCGCGGTCGACAAGACCGGCGGCTATCTCTACTCGCGCGGCCTGATGGCACTGATCTCCGGGATCGCGCACTACATCCTGCTCGAGGCCCTGGGCGTGCCCTACGCGCCCGTGCTCGCCGTCTGGGTCGGCCTGGTGTCCCAGTTCATCCCGACCATCGGCACGTATCTGGCGGGCGCCCTGCCGATGCTGATCGCCTTCACGGTCGACCCCTGGTACGCGCTGTGGGTGCTGATCTTCGTGGTCGTCTACCAGCAGTTCGAGAACTATGTGCTCCAGCCCAAGCTGACGGCGAAGACCGTGGACATCCACCCGGCGGTCGCCTTCGGCTCCGTCATCGCGGGCACGGCGCTCCTCGGCGCGGTCGGCGCGCTGATCGCCATCCCCGCGGTGGCGACGCTGCAGGCCTTCCTCGGGGCTTATGTGAGGCGTTACGACGTCACGGACGACCCGCGGGTGCACGGCCACCGCACCAGATCCGGTGCGTCCCTCCTCGCGCGCCTGCGGGCCGTCCTGCGCAAGCCGGACGATTCGCGGGACGACTCGCGGTAGACAGCTGCCGGCAGAGCGCGCTCAGTAGGTGATCGCCGCCCAGATCCCGGCGGCGGCGACGGCGGCCGCATAGCAGGCGACCGCACCGCGCATCACGCCGTTCCTGGTCGTCTCGTTCCATGCCGTACGGGAGACCAGCCAGGCCAGCGCGGGCAGGACGAGTACGGCGTGCAGGCTGACGCCGTGCAGCGGCTTGAGGGGCGCGGTCGAGTGATAGGCCGCGTCCTGGTGGCCGGTCTTGGTGAGGACCACCCCGCGCGCGATCATCGCGGCGCCGGACGCCAGCGCGACGAGCAGCATCGCGAACCCGGACCGCAGTGCGAGCGGCATTCCCGTGGGCCCCGACGGCCGGTGCCGGAACGAGGCGGCCGCGAACACGGAGAGCAGCACGACCAGGATCCCGCCGCCCACCGCGAGGGACATGGACACGGCGGTGTCGAAGCCGGACTCCATGTTGAGATGCGAAGGCACCCGCCGCCATGCCTGGAGAGTGATCCCGCCGACCTCCAGGACACAGTCGGCGGCGAACACCACGAGCAGGACGTTCCTGGTGCGGGCGCCGATCCGTAGATACGACGTCACCCAGGTGAGGGCGATCAGCGTCAGACCGAAGGAGACGCCGAACGTGACCGGCTTGCGCCACGAGACAGGTCCGTCCCACGGCCCTCCGTCGACCGCGAAGACCAGCAGATGGGCGAGGCCGGAGAGGGCCAGGATCGCGCCGGTGGCGTAGCAGAGGCGCTCGGAGGGGCGGGCGGCGCGCCACAGGTCACGTACCGCGCCGGTCAGGGCCGGGCGTGCGGGGCCCGGCAGGGGAGTCGCTGTGGTGGGCGAGGACATCAGACGCGCACCTCCTTGGTGCGGCCGAACCGGAACACGGACAAGGCACCGGCCACGACCATGACAGCGAAGGCGAGGAACTCGGCCGGCGCGGACGAGATGAGGAGCGAGTCGCCCGAGGAGAGGTGGTCGCCGGTGTCGGGAGCGACCACGGCGCCGACGCCGATGAACCCGCCGACGGCCAGGGCGAGCCCGGCGGTCCAGCCGTTCGGCCGCCAGACCGGCAGGGCGGCGGCCACCACCGGGACGACGATGCCGGGCGGCACGGCGGGGTGGTCGGTGCCGGCCGCGATCTGGCCGACGATCGATGACGCGAGCAGCGCCAGGGAGGAGAGCGGGACGACGACGCCGGGGCGCCGGACCGGGCGGCGGTCCCTCGGGTGCTCCGGGAGCAGGTCCTCCTGCGGGATCCCCGGGCGGTGGTTCTGCGCGTTCTCCATGGCACAAGCCTCGCGATCGGGGACCGTGCCGTCGTCCCCCGGCCGAAGGCACCGCGCGTACGCCGGGGGGAGTATCCCCGGAGGGGAGGGGCCGGTGGTGGCCGGGCTTCAGGCTGCGGGGCTGCCGGTCGAGACCGGGCTCTCAGAAGGAGCCGTAGGTCACCAGTACCCGCCGGCCTTCTCGGTGGCGGTGCTCACATGGGCTCTGTCGCGACCGATCGCCCAGCCGTCGGTGGCGGAGGCGGCGGCGACGTCCATGATCTCGGCGTCGTCGGACTCGCTGACGTACGCGCTGCGCCAGCTCTCCCCCTCCGGCAGACCGGCGGACGGCGAGGCCGGAGCGGGCGGGGGCGAGGCCTTCCCGGAGCCGCTCGTATCCCGTCCGCACCCCGTCAGAGAGAGGATGAGGACGACGGACAACAGCGCGGTCCTGTGGCGCAGGGGCCGGGGCATCCACGGACCTCCGGGCCTCGGGGAGCCCCGGAGTCGCCTCGGGGAGCGCCAGAGTCTACGAGCCCCGCATCGCAGGGCGCGTGGTGCGCGTGGTGCGCTTGACACCAAAATCGAACATCCATTCTTATGGAGTGTCCGGCGGCTCTCTCCCCAGTGTTTTCGGGGATTTCGGTGAGAGTGGCAGGGCTGTGAGCCTCGAGTTATCCACAGGCGGACGGGCGTCGAGGCCGATTGTCAGTGGCAGGCGTTAGCGTCTTTGACGTGAAGCGATCGACTCAAGCAAATCGGGTGGAACCCATGGCAGGAACTGACCGCGAGAAGGCGCTCGACGCCGCGCTCGCACAGATTGAACGGCAATTCGGCAAGGGCGCAGTGATGCGCATGGGCGAGCGGCCGAATGAGCCCATCGAGGTCATCCCCACCGGGTCGACCGCGCTCGACGTGGCCCTCGGCGTCGGCGGCCTGCCGCGCGGCCGCGTGGTGGAGGTGTACGGGCCGGAGTCCTCCGGTAAGACGACCCTGACGCTGCACGCCGTGGCCAACGCGCAGCGGGCCGGTGGCGCCGTGGCGTTCGTGGACGCCGAGCACGCCCTCGACCCGGAGTACGCGAAGAAGCTCGGCGTCGACATCGACAACCTCATCCTGTCCCAGCCGGACAACGGTGAGCAGGCGCTCGAGATCGTCGACATGCTGGTCCGCTCCGGCGCGCTCGACCTGATCGTCATCGACTCCGTCGCCGCCCTGGTGCCGCGCGCGGAGATCGAGGGCGAGATGGGTGACTCGCACGTGGGTCTGCAGGCCCGTCTGATGAGCCAGGCACTCCGGAAGATCACCAGCGCGCTCAACCAGTCGAAGACCACCGCGATCTTCATCAACCAGCTGCGCGAGAAGATCGGCGTCATGTTCGGCTCGCCGGAGACGACGACCGGTGGCCGTGCGCTGAAGTTCTACGCCTCGGTACGGCTCGACATCCGCCGTATCGAGACGCTGAAGGACGGCACCGACGCGGTCGGTAACCGCACGCGCGTCAAGGTCGTCAAGAACAAGGTCGCGCCGCCCTTCAAGCAGGCCGAGTTCGACATCCTCTACGGCCAGGGCATCAGCCGCGAGGGCGGCCTGATCGACATGGGCGTGGAGAACGGCTTCGTGCGCAAGGCCGGCGCCTGGTACACGTACGAGGGCGACCAGCTCGGCCAGGGCAAGGAGAACGCGCGCAACTTCCTGAAGGACAACCCCGATCTGGCCAACGAGATCGAGAAGAAGATCAAGGAGAAGCTGGGCGTCGGTGTGAAGCCGGAGACGCCCACGGCCGAGCCCGGTGCCGACGCGGCGGGTGCCACCCCCGCCGAGGACGCGGCCAAGACGGTGCCCGCGCCCGCGAGCAAGGCCACCAAGTCCAAGGCCGCGGCGGCCAAGAGCTAGTCCGTGACGCGACGAACCGACTGGGCCGATCACGCCTACCCCGCCTCCCCGACGGACTTGGGCGACGGGGGCCCGGGTGACCCGGACGGGCACGGGGCGCCGCGTGACGGCGACGAACCGAGTGACGGCGACGGGGCACGGGGCGGTGGCGGTGCCCGTGGCGGCGGGCGCAGCCGTGGCCGTCGGCGGCGCGGCGGCTTCGGCGAAGCGGCCGGAGGGCAACAGGACAGCGGCTCTCCGTCCTCGTCGAGGGCCGAGAAGGGGGAGCCGCCCGCGGACCCGGCGGAGCGGGCGCGCGGCATCTGCCTGCGCCTGCTCACCGGGCAACCGCGCACGCGTAAGCAGCTCGCCGACGCGCTGGCGAAGCGGGACATCCCCGATGAGGTGGCGCAGGAAGTGCTGTCCCGCTTCGAGGAGGTCGGTCTGATCAACGACGGCGCCTTCGCGGACGCCTGGGTGGAGTCGCGCCATCACGGCCGGGGGCTGGCCCGGCGGGCGCTCGCCCGGGAGCTGCGGACCAAGGGGGTGGACTCGGCGGTGATCGACGAGGCCGTCGGGCAGCTCGACTCCGAGCAGGAGGAGGAGACCGCCCGCGAGCTCGTGGCCCGCAAGCTTCGCTCCACACGCGGCCTCGACCGCGACAAGCGCCTGCGCCGCCTTGCGGGCATGCTCGCCCGCAAGGGATACCCGGAGGGCATGGCGCTCAGGGTGGTCCGCCAGGCCCTGGAGCAAGAGGGTGAGGAGACCGAGGACCTCGGGCTCGGGGACTTCTGAACTCCGCCCGGGCGGGAGATTTTTGAGCCCCTGGTCGGGGAGGTTTCTGAGCCCCCGGTGAGGGAACTTCGAGCTCGGGCCGGGTGAAGGGTGTGCGAGCCGACGCGGCGATCGCGGCCGCGTCCGCCTGGTCCGGGGCCTTCGAGCTCCGCCGGGTGTGTGGGCTCCTGAGCTCCACCGGGTGAGGGGTTTGTGAGCTCCGCCTGGTGAGGGAGAGGGCGGCGTCGGTACGGGGGTCCGACGCCGAACTCGCCCTCACCCAGGTGGGGTTAACCCCCGGGTCATGACGCCTGGTCGCCGCAGTGCACAGGGGTGTGTGCACAGGTGAGTGTGTAGGTATGACACCGGAACCCGGCTCCGCCGCTCCCGCCGGCGGCCAGGAGCTGAGCGATCTCAGCGCTCTGAAGGCGCTGGCGCAGCCCCGTCGCCAGCAGATCCTCCAGCACCTCACCCTCCACGGCCCCGCGACCTCCGCGATGCTGGCCCGCGACCTCGGGCTCAACACGGGTGCCACCAGCTACCACCTGCGTGAGCTGGCCCGCTATGGATTCGCCGAGGAAAGCTCGACCCAGGGCCGGAGCGTGGGTGGCCGTGAGCGCTGGTGGCGAGCGGTCCCGGGCGACCGCCGCTTCCCGCCCCGCAGCCGCCAGAACATCGAAACCCGGCTCGTCATGGACGAGTTGAACCACCTCTCGTACGCCGCCGACCTCGAACTCTTCGAGCAACTCCAGCGGCAGGGGCAGGACCTGGGGGAGTGGGCCGACGCCTTCCCCTACTCGCGCGGCACGATCCGGCTCACGCTGCCCGAACTTCGCACGTTCTTCGAGGAGTTCATCGCCCTCCTCAACCGCTACACGCGCCCCGACAGCGAGACCCCGGACGGCGCACGCACCGTCCTGACCCGCCTGCTCGCCTTCCCGGCACCGACCCGCGCCGACGGCACCCGCGCGGATGACACCTGCGCCGACGGCACCCGTGCGGGCGACGCCTCGGTGCACCAGGCCTCGGCGCACCGAGCTGCGGCCGGTGATGCCCCGGCAGGTCAGGCTCCGGCGCACCGAGCTGCCGCCGGTGATGCCACGGTGCACCAGGTTCCGGTCGGCGATGCCTCGGTGCGCCCGGCTTCCGTGCGCCAGGTGACCGTCGGCGATGTCAGGGCGCACCAGGCTCCGGCGCGCCAGGTTCCGGTCGGCGATGCCCCGGTACATCACGCTCCGGCGCGCCGAGCTCCCGTCGACGATGCCCAGGCGCATCACGCTCCGGCGCGCCAGGTTCCGGTCGGCGATGCCCCGGTACATCACGCTCCGGCGCGCCGAGCTCCCGTCGACGACGCCCAGGCGCATCACGCTCCGGCGCGCCAGGTTCCGGTCGGCGATGCCCCGGTACATCACGCTCCGGCGCGCCGAGCTCCCGCCGACGACGCCCACGCGCGCCAGGTCTCCGCCGGGGACGCCCCGGCCCACCGAGCCGCTCCCGCCGACAAAAGTCAGGCTTCGGCCGAGGGAATCCCGGCCTCCCGCACCACCACAGAGACGGATACGCCATGATGCTGCGCTACGCACTGCACACCGTCCGGGACCGCAAAGGGGGGTTCCTCGGTGCCTTTCTCGCCCTCATGTGCGCGGCCGCCCTCATCACGGCCTGCGGCACTCTTCTGGAGACCGGCCTGCGCGGCACCATCCGCACCGAGCGGTACGCGGCCGCCCCCGTGGTCGTCTCCGCCGACCAGAACGTCCACCGGACCACGGTCAAGCACAAGAAGGGCAAGACCAAGGTCAAGCACAAGGCCAAACCCATCGCCGAGCGGGCCTGGTTGCCCGAGGGCACCGCGGGACGGATCCGCGACCTCCCGGGCGTCGAGCGGGTCGTCCCCGAACTCACCTTCCTGGCCCAGGCCTTGGCGCCGGGAGCCGCCGCGCCCGACAGGCCCGCGTACGGCCACGCCTGGGACTCCGCCGCGCTGACCCCCTACGCCCTGACCGCCGGGACCCCACCCGCCGAGCCCCAAGACCTCGTAGTGGACCGGGACCTGGCGGACCGTGCCCACCTGACGCCCGGAGACAGCCTGACCGTCCAGTCCACCCAAGCGCCGCGCACCTACCGCGTCACCGGGATCGCCGCGCCCGCCGGGCATGCGTCAGTGACCCACCAGACCTCCCTGTTCTTCACCCCTTCGGAGGCCCGCCGCCTCGCCGACCACCCCGGCCAGGTCACCGCCCTCGGCGTCATCCCCGCCCCCGGCCAGAAGCCGGCAGAGCTGGCGCGTGCCGTCGCCAGGGTGCTCGACGGCACGACCGCCCAGGTCGCCACCGGCGACGCCCGTGGCCCTGTCGAGTTCCTCGACGCAGCGGGTGCTCGTGTCAAGCTCGTCAGCATGGGCGGCGCGATGGGCGGCACCTCCCTTCTCGTCGCGGTCCTCGTCGTCGTCGGCACCTTCGCGCTCTCCGTTCAGCAACGCCACCGCGAACTCGCCCTGCTGCGTGCCATCGCGGCCACGCCCGGGCAGATCCGCAAGCTCCTGGGCCGTGAGGCGCTCATCGTCGGAGCTGCCGCGGGTGTCCTCGGCTCCCTCGCCGGGCTTCCGCTCGGAGGGTGGCTGTATCACCGCTTCGTCGAACTCGGAGCGGTACCGCCGACGCTCGAACGGACCGTCAGCGTCTTCCCCTTGTTCGGGGCCGTCGGTGCCACGCTCCTCGGCGCCTGGGCCGCCGCCCGGATCTCCGCCCGCCGAATCGCCCGTATCCGCCCGGCCGAAGCGCTCACGGAGGCCAGGGTCGAGCGTGCCCGGCCCGCCTGGGGTCGAGTCGCGGCCGGGATCGCGCTTCTCGCGGGAGGCGCTGTCCTCGTCGCCGTGCTCAGCGTGCTGCGTACCGAACCGGCGTCAACTCCCGTGACCTTCCTCGCTGTTGTCGTCCTCGCCTCCTCCGTCGCATTGCTCGGCCCGCTCCTCGTGAAGGGCGCCGCGGCCCTCCTGGCCGGACCGCTGCGCCTCACCGGGCCCGGCGGCAAGCTGGCCACCGCCAACCTCCACGGCAACGCCGCCCGGATGGCCGCCGCCGTCACCCCGCTCGCCCTCCTCATCGGCATGACCTGCACCGTCCTCTTCACCCAGCCGACCCTGGGCAACGCGGCACGAGCTCAGGCACGCGAAGGCATCCGGGCCGACTGGATCGTCGCGGCCCAGGGCCCAGGCGTCCCCGCCGAGGCCGCACGCAAGCTCCGCACGGCCAAGGGCACCGTCGCGACCGAGATCGTCCGCACCACCGTGCGTGTAGGACTCGACAAGTACCCGACTCAGGGCGTCACCCGCGAAGGCCTCACGCGTACGTGGGACCCGGACGTCACCTCGGGATCACTGAAGGACTTCCGACGGGACGGCGCCGCCGTCAGCGAACTCGCCGCCGATCGACTCCACTTGAAGCCCGGCAGCAGGCTGACGCTCGGGGACGGCACACCGGCCACCCTCACTGTGGCGGCCGTCTACGCGAAGGGTCTCGGCTTCGGGGATCTGACCCTGGCCCATGACCTGGTGGCCCGGCACGTCGACAATCCCCTCGCCTCCTCCGTACTCGTCAGGACCAGCCGGACACAGGAACAACTCACGGGTACGGTCCGGGAGTTCCCCGGTCTGCGCGTTCTCGCCCCCGAGGCGGCCGACGACCTGCAGGCCGAACGCCAGCAGGACAACGCCGAGGTCAACCTCCTCGCCATGGGCCTGATCCTCGCGTTCACCGCGATCGCCGTCGTCAACACCCTCGCGATGTCGGTCTCCGAACGGATCCGGGAGTTCGCGATGCTCCGCCTCGCGGGCGCCACCCGCCGTCAGGTCCTGAGGATGCTGCGCACCGAGGCCCTCGCCGTGCTGTTCATCGGCACGACCCTGGGCAGCGGTATCGCACTGGCCGTCCTGACGGCGTTCAGCGTCGGCATGACCGGCAGTGCCGCCCCCGCCGTCACACCCCTCGTCTACGTGGCCGTGGTCGCCGCCGCCGGACTCCTCGCGCTCACCGCGACCGCACTGCCGGGCCGCGCCGCCCTGAAGCCCCGACCGGTAGAGGTGGCAACAGCCAAGGAGTAAGGGGCAGTACGCAATGGTGGGCGCCCCTTACATCGGGGGGCGCCCACCATCACGTACTCCTACAGCCGCACGCGACCGTCACTCGGCCACCGGCAGCCCCGCCGCCTTCCAGGCCTGGAAACCGCCGACCAGATCCGTGGCCCGGTGCAGCCCCAACTGCCTCAGGGAGACAGCGGCGAGGCTCGACGCGTAGCCCTCGTTGCAGACGACCACGACGCGCAGATCGTGGCTCGTGGCCTCGGCAGCGCGATGGCTGCCCTGCGGATCGAGCCGCCACTCCAGTTCGTTGCGCTCCACCACGAGTGCCCCGGGGATCAGCCCGTCCCGCTCGCGCAGCGCCGCGTAGCGGATGTCGACGAGGAGCGCGTCCCCCGCCGTGGCGGCCGTGTACGCCTCATCGGTCTCGACCCGGTCCAGGCCGAGCCGCACCCGGTCGAGCAACTCGTCGATGCCCTCGGGCCGTTCAGCCCGCGAGCCGCTCACGTCACTCACTCCAACGGTCACGTCACCCACCCTGCCCTCTCCGCTCACTGCCAGTCCTCCGGCCGCTCCACGGTCTCGAGTCGCAGCACCGAGCCCGTGCGGCTGTAGCGGCGGATCTGCGGGAGCGGCGGGTAGTAGGCGTGCACGGAGATCGCGTGCTCGCGCCCGGACTCGTTGAGAACCTCGTGCACATGGTGCTGCCCGAAGGCCCTGCCCGTGCCCGCGGCCAATGTCCGTTCGCGGTCGACTCCTTCGGCCAGTTCGAGCGTCTTCCAGCCGTCGGCGGGCAGCCGGGCCGCGAGTGAGTTCTCCTTGAGCTCGCCCGACGCCGTGAGGAAGGCACCGACGGATTCGGCGTGGTCGTGCCAGCCGGTGCCGGTGCGGGGCGGCCAGCCGATGAGCCAGGCCTCACTGCCGCCGGGGCCTTCGAGCCGCACCCATGTGCGGCCCTCGGGGTCCAGGGGGAGCGAGGCGATGAGTTCATGGTCCTCGGCGGTACGGCGTACGAAGTCGAGGAGGTCACGCTGCGTGGGTGCGGCGGTCACCAGGGAAGGGGTGGCTGAGGCAGACACGGATACCGTCCTGAAGGTTCGCGGAAAGCGCGCGAGAAGGCCCGGAGGAACCGGAAGGACCGGTGAACCCGGGGAAAGGGGCGCGCACAGGGGAGAGGCGAATTCAGCAGGACGGACGACACACGCAGCCCGCATAGCGGACGAGGTCCATATGGACCCTCCGCCACAGGCGCACATCGGTGTCGGTCACGCTCCGGAGTACACCATGGCGGAGGGGGTCGGTCAACTCGTTCCGGCTGCGCTCCCGGCCTTCGCGCCGTCCTCCACGGGCCCCCCGAGCGCGGCTTGCGCGGCCGCGTACAGCTCAGCGGGACGCACCCCGCTCAGGGCCGTGACCAGGTGGCCGTCCGGGCGCACCAGCAGAACGGAGTGCGCCGGGGCGCCCGGGTAACTCTCCGCGACGAGCAGCTCCGCCTCGTGCGGCAGGGCCGTGACGGCGGCCGCGAGCCGTGGCATGACCCCGGCCGAGACCCAGTGCCGCCGCTCCCACACACCCGTGCCGGGTGCGATCAGGACGACGAGCAGGTGCCCGAGGCCGAGCCGGTCCCGCAGCCGGGCGAAGGACCCGTCCGGGGCGGTGACCCGCACGTCCCGGACGGGCGCGCCGGGAGCCGTACCCACGTCGACCGCCGCTTCGGAGGGCTCCGGTGCGAGAGACGATTCGCCGTACGTCCCCGGAGCGCCCAGCGCCCCGTGCCCCAGGTGACCGTCCGTGAGCAGCGCGTCATGGCCGCGCGTGGATCCGGCGACGTACGAGCGCAGCCCCTTGCCGCCCCGCAGTATCGGCAGCGCCTGATCGGCGGCGCGCAGCCGGCCCGCGACGACGGCGCGGCGCTCGGCCTGATAGCTGTCGAGGAGCGCCTCGTGCGGGCCGTCGTGCCAGGCGAGGGCCAGCTTCCAGGCGAGGTTGTCCGCGTCCCTCAGGCCCTCGTCGAGACCCTGGGTGCCGAGCGCGCCGAGCAGGTGCGCGGCGTCCCCGGCGAGGAAGACCCGGCCGACCCGCCACCGCCTGGCCAGGCGGTGGTGAACCGTGTGCACTCCCGTGTCCAGCAGCTCGTACGGCGGTGTGGAGCCGGAGCACCAGCCGGCCAGCGTCTCCCGGATGCGGGTCACCAGGATGTCGGGCGTGACCAGCTCGCTGCGGGGCGGCAGCAGCCAGTCGAGGCGCCAGACGCCGTCGGCGAGGGGGCGGCCGACGACCTCTCCGCCGGACGGGCCCGACGTCCGCCAGGGAAGGTTCCGATGAAGCAACGCCTCACCGGGCCAGGGAAGTTCCGTGCGCAGCGCGGCGACGGCGTGTCGCTCGACGGACGTGCGGCCGGGGAAGCGGATGTCTAGCAGCTTGCGGACCGTGGAGCGCGGGCCGTCGCAGCCCACCAGGAAGCTCCCGCGCCACCAGGTGCCCTTCGGGCCGCGGGTGTGTGCGGTCAGCGCGCCGCTCTCCTGCTCGATCGAGTCGAGGCGGCTGTTCACGGCGACCTTGATGAGCCGCTCGCCGGCGGCTGCCTCCCGCAGGGCGCCCGTCAGTTCGTGCTGGGCCAGATGCAGGGGCGAGGGCATCTGCTCACCGAAGGAGAGCTCCCGCATCACCTGTTTGCGCCGCAGGGAACGCCAGCCCGTCCAGCGCGCGCCCGTCGCGTCGAACGACGTCCGGGCGAGCCGCTCCACGAGGGCGGCGGTGTCCTCGCGGAGGATCACGGTCCGTGCGGGGCGCTGTTCGTCCTTGCCGGGGCCCTCGTCGAGCACGACGGAGGGCACGCCGTGGCGGGCGAGAGCGAGGGAGAGCGTGAGCCCGACAGGACCCGCGCCGACGACGATCACCGGGTCCACGGCGCGACTCCTCCTGCCCCGGGGAGTGCTGTGGGAGGCGTACAAGAAAGGGCAGTTGGAGCGGGGTGCGCGATCACAGAACGTATGCAACCCATTGCGGGTGCTTGCGTCAAGTGACGGAGGCAGCGGCGATCAGGCCACTGCCTCCGTTTGCTCACATCTCGTCAGTTCTTCTGCAGAGCCGCTCAGTCGGTCCCGTCCACGACGGAGGGCTCGGTGGCGGCAGCCACCGCGATGCCCGTCTTCGCGCGACGGCCGCGCCGCTCGATCCAGGTGGCGAGCCCGGCCAGGGCCAGACACAGTGCCACGTAGATCGCGCCGACGACGATGACCACCGCGGTGATGGGGTTCTCGCCGTTGACGATGATGTTGCTGGCCATCGTGCGGGCCGCGAACAGCAGCTCGCTGTACGTGATGATGTAGCCGAGCGAGGTGTCCTTGAGGGTCACCACGAGCTGACTGATCATCGTCGGCAGCATGGAGCGCACGGCCTGCGGCAGCAGCAGCATCGTCATGACCTGCGACTTGCGCAGTCCCAGCGCGTACGCGGCTTCCACCTGTCCGCGCGGCACGGCGTTGACGCCCGCCCGGATCACCTCGGCCTGCACACAGCCGTTGTAGACGGTCAGGCCGATGACGAGCGCCCAGAAGGCGGTGTTGTCGCCGACGACGCCGAGGTCGTTCTTGTAGGTCAGGAACAGGAACCACAGGGCGTAGATCGTGATCAGCAGCGGGATCGCGCGGAACAGTTCGATGAAGCCGGTGGCGGCCCAGCGGACCGTCTTGTGCTCGGACAGGCGCGCGACGGCCAGGAGCAGGCCGAGCACCAGGGAGAGCACGCCGGCGACGGCGAACACCTTCAGCGTGGTGACCACGCCGTCGCGGATGCTGGTCCGCACACCGGCGTTGTTGAAGATGTTCCAGACCTCGGGCTCCAGCTGCCCCTTGACGTTCATCCGGTAGAGGGTGAACGCGACCAGGCCGAGCACGGCCAGGGAGCCGGCGACCGTGTAGATGCGGTTGCGCACCCGGGCCCTGGGGCCCGGTGCGTCGTACAGGACGCTCGAACTCATCGTGCGACCCCCATGCGCCGCTCGAGCAGCCGGAAGAGACCGCTGATGGTGAAGGTGATGACCAGGTAGCCGAGAGCCACCCAGAGGAAGATCCAGGCGATGGCGAAGCCCTGGTCGCTGAGCAGCTTCTGCACACCGAACAGCTCGGTGACACTGAACGCGCCCGCGATCGCCGAGTTCTTCGTCAGCGCGATGAAGATCGAGCTGAGCGGCGGCAGGACGGTGCGGGTGGCCTGCGGAAGGATGATCAGGCGCAGCGTCTGGAAGAAGGTCATTCCGATGGACCGGGCGGCCTCGGCCTGTCCCAGCGGCACCGTGCCGATGCCGGACCGGACGGCCTCGCACACGAACGCCGAGGTGTAGAAGCCCAGCGCCATGAGGGCCTTGGCCCACGGGCTGAGGCCCGGCATGAAGATGACCGGAACGACGAACCACGCCACAAGGAAGAGCAGGGTCAGCGGGGTGTTCCTGAAGAGCGTGACCCAGGCGGTGCCGAAGAAGCGCAGCGGGGGCACGGGTGAGACACGGAACCCGGCGATGATGACACCCAGGACCATCGCGAGGAGCCCGCTGGCCAGGGTCAGCAGGACGGTGCCTATGAACCCCTCGCGGAATTCCGCGAGATGGTCGAGCAATACGTTCACGGGGATGTCCTCGTGGGCGGCGGCGGACAGGCAGCGAGGACCGTGCCACGGGCGCACTGTGCGGTGGCGCCCGTGGCGGGCCGGTCACTGCCGGGGGGTCGTACGGTGCGGGCCGGGGCCCGCACCGTCAGCGCGTCAGTAGCGCTCGAGCGCCGGCGGCGCGGTGTACGCGGACTTGGACAGGCCGAGCGTCGCGTCGTACGCCTTCTTGTAGTCGCCGTTCTTCTCGTGCGCCTCGAGGGCGTTCGAGACCGCCTCGCGCAGCGCCTTGTCGTCCTTGTTCATGCCGACGCCGTAGGGCTCCTCGGTGAACGGCTTGCCGACGACCTTCAGCTTGCCGGGGCGCTGGGCGGCGTAGCCCTTGAGGATCGCGTCGTCGGTGGTGACGGCGTCGACCTCGTTGTTGAGCAGCTGCTGCACGCACTCGGAGTACTTGGACAGCTCGACGGTCTTGGCGCCGTACTTGGCCTTCTTGATCTCCTGGAGCGGGGTCGAGCCCTTGATGGAGCAGACCGTCTTGCCCTTGACGGACTCGGGGCCCGTGATGCCCTTCTCGTCGCCGCGGACGAGGAGGTCGGCGCCGGCCATGAAGTACGGGCCGGCGAAACCGACCTGCTTCTTGCGCTCGTCGTTGATCGTGTACGTGCCTACGTAGAGGTCGACCTCGCCCTTGGAGATGGTCGTCTCACGGACGTTCGAGTCGATCGTCTTGAACTCGATCTGCGACGGCTTGAAGCCGAGGTCGGCGGCGACCATCTTGGCGATCTCGATGTCGAAGCCGGAGCGCTTGCCGTCGGTGTCCTGGAAACCGAGGTACGGCTGGTCGTTCTTGGCGCCGATGACGATCTTTCCGGCCTTCTGCGCCCGCTTCAGCGTCGCGGAGTCCAGCTTCACGCCCGAGGCGACCGTGTACGTGGGCAGCTTCGGCTGGCCCTTGCCGCCGGCGCCGCCGGCGGGCTTGTCACCGGCGTTGCCGGAGTCGCCGCCGCACGCGGTGGCGGCGAGGGCGAGCACGGCGACAGTGGCCGCCGCGGCGGCGGACTTGCGGAGCTTCATGGTGAATATCCTTCGTGTCGGCAGAATTCGGCCGTGGGAAAGTCGGACGCCCGTGCGTCGGCGTCAGTGGTGCAGGATCTTCGACAGGAAGTCCTTGGCCCGGTCGCTGCGCGGGTTGCTGAAGAACTGGTCGGGGGTGGCCTCTTCGACGATCCGTCCGTCCGCCATGAAGACCACGCGGTTGGCCGCCGAGCGTGCGAAGCCCATCTCGTGGGTGACGACGATCATCGTCATGCCGTCACGGGCGAGCTGCTGCATGACCTCGAGGACCTCGTTGATCATCTCGGGGTCGAGGGCCGACGTCGGCTCGTCGAAGAGCATGATCTTGGGGTCCATCGCCAACGCCCGTGCGATCGCGACGCGTTGCTGCTGCCCGCCGGAGAGCTGTGCGGGGTACTTGTCCGCCTGCGTGCCGACGCCCACCCGGTCGAGCAGGGTGCGCGCCTTGGCCTCGGCCGCCTTCTTGTCCGTCTTGCGGACCTTGATCTGCCCCAGCATCACGTTCTCGAGCACGGTCTTGTGCGCGAAGAGGTTGAAGGACTGGAAGACCATGCCCACGTCAGCGCGGAGGCGGGCCAGCTCCTTGCCCTCCTGGGGCAGCGGCTTGCCGTCGATCGTGATGGCACCCGTGTCGACGGTCTCCAGGCGGTTGATCGTGCGGCACAGCGTCGACTTGCCGGAGCCCGAGGGTCCGATGACGACGACGACCTCACCACGCGCGATGGTCAGGTCGATGTCCTGGAGCACGTGCAGCGCGCCGAAGTGCTTGTTGACTTGGTTCAGCACGACCAGCTCGTCGGCCGCGGGAATGGCGTCCTTGGTCACCGATACATCGGTCATCGGGGTCTTGCTCCATCCTCCTCGGTTGGGAGGACAGTAGTAATGGCGTACAACCAGCGTCATTACATCTGAGGGGAACTTGAGCATAACGATCCGGCTTCGACCGGCCACGATGCGTGAAGAGAGTGCCCCTGTGTGTGAAGAGGGGTGCCCCTGTGCGTACCGGCTGGATAACGGAAGCCGTCCGTAACCGGAACGCTCTTGACGGCGTCCTTATGTTTCGGAGTGGATGCCCTGGTGAGCCGCACGCGCGTGCACGGATAGCGCCTGCCGGCGTGCCGGGGCCGAACGACCGATGAACCGAAGGGGGCCGTGATGAGACTGCTTCTCGTCGAGGACGACGACCATGTCGCCGCCGCTCTGTCGGCGGTCCTCGCCCGGCACGGCTTCGACGTGAGGCACGCCCGCAGCGGCGAGGAAGCGCTCCGGGCGCTCGTCCCCGACGCGGACGCCTTCGGGGTCGTGCTCCTCGATCTCGGCCTGCCCGACCAGGACGGCTACGAGGTGTGCGGCAAGATCCGCAAGCGCACGGCGACACCGGTGATCATGGTGACCGCGCGCGCGGACGTACGCTCCCGCATCCACGGCCTCAACCTCGGCGCGGACGACTACGTGGTGAAGCCGTACGACACCGGGGAACTGCTCGCCCGCATCCACGCGGTCAGCCGGCGCAGCGTGCCGGACGACACCTCCGCGTCGGCCGAGGACGGTCTGCGGCTCGGGTCCGTGCACATCGAACTGCCCACCCGCCAGGTCAGCGTGGACGGTTCGGTTGTCCAACTGACCCGCAAGGAGTTCGACCTCCTGGCGCTTCTCGCGCAGCGCCCCGGGGTGGTGTTCCGCCGGGAACAGATCATCAGCGAGGTCTGGCGCACCAGTTGGGAGGGGACGGGCCGCACCCTGGAGGTGCATGTCGCGTCCCTGCGCTCCAAGCTGCGCATGCCCGCCCTCATCGAGACCGTGCGCGGCGTCGGGTACCGGCTCGTCGCGCCGGCCGCCTAGAGGCCGCGGGTGCGCGCTCGCCTCCTCCCGCTGCTCATCGTCCTCATGGCGGGCGTGCTGCTCGCGCTCGGCTTCCCGCTCGCCGTGAGCGTGGCGGCCGCCCAGCAGCAGAAGGTCGTCGTCGACCGCATCGACGACACGGCACGCTTTGCCGCGCTGGCCCAGTTCGTCACCAAGCGCTCGACGGGTTCCCGCGTACGCGTCACGGACGAGCGCCAGCAGACCCTGCAGAACGAACTCACCCGCTACTACGAGGTGTACGGGATCCGCGCGGGCGTCTTCTACCGCAACAGTGACCCCATGGGGCGCGCCCCGGACGGCTGGCAGCTGCCCCCTGACGGAGCCGTGCGCGAGGCCTTCGACGAGGCCCTGTTCTCGCGCGGCAGCCACGACCCCCAGCAGGTGTGGCCCTGGCAGCGCGGCCGGCTCGTCGTCGCGTCACCCGTCATCAGCGACGGCGACGTCGTCGCGGTCGTCGTCACCGACTCGCCCACCGGCAAGATGCGCTCCAAGACGCTTCAGGGATGGTTGCTCATCGCCGCGGGCGAGGTGGCCGCGATGCTCCTGGCCGTCGGCGCCGCGCTGCGGCTGACGGGCTGGGTCCTGCGGCCCGTGCGCGTCCTCGACGCGACCACCCACGACATCGCCACCGGACGGCTGAAGTCCCGCGTCGCCTCGGCCGGCGGACCGCCGGAACTACAGCGCCTGGCCCGGTCGTTCAACGAGATGGCCGACAACGTCGAGGACGTCCTGGAGCAGCAGCGCGCCTTCGTCGCCGACGCCTCGCACCAACTGCGCAATCCGCTCGCCGCCCTGCTCCTGCGCATCGAACTCCTGGCCTTCGAACTGCCCGAGGGGAACGAGGAGATCGCCTCGGTGCGCACGGAGGGCAAGCGGCTCGCCTCGGTCCTCGACGACCTCCTCGACCTGGCCCTGGCTGAACACACCGAGGCAGACCTGCGGCTCACGGACATCGGCGAGCTGGTGACCGAACGCGTCGGCGCCTGGCGGCCCGTCGCCGACGAGAAGGGCGTGACGCTGACCGAGGAATGCCCCGCGGTCACCGGCTGGGCGGACCCCGTGACGCTGTCGAGCGCCCTGGACGCGGTGATCGACAACGCCCTGAAATTCACCCCCTCCGGCGAGGAGGTGAAGGTCTGCGTCGCCCGTAACGGAGAGTCCACGGAGATCGTGGTGGCGGACCGGGGGCCGGGCCTGCGCGAGGACGAACTCGCGCGGATCGGTGACCGGTTCTGGCGCAGCGCCGGCCACCAGAACGTCAAGGGCTCGGGCCTCGGCCTGTCCATCTCGCGGGCGCTGCTCGCGGCGGGCGGCGGCTCCCTCACGTACGCCCCTCACGAGCCGCACGGGCTGCGCGTCACGGTGGCGGTGCCCCGGACGCACCGGGAAGGCTGAGGCGGCGGGCCGGCGCCCTACGGCTTCACCGAGCGGTAGTAGCGGCGGGCTCCCTCGTGCAGCGCCAGCGGATCCGTGTAGAGCGCCGTCCGCAGGTCCACGAGCTGGGCCGCGTGCACCTGCGTGCCGATGTGGTCGCGGCTGTCTATCACCGTGCGCGTCATCGCCTCCGTGAGGCGGGGGTCCGCACGGTCCGTGGTGACCAGCAGGTTCGCGACCGCCAGCGTGGGCACCGAGGCACCCTGCTGCGCGTCCGGATAGGCGTCCGCGGGCATGACGGCGGCCCGGTAGTAGCGGGACGCGCCGCCCTGCTTGTGCAGCGCGTCGACGAGGTCGCCGAGCTCGACGAGACGGATGGGGTAGTTCTCCGACAGCTTGCGCACATGGGCCGTCGGCAGGCCGCCCGACCAGAAGAAGGCGTCGATGTCGCCGTTCTTGAGCGCCTGGGGCATGCCGTCGATCCCCGTGGAGACCGGCTTCATGTCCTTCTCCAGGTCGAGGCCGGCCGCCTCGACCACGCGCTCCGCGATGAGCCGTACCCCGGATCCCTTCCCGCCCACGGCGACCCGGAGGCCGCGCAGGTCCTGGACCGACCTGATCGACGACGAGCGGGGCACGACCAGCTGCACGTAGTCGTCGTACAGGCGGGCGCAGCCGCGCAGCCGGTCCCCGCCGGCGCCGCCCTGAAGCCTGTACTTCTCCACGGCGTCGGCGGCCGCGATCGTGAAATCGGCCTTCCCCGTAGCGACCCGCTCGACGTTCTCCTGGGACCCCTCGCTGTTCGTCAGGCGCACGTCGAGGTCCGGCAGGTCGTGGCCGAGCGCGGTCTTCAGGAGGTTGCCGTAGCGCTCGTACACCCCGGTCCGCTGGCCCGTGCTGAAGGTCACGCTGCCCCCCGGCCTCCCGTCGTCCAGCGGCAGCAGCCACCACAGGAGCAGCCCGAGGACCACGAGGGCGGCGGCCGAGCCCTCCAGGGCTCGGCGCCTGCTGACACGGGGGAGGGCCTTGGGCATGCGGGCGATCCTGCCATTTCACTCACCGTGCTGGCCAGGGGCGTCGGCCGGTCACCGCGAGCGCCTCTCCAGTCACGCTGCAGCCACGCCCGGCAGGCTGATGCCGACGACAGGCGGCCGGAAGGGCCGCCGCGAAGGGAGTTCGCCATGTCTCAGTCCGTCGGGACCCTCCGCCAGCAGGTCACGGGTGACCTGTACGCCGAGGTGCAGACGTTCTACGCCCAGCAGATGCGACGGGTCGACGCCCTGGACATCGAGGGCTTCGCCGACACGTTCACCGACGACGGGGAGGTCGTCCACGCCGGCGGTCAGCGTCAGAGCGGCCGGGTGGAGATGATCGCCGGGATGCGCGCCAACCTGCCGCGCTACAAGGACATCGCCGTACGCCACTGGTTCGGCCACCTCCTCATAGAGGCCGACCCCCAGGACGAGGACACCATCCGGGTCTCCTACTACACGCTGGTCACGCAGACCGACCGCGAAGGGAAGGTCTCCTTCCAGCCGACGTTCACCGTCGACGACGTGCTCGTACGCCGCGACGGAGGGCTGCTGACCCGCTCCCGCGTCATCCACCGCGACAGCCCCGCCGCTCCCGCGGCCTCCTGACCGGCCCGTACCCGGACATCCGGCACATGGCCGAGGGGCCCCCTCGACAGGGGCCCCTCGGCCATGTGCCGGACCGGTTGCTCGTCCCCGGCGGCTCAGTCGATGCTCCGGCAGATGTGCGGTTCACTCCCGTCGTCGTCGAGGTCCCCGGCCAGCAGCAGTGGTATCCGGCACGGCACTCCATGGAGCTCGAGGTACGACGGCAGTGTCACCTGCGTCTCGTGGTTCAGCAGGATCGTCTCCATCGACGACTCCTTTCATTGCGGCGGTTTCGGCTCAGTACGTCGGTTTCGGCCTCTCGGGTGTGCGGTCAGGCGTGGCAGGAGGGCAGGGCGCCGTGGAAGGCGACCATCTCCTTGAAGGACGCCGCGACATCGATACGGGCGCCCGGTGCCAGGCCCTCGAGCTCGGCGTACGCGCGGTGCAGGTTTCCGACCAGGCGCTCGGAGTCCAGGAGCCCGGCGAAGGCGCCGAGGTCCGCGTCCCGGGCCGCCTGGAGCGGGCCCACGCCGCGCCGCAGGCCGTCCCGTGCGAGGTCCTGGAGCCGGCGGACGTAGGCCTCCGTCGCGTCGAGGAGCTCGGGGCCGCCGACCGGACCGTGCCCGGGGACGACCACGGAGGCACCGAGCGCGCGCATGCGCTCCAGGGCCCGCAGCGACCCGGTGACGGAGCCCATCAGGAGATACGGGGTCACCCCCGACCACACGACGTCCCCGGTGAACAGCACGCCGCGCTCCGGCACCCACGCGATCACGTCGTTCGCGGTGTGGGCGGGGCCCACGTGGAGCAACTCGGTGCGCAGGCCGCCCTCCGCGTGCAGGGTGAGCTCGTCCCGGAACGTGAGCGTGGGCAGCGTCAGCGGGGTCTCGCCCCACTCGACGTCCGGCCACAGGTGGCGCAGGCCGAGGCCCGCCTCCTGCGTGTCGGACCGGGTGCCCGCGTGTGCCACGACGGCGGCACGCGGCGTGAACTGGCCGTTGCCGAACGTGTGGTCGCCGTGGAAGTGGGTGTTGACCACGTAGTCCGGGCCGCCCGGCACCACGCGCTCCACCTCCTCCCGCAGCCTGCGGGTGCGGGACTCGGTCGCCGCCGTGTCGATCAGGACCGCCTGGCCGCCGCCGGCGACGAGGCCGGCGTTGTTCAGGCACCAGCCGCCCTGCGGCTGGACGAAGGCGTACACCCCGTCGGCGACCTCGTGCAGGGTGCCGGGCGCCGCCACCGAGGACGCGGTTGTCGCACTCACGCGGCCGCCTCCCGCTGCTCGACGGACGAGGCGGACGAGGCGGGTGACAGCCGGCCGAACCTGCCCTGGTGGAACAGGAGCGGGTCCGGCTCGGACGACCCGCCGGACAGGGCGACGACCCGGCCGATCAGCAGCGTGTGGTCACCGGCCGTGTACTCCGCGTCCAGCACGCACTCGACGTACGTCTCCGCGGCGGGCAGCACGGCGTTGCCGGTGACGCCTTCCTCGGCACCGAGGCGCAGCATCGCGGCGCGGCCCTCGGGCCGGTCGGGCCGGCAGAATTCCAGCGCCAGATCCAGCTGTGACTCGGCGAGCACGTTCACGGCGAAGCTGCCCGAGCTCGAGATCCGCGGGCGCATCCGGCCGGAAGCCTTGACGGACACGAGGATCAGCAGCGGGTCGAGTGAGACCGAGGTCAGGGTGTTGAGCGTCATCACGAGGGTCTCGTCGCCGCTCCCTTGGGTGAGCAGGGTGACGCCCGTCGGGAATCGGGCCATCGCGGCCCGGAACGCGGCCACGTCGGGTTCGGCCAGCAGCGCGCCGGCGGTCACAGCAGTCATGCCAGACACTCCTTTTCTGCTCGTTTTCTGCTCGTCGATCAGGGCCATCAGTAGTTGCCGAGCCCACCGCAGACGTTCATGGCCTGGGCGGTGATGGACCCGGCCGAGTCCGACGCGAGGTAGCCGACGAGCCCGGCGACCTCCTCGGGGGTGGAGTAACGGCCGAGCGGGATCTTGGCGTTGAACTTCTCCTGGATCTCCTGCTCGCTGACCCCGTAGTGGCCCGCGTAGCCCTGTCGCACGCGCTGGGCCATGGGCGTCTCGACGTATCCGGGGCAGACGGCGTTCACGGTGATGCCGGTCGGGGCGAGCTCCTTGCCGACGGCCTTGGTGAAGCCGATCACGCCGTGCTTGGAGGCGGAGTAGGGCGCGGCGAGCTCGACGCCCTGCTTGCCGCCGGTGGAGGCGATGTTGATGATCCGGCCCCAGGACCCCTCGCGCATCAGGCCCGTGCCGAGCACTTCCCGGGTGACCCGGAAGGTGCCGTTCAGGTTGGTCTCGATCACGTCGTCCCAGAGCGCGTCGGGCAGTTCCGCGGTCACCCCGCCACCGCCGCGGCCCGCGTTGTTGACGAGGATGTCGATGCGGCCGTACTCGGCCACCGCGGCGGCCACGGCCTGCTGGATCTGCGTCACGGACGTCACGTCGCACACCGTGCCGGCCACCTCGTGGCCCTGCTCGCGCTGCGCCTTGACCATGGTGCGGACGTTCTCCGCGTCCCGCGCCACACCGAACACCGCGACGCCCTGCCGGGCCAGCAGCTCGGTCACGGCCAGGCCGATCCCGCTGGTCGCCCCGGTGACGAAGGCCACTCGTCGTCCCGTGTCTGTCATCGTGCTCTCCCCATCGCTCGTGTCGATATCGCTCGTGTCGATCCGGTCCACGTCGGCTCGACGGTGGGCCCGTCGCCTTGCGGGTTTCTCGGACCGGGGTGGAGGCGGGCTGGAGTCCGGCTGTTCGAGCCGTACTCGACACGGGGCCTAGCGGGGCCGGTCAGCTTGGGCGCATTGGATGCCGTGGCCGGGCGGACACCTGGCCGGAGCGAGGAGGCCCCGTGCCCGAGCAACAGACCCTGCCCGACGTCAGGAAGTCGGTGACCGTGGCGGCGACGCCCGGCGAGTGCTTCAAGGTCTTCACCGAGCGCCCGGCGGACTGGTGGCCGCCGAGCCACATTCTGGTGCGCAAGGAGCGGGCCGGCCTCGCCTTCGAAGGCGAAGTGGGCGGGCGCTACTACGAGTGGGACGTGGAGGGCACCGAGATCGCCTGGGGCCGCGTGCTGGAGTGGGAGCCGGGCCGGCGCGTCGTCATGACCTGGCGGATCGACCCCAACTGGCAGTCCCTCCCCACCGACGAGGGCGCCAGCCAGATCGAGGTCGACTTCGAGGCCGTCGACGCGGGACACACCCGCGTCTCGCTCGCCCACGTCAAGCTGGACCAGCACGGTCCGGGCGCCGAGCGGATCTTCAAGGCGCTCGACGGGCCGAGCCCCGGCGAGACGCTCGAACTCTTCGCCCGTGCCGTCGCGAACGGGTCCGGATCGTGAGCGTCGACGTCGGCGTGATCGCCGCTCCCGACACCGACCGGGCCGTTCCCGCCGCCGGGCTCGTCCCCGCCGCCGACCGGCTCAGGTTGCTCGCGGCCCGCCACGCGGCCGACGCGGACACGGGCCGCAGCCTGTCCCGCGAGGTCACCGACGCGATACGGGAGGCGGGGTTCGCCCGGCATTTCGTGGCCGCGCGGTTCGGCGGCACGGAGGGCTCGTTCGCGGACCTGACCCGCGCGGTCATGTCCGTCGGCGAGGGCTGTGCCGCCTCGGCCTGGTGTGCCTCGCTCGCGGCGTACTCGGCCCGCTTCGCCTCGCACCTGCCCGAGCAGGGGCACCAGGAGCTGTGGGGCGCGGGACCCGACACGTTCGTGGCGACCGGTCTGATGCCCGCCGGGCGGGCCAGGCCGGCGGACGGTGGCTGGCGGGTCACCGGTGAGTGGGCCTACGTCAGCGCCGTCGACTTCGCCGACTGGGTGATGGTCTGCGCGGCGGCCGCGGGTGGTGAGGGCCCGCCGCAGCTGCGCTTCTTCACGCTGCCGCGCGGCGCGTACACGGTGCGCGAGACCTGGGACAGCGTGGGGATGCGGGCCACCGGCAGCCACACCGTCGTGGTCGACGACGTGTTCGTACCGGCGCATCTGACCCTCGACCGCGCCGACATGCTCACGGGCCGCAACGGCGCTTCCGCCGTGCCCGCCCACAACGTGCCCTTCCAGGCGGTGGGCGGACTCACCTTCATCGCCCCGGTCGTCGGCGCCGCCACCGGCGCGCTCGCCGCCTGTACGGGATCGATCACCGGGCGCCGGCGCAACGACACCGCCGAGCTCACCGTCGTACGCGCCTCCGGCCGGATCGACGCCGCACGTCACCTCGTCGAAGAGAGCGCCCGGGTCCTCGACCGGCGGCGGTTCACCCCCGAGCGCATGGCGCGCAACGAGCGCAACGCCCCCTTCGCCGCCGAGATGCTCCGCGAGGCCGTGGCCCTGCTGGTCGGCGCCGCCGGGACGGGCGGCCTCGGCGAGGGGCACGCACTCCAGCGCTTCTGGCGGGACATCACGTCGGCGACGAGCCACGTGGCGCTCCAGTACGACACCGCCGCCCGCAAGAACTACTCCGCGGTGCTGCTCGGCCCGGAGAGCTGATCTCCCGCGTACGGCGAAGGGGGCGTCCGTGGTGCGGACGTCCCCTTCTCCGTACGCGCAGGAAGCAGGAATCGGTCGTCAGGCGGGGACGGACATGGCGGGTGAGGCGGGGGACGCGGCAGGCGTACGAGGGAGCTTCTTGAGGTCGAAGCCCGGCTCCCGGGCCGTATCCGGTGCCAGATGCATGCCGGTGGTCAGCAGCCGACGGACGATGCCGTGGTCCGCCGGCCGGTTCATGGACTCGGCGCCGATCAGACGGCCGGCGCGGAAACAGAGGACGGAGAACCGCCCGCTGTCCGGGTCGCCGACGGTCACGGTCTCGTCGTGGACGGCCGTCAGACCGGCCATCTGGAGCCGCATCGCGTACTGCTCCGACCAGAACCAGGGCACGGCGGTGTACGCGTACGGCTCGCCACAGATCGCGGCGGCCACGCAGCGCGCCTGGTCCGTGGCGTTCTGGACGGACTCGAGGCGGACGTGCCGGCCGGCGTGCGGGCTGGGGAAGCGGGCGCAGTCACCGACCGCGTAGATGTCCGGGTCCTCGGTCCGCAGCCGCTCGTCCACGACGATGCCGTCGCCGACGACCAGGTCCGCGGTGAGCGCGAGGCGCGTGTCCGGCAGGACACCGACACCGACCACGACGAGATCGGCGGCGATCCGCTCGCCGTCCCCCAGCTCCATGACCTGGACCCGGCCCTCCGCGTCGCCGTACAGCGCGGACACCTCGCGGCCGAGCAGCACCCGCACCCCCTGGGCGCGGTGCTCGGCGACGACCCGGGCCGACATCTGCGGCGTCAGCGCGCGGGCCAGCGCCCTCGGCTGGGCCTCGACCACGGTCACGTCGTGGCCGAGGCCACGCGCGGTGGCCGCCACCTCGAGACCGATGAACCCGGCGCCGACCACGACGACGCTGCGGGGCGGTCCGCTGAGCCGCAGCCGCAGGTCCTCCGCGTCGGCCAGGCCGCGCAGCGTGAGGACCCCGGTCAGCGAGGCTCCGGGCACGGGCAGCGTGCGCGGGCGGCTGCCGGTCGCCAGAACCAGCGCGCCGTACGGCAGGCGCAGCCCGGACTCCAGCAGGACGGTGCGGCGCTCCCGGTCGACCGAGGCGACCCGGTCGCCCGACAGCAGCTCGATGTCCTGCGCGGCGTAGAACGACGGCGGGCGCAGTGCGATGTCCGCGGCCGGGACCGTGCCGGCCAGATAGCCCTTCGACAGGGGCGGGCGGTCGCAGGGGCCGGACGGCTCGTCCCCGACGAGCATGATCCGGCCCTCGTAGCCGCGGCCGCGCAGGGCTGCCGCTGTTTCGAGACCGGCCTGGCCCGCGCCGACGACCACCACCGAGTGCGAGGCCATCAGCTCTGCGCCTCGGGCAGGTGCACCAACAGGCCGTCCAGGTCCTCGGAGACCGGCAGCTGGCAGCTGAGCCTGCTGAACTCGGTGCGCTCGCACGCCGTTCCGTACAGCACGTCGTCCTCGACGGGGTCCATCTCGGGCAGCGGCACGGAGCTCTCGGCGTCGACGTACACATGGCAGGTGCCGCACTGCGCGGAGCCGCCGCACTGGGCCTCGATGCCGTCGACGTTGTTGAGCTTCGCCGCGCGCATGACCGTGTTGGGCGCCTCGACGTCGAGGATGGTGACGGTGCCGTTCGGATGCTTGTAGGTGATCTTGGCCATGGTGAGCTCTCCTAGGGGAATATCGGCCATCCGTGCGGAGGTACCGCAACGGACTGTGGCGAGAGGCCCTGCAATCGCGGTGGAGGAACTCTCGACCGCCTGTGCGGACTCGACCGGATCGCTACCGCCGGTCGACCGGTCCGGCCGAGCGTGCCTGCCATGACTGTGACCGAAGAGACCCGAGAGAGGGCCGCCGAGCCCGGCAGGGGGAGTGCCGGCGACCGGCTCTCCCTCGTGCTGGCCGCCTGCTGCCTGGGCCAGTTCATGAACGTGCTGGACGCCTCGGTGGTGAACGTGGCCCTGCCCGTCATCGCCGCGGACCTGCACTTCACCCAGCACAACCTGCAACTCGTGAACAACGCCTACACGGTGGTCGTCTGCGGCTTCCTGCTGCTCGGCGGGCGGCTCGCGGACCTGTTCGGCCAGCGCCGGATCTTCGCGTGCGGTGCCGGTCTGTTCACGCTGGCCAGCCTCGTCGGGGGAGCCGCGGACGCTCCGCTCACCCTGGTCCTCGCCCGCGCCTTCCAGGGGCTCGGCGCCGCGGTCATGGCACCGGCCACCCTCACCGTGCTCGGTACGACGTTCACCGAACCGGCCGCCCGCGCACGGGCATTCGGCTGGTGGAGCGCGGTCTCCGGAGCCGCGGGCGCGATCGGTGTGCTGGCCGGAGGCGTGATCATCGAGTGGTTCTCCTGGCGCTGGATCTTCCTGGTGAACGTCCCGATCGGCCTCGTGCTGTTCGCCGCCGTCCGCTGGGTGGTCCCGGAGACCCGCCCCCGCCGGACGGGCGCGCAGGGCAGCGGCCTCGACCTGCCCGGCGCGGTGACCGTCACTCTCGGCCTGATGTCCGCCGTCTACGGCGTCTCCCAGTACGCCGCGCACGGCTGGGGATCGCCACGGGTCCTCGGTCCACTGCTGGCCGGGGCACTCCTGATCGCCGCGTTCCTGGTGATCCAGGCGAGGTTCGCCCGCCATCCCCTGGTGCCGCTCGGCATCTTCCGGAACCGGTCGGTCGCTGCCGCCAACCTGGTGGCCTTCTTCGGCATCGCCGCCCTCTTCAGCACCTTCTACTTCTTCACGCTGGTACTCCAACAGGTCCTCGGCTACAGCCCGTTGCACACGGGGCTCAGCTACCTGCCGCTCTCCGTCGGCATGGCCCTCGGCGGCTGGGGGATCGCGCCCCTCGTGCCGAGGATCGGCCCGCGCCCGATCCTGCTCGGCGGCCTCGCCCTTGCCGCGGGTGCCCTGTTCTGGCTGTCCATGGTGGACGCGGGCGCGGGCTACCTCGGCGACGTGCTCGGACCCTGCATCCTCCTCGGATCGGGAATGGGCGCGGTGCTCAACGCCACGACGAACGCCGCCACCGCCGGGCTCGCCCCCCACCAGGCCGGTCTGGCCTCCGGGCTCCTCAACACCACCCGCCAACTCGGCAGCGCCGTGGGCCTGGTGACTCTGGCCGCGCTGTCCGCGGCCCGTATCGACGCCCGGACCGGGGCCGGCGCGGGCGCCGTCGACGCCAGGGCCGCTGGCTACGGCCTGGCTCTCACCGGCGCCGCCCTGTTCGCCGTCGCGGGCTTCGTCGCCGCGCTCTTCGTCCCGGTCCGCAAGCAGTCCCGTGGCACCCAAGGTGACACCGGCACCGCTCAAGGTGACACCGGCACTCCTCAGGGCAACGCCGAAACGTCTGCCGTCTGAGGGGACGGAGGGGCAATACGCCTGGGCCGCCGACCGCTTCCGCGGTCGGCGGCCCAGGCGCGGCCTTGCTGGACTCACCACTTCACGGGCAGCTCCCACAGCCCGTAGATCACGGCCCCTTCCTTGCGGGGTATCTCCAGGAAGGGCTTGGCGAGTTCGAGGGTGGGGATGCGCTGGAACAGTTTGCTCCACACGATCTCCAGCTCCAGACGGGCGAGGTCCGCGCCGATGCAGTGGTGCACCCCGTGCCCGAAGCCGAGGTGCTTGCGGCTGCCGCGGGTGATGTCGAGCTTCTCCGGCTCGGGGAAGACCTCCGGGTCACGGTTGGCCGCGAGGCCGAGGCAGAGGATGCCGTCGCCCTTGCGGATGGTCTGGCCGCCGATCTCGATGTCCTCCAGGGCGACCCGGGGCACCGCCGTGTCACCGATCGTCGCGTACCGCACCAGCTCTTCGACGGCCGGCTTGACCAAAGAGGGGTCGGAGAGCAGGAGTTGCAGCTGGTCGGGGTTCTCCAGGAGGCAGGCCGTGCCGAGCGAGATCTGGCTGGCGGTCGTCTCGTGGCCGCCGTTCATCAGCAGCCGCACCATGTTGAACAGATCGCGGTCGGTGTACTCCTCGCCGGACGCCTCGTAGTCGGCCATCGCGCGGCTCAGCAGATCCTCGCCGGGCTCACGCTTCTTCAGCTGGATGAGGTCGTTGACGTACTCGTTCACCTCGACGATGGCCGCCTGCCGCTCCTCCGTGGAGCTGTGGCCGCCGAGGAGCGCCGTGCCGTGCTTGATGAAGAACTCGTGCCGGTCCTGCGGGATCCCGAGGAGTTCGCAGATGACCGTCATGGGCACCGACAGCGAGAACGCGTGGTGGAAGTCCACGACGGGCGTCATCGCGAGGAGCTTGTCGAGGTGGTCGTCGACGATCTCCTCGATCCGCGGCCGCAGCCGCCGAACCTGCCGGCTGGTGAACGTCAGAGCGGCCTTGCGGCGGGTGTCGCTGTGCTCCTTGCCGTCATATCCGATGAACGACGTCTCGGTGCGGTACTCCGGCGGAGCGATGAAGTAGAAGGGGAAGTTATCGTGCTTGCGGGACGCGCTGACCCGCGGGTCGGTGAGCAGGCGGCGGATGGTCTCATAACCGGCGACCGTCCATATCCGCAGGCCGGATCCCCTGAGCGTGACCTGGGAGACGTCCTTCTCGACGATCTCCCCGTACTCCTTCGGGGGCGTGAACGGGCACTGTCGCGCGTAGGGAAAGGGTTTGGTCTCCGCCTCTGCGGCGCCCTGCTCCGTGGCACTGGTGGTCACAGTGAATCCTTCCTCCTGGGGGAGTTTCCTCATGAAGAACCGGACAGACAGCAGTTCTTGAAGCACGCTGCCAGCGCGCGCTCGGGCACAGGTGGAGTCGCCGCCCGCGCTCCAGCCGGGCGCGAGAGGGGTTCGGGCGCGCCTCCCTAGCCTCACGGCATGGGCATAGCGACAAGTGAGGGGCGGTCCCGGGGGACCGGCCCGCTGAGCGGGCTGCGGGTGGTCGAACTGGCGGCGATCGGGCCGGTGCCCTTCGCCTGTATGATCCTCGCCGATCTCGGCGCCGAGGTGATCCGGGTCGACCGGGCCGACGGACGGCGCTCCTTCGAAGAATGGCACCAGGAACTCGACCGGGGCCGGCACCGTATCGCGCTGGATCTGAAGAGCCCGGACGACGTCGAGGAGCTCCTGAGTCTTCTGGAGAGCTCCGACGTCCTGATCGAGGGCTTCCGGCCAGGTGTCGCGGAGCGGCTCGGCATCGGGCCCGAGGTGTGTCTGGAACGCAACCCGGCGCTCGTGTACGCCCGGATGACGGGCTGGGGCCAGGACGGGCCGCTCGCCGCGGCCCCCGGACACGACATCAACTACCTGGCCCTGACCGGTGCCCTGTACGCGATCGGCGAGTCCGGCGGCCCGCCCGTCGTCCCGGTGAACTTCCTGGGGGACTTCGGGGGCGGCTCCATGTTCCTGCTCGCCGGTGTCCTCGCGGCCCTGTACGAACGCGGGTCGACCGGCGCCGGCCGGGTCGTCGACGCGGCGATCGTGGACGGCGTCGGCGCGATGCTCGGCATGCTCGTCGGCATGCGGTCGGCAGGACAGTGGCGGCACGAGCGCGGCACGAACCTGCTCGACGGCGGCGCCCCGTTCTACACCTGCTACGCGTGCGCCGACGGCGGGTACGTCGCGGTCGGCGCGCTCGAGGAGCGCTTCTACGCGGCGCTGCTCCACGGCCTCGGACTCGACGCGGCGGCGCTGCCCGACCGTGACGACCCGCGCAACTGGCCGGCTCTGCGCCGGGAGTTCGCGCACCGCTTCGTCGGCGCCACCCGCGACCACTGGGCGCAGCACTTCGAGGGAACCGAGGCGTGTGTGACGCCGGTGCTGAGCGCCGCCGAGGCCGCCGCGCATCCGCACCACCAGGCACGCGGCAGCGGTCCCTCCACGGTGGCCCCGCGCTTCAGCCGCACGCCCGCCCCGTACCACTGACTCCGGGCGTCCTGCGGTCCCGCCGCGCGGTCCATCACCGCTCGAGCCGTTCTCCGGTCCGCCGCCGGACGGTGGGGTCACCATCCGGAGGCCGGTATCACCGGCGCATACAGGACAAGGGAGGGGCGATGGCCGAGCGGAGCTTCCAGCTCTACGACACGACCCTGCGCGACGGCGCCCAGCAGGAAGGCATGGTGCTGACGGTCGAGGACAAGCTCGCCGTCGCACGTGAGCTCGACGGACTCGGGGTCGGCTTCATCGAGGGCGGCTGGCCCGGGGCCGTACCGCGGGACACCGAGTTCTTCCGCCGGGCCCGCACCGAACTCGACCTGAAGCACGCCGTCCTCGCCGCGTTCGGAGCCACCCGCCGGCCCGGCGTCCCGGCCCCAGTAGACCCGCAGGTACGGGCCCTGCTCGCGGCCGAGACCCCCGTGGTGACCCTCGTCGCCAAGAGCCACACGGGCCATGTGCGCGACGCGCTGCGCACCACCCTCGCGGAGAACCTTTCCATGATCGGCGGCACGGTGCGCCACCTGGTGCACGCGGGGCGGCGGGTCTTCGTCGACGCGGAGCACTACTTCGACGGCTATCAGCTCAACCGCGAGTACGCCCTCGCCGTCGTGCGCACCGCGGCCGAGGCCGGCGCGGAGACCGTCGTCCTGTGCGACACCAACGGCGGCTCCCTGCCCGACGAGGTCGCGGCCGTCGTCGCCGAGACGCGCGCCCTGACCGGCGTACAGCTCGGCATCCACTGCCACAACGACACCGGTTGCGCCGTCGCCAACACCATGGCGGCCGTCGACGCCGGCGCCGTCCAGGCCCAGGGCACCGCCCACGGCTACGGCGAGCGGTGCGGCAACGCGGACCTGTTCACCGTCATCGCCAACCTTGTGCTCAAGCGCGGCCGCGAGGTCGTCCCGCTCGAGCGGCTGGCGGGCCTCGCCGCGACCGGCCGGGCCATCGCCGAACTGACCGAGCTGCCCGGCAGCGGCGCCGCGCCCTACATCGGCGAATCGGCCTTCACGCACAAGGCCGGGCTGCACGCCTCGGCCCTGCGGGTCGACCCCGACCTCTACCAGCACACCCGCCCGGCCCTGGTGGGCAACGCGATGCGCACGCTCGTCTCCGACATGGGCGGCCGCTCCTCCATCGAGCTCAAGGCGCGCGAGCTGGGCTACGACGTCGAGGCGGGGTCCGACGAAGTGGCCCGCGCCGCGACCCGCGTCAAGGAACTCGAGAACGCCGGCTACAGCTTCGAGTCCGCCGACGCCTCGTTCGAGCTGCTGCTGCGCGAGGAGCTCACGGGCGCCCCGCGGTCCCAGCCGTTCGAGGTCGAGTCGTGGTCCGTGGGGGTCTTGGGGGTGCACGGCGACGAGGTCCGCACCGAGGCCACCGTGCGCCTGTCCGTCCAGGGCCGGGCCATCACCGCGACCGGACACGGCAACGGCCCGGTCAACGCCCTGGACACCGCGCTGCACGCCGCTCTCGACCCCTGCTTCCCGGCCCTGTCCCGGCTGGAGCTGACCGACTACCGGGTCCGGGTGCTCAGCGGCGAGACCGGCAGCAGCGCCGACGCCCGCGTCCTCATCTCCTACCGGGCCGGCAGCCGCCGCTGGGGCACCGTCGGCGTCGGCGCGAACACGACCGCGGCCAGCTGGCACGCGCTCCTCGACGCCGTCCACTACGTCCTGCTCGACGAACCGCCGGCCCAGGCCCCGGACGCGCCCGCCCACCGCCTCATGGCCTCGGTCGAACCGATCCGCCCCTGACCTGCCTTGGAGAGACTGTGCGTCTGGAAGACGTCTACATACGGGGGACCTCCACACGGCTTCCCACCCGCCTCACGATCGCCGATGCCGTCGCCTCCGGGGCCTGCCCACCCCGGACGGCCGCGGCGACCGGCATGGAGTCGGTGGCCTACTCGCCCGACGAGTCGGCTGCCGAAATGGCCGCGGCCGCCGCACACACCGCTCTGAGCCGGGCCGGCACGCACGGCGGCGACGTGGATCTCCTGCTGCACGCGGACACCTACCACCAGGGCCAGGACCTATGGCCGGTCGCCTCGTACATCCAGCGCGAGGCACTCGGCAACACCTGCCAGGCCGTCGAGATACGGCAGATGTCCAACGGCGGGCTCGCCGCCCTCGACCTGGCGAGCGCCTACCTCACCGCAGGCCACGGCCACAGCGACGCCCTCATCACCACCGCCGACCGCTTCTGCGCCCCGGGCATCGACCGCTGGAACACCGACCCCGGAACGCCCTACGCGGACGGCGCCACCTCGCTAGTGCTCTCCCGGCGCGGCGGCCACGCCCGCCTCGTCTCGCTCGCGCTGCACGCGGACCCGGACCTCGAGCCGCTGCACCGCGGCGACGACCCCTTCACCAAGGCCCCGTTCGGCCACCGCATCCCCGTCGACTTCGAGGCGGCCAAGCGTGCCTTCGTCGGCCGCGCCGGAATGTCGTACGCGATCTCCCGGGCCCACAGCGGCCAGCAGACGGTCATCAAGCAGGCGTTGGCCGACGCCGGCTCCGAACTCGCCGAAGCCGACTGGGTGGTACTGCCGCACTTCGGCAAACGGCGCCTGACGTCCATCTACTACAAGCCGTTCGGCATCGACCCCGCCCGCACCACATGGGACTACAGCCGCACGGTCGGGCACCTCGGCGCGGGCGACCAGTTCGCCGGCCTCGACCACCTGACCGTCTCGGGGCGCGCGGCGCCGGGCGACCGGATCGTCCTGGTCAGCGTCGGCGCCGGTTACAGCTGGGGCTGCGCAGTGATCGACATGCTCGAACGTCCTGACTGGGCCCAGTAGTTGACGACGTTCCACCGGTTCTCCAGTCCCGCTCGATCACCTCATGCCAACCTTGTGATCCGCCCTGCAGCGGACAGTCCGAAGGGAATTTGCCGTGGCGCCGACCACCACCACGTCCGAGACCGCAGAGCTCCACGTCACGGAGCACTCCATCACCGTGGCCGCGGCCCCCGCCGCCGTGTACGCGCTGGTGGCCGATGTCGCCGAGTGGCCGCAGGTGTTCGGGCCCACCGTGCACGTCGAGGTGCTCGAGGAGGCCCCCGCCGAAGGCGGCGAGCAACTCCTGCGCATCTGGGCGGTCGCCGGGGACAAGGTGCGCACCTGGACCTCGCGCCGGGTCCTCGACCCGGCGGCCCGCACCATCACCTTCCGCCAGGTGGTCACCGCCGCCCCCGTCGCGGAGATGGGCGGTGAGTGGCGCGTCCAGGAGCTGGAGGACGGCACCACCCGCGTCACGCTGCTGCACGACTACCGTGCCGTCGACGGGGACCCGGCCGCCGAGGAACTCATCGAGCAGGCCGTCGACGGCAACAGCCGCGCCGAGCTCCTCGCCCTCAAGAACACCGCCGAGCTGGCTGACGCGCGCGAGGAACTCCACTTCACCTTCAGCGACTCCGAGACCGTCTTCGGCGCGGCCGGCGACGTCTTCGCTTTCCTGGACCGCGCCGACCTGTGGCCGCAGCGGCTTCCGCACGTGGCCCGCCTCGACCTCACCGAGGACGAGGCCGGCATCCAGCACATGGACATGGACACCGCGAGCCCGGACGGATCGACGCACAACACCACCTCGGTCCGCGTCTGCTTCGAGGACCGCAAGGTCATCGTCTACAAGCAGCTCAGGGTGCCGGTCGCGATGAGCGGCCACACCGGACGCTGGGTGATCGAATCGCTGGGTGACGGCAGTGTCCGGGCCACGTCGTGGCACACCGTGACCCTGGACCCGGGAGGTGTACGCACCGCGCTGGGCCCGGACGCCACGCTCGCCGAGGCCCGCGCGCTGGTGCGCAAGGCGCTCGGGACCAACAGCTCCACCACCTTGCGTCATGCCAAGCAGTTCGCGGAGGAAGCGCGTGCACAGTCGTAGTCAGGACACACCGCTCACGGTGGTCAACCGGTTCGAGGTCAAGGGCGATCCCGCATGGTTCGAGCGTGAGTTCCGGGACCACTCCCAGTACCTGCGCCGACGTGAGGGCTTCGACTTCCTGGTGACCGTCCAGCTCGTCGAACGCCCTGATGTGTACGTCCACCTCGGGCACTGGCGGACGATGCGGGGCTTCCTCGACACCGTCCACGACGACACCTTCCAGGCCCACGTCAAAAAGCTCGGCCCGCTCGTCAGCACCGAGGTGGACCAGGCCGTGAGCGTGGAGCGGGTGCTCAAGGAGAACGCCGTCGTGGGTGCGGAGAACGTCATCCTGACCCAGGCCACGACCCTGGGCGCCACGTCGTCCTCGTTCGAGCGGCTGTTCGCCGAGACCAACGAGCACTTCGACCGGCTCGGCGGCTTCGGCGGCAGCGATCTGCTGCGGTCGACGCTCCGCCCCGACACCTACACGGCCGTCCAGTGGTGGCGGGACACCGCGGACTGCGAGCGGGCCCTGGCCGACAGCGGTCACCGTGCGCTGACCGAGCAGCTGCGCCGCACCGCGGACATCGAGGTGTCACGAAGCCGGCACGTGGCGTACGAACGCGTCCTCGCCTGACACGAGCGGCACTCCACCCGTACCGGAGCCGAGGGCCATCAGGTCCTCGGCTCCGGTACGTCCGGGGCACGAGCCCGCTTCTAGCGCGTGCGCGCACAGTGTCCTCATGGTGAACCAGATGCGTATCACTGTCGTCCGCGGCCTGCCTGACGAGGCCGAGCTGGCGGCCGTCACCGCCGTGCTGCTCGCCCTCGTGCGGCGTGCGGGTGAGCCCGACGACGAGACCAAGGCCGCTTACGCGGGCTGGACCGTCAAGGGCGGCGGGCACGCGCCCCGCGCCATCGGGGACACGCCGTGAACGCGAGTTCGCCGTACATCCACCGGCCAGGCGCAGGCCCCTCCGGGGGCACACCGCCGCCTCGCCGACAGCAGAGCCTGCCGTCGGCCGTCCCCGGGGACGGCGCCACGGCACGGGAGGGGGAGGCGTGAGCGGTCACCAGACCTTTACGGAGCACATCCAGGCCCAGGCGGCCGAGACGCCGGACCAGGAGGCGTTGATCCTCCTCACCGAGCACGAGGGCACCTTGCGGCCCGAAACGATCACTTACGGCGAACTGGACCGTCAGGCACGCCACTTGGCGGCCGTGCTCGGCCGGCACGTCGGCCCGGGGGACCGGGTGCTCATCGCACACCGCTCCCGCGCGCTGTTCGTCACCAGCTTCCTCGCCTGCCTGTACTCGGGAGCGATCGCTGTCCCCGTCGCCCCGACCGGCGGGCACGGCCACCACGACGACCGCTTCGCCGGCATCCTCAAGGAAGCCGCCGTGGCGTGCGTGCTCACGTCCACCACGGAAGCGGCCGACGTCTCCCAGCTGCTCGCCCGCACCGGACACGGCGACGTCGTCTGTCTGCCGGCCGACGGCCCCGCCGCGCTCGCCGACGCAGGGCCGTGGGAGCCCTTCGCGCCCGGCCCCGACACGGTCGCCTACCTCCAGTACACCTCCGGCTCGACCCGCGATCCGCGCGGCGTGATCGTCACCCACCGCAGCCTGCTCGCCAACCAGCGGGCCATCCACGAGGCACTCGGAACTCGCCCCGGCACGCGGCTCGGCGGCTGGCTGCCGCTGCACCACGACATGGGCCTCGTCGGCCAGTTGCTGCACGCGCTGTGGCTCGGCGGCACCGCCGTCTTGCTGACCCCGACCGCGTTCGTCAAGCGCCCGGCGAACTGGCTGGAGACCGTCTCGCGGTACGGCCTGACCGTCAGCGCCGCCCCCGACTTCGCGTACGAGATGTGCGTGCGCCGCGTCAACGACACACAACTCGCGGGCCTCGACCTGTCCGGCTGGGAGACCGCGGTCAACGGCGGCGAGCCCATAGACGCCGCGACGCTGGAAGCGTTTGCCGAGCGGTTCGCCCCAGCAGGGCTCCGCCCCGGCGCCCTGGCGCCCTGCTACGGCCTGGCCGAGGCGACCCTCATCGTCTCGGGCACGCGAACGGCCCCGGCCGGGCGCGCCGTCGACGCCGCCGCCCTGGAGAAGGGCCGTCTGACCGACCCCGTGGGCCCGGGCCGCACCGTCGCGCACTGCGGCCCGCCCGCCTCCGTCGACGTACGCATCGTCGACCCCGACACGTGCGCCGAGGTACCGGACGGTCGGATCGGGGAGATCTGGGTCCGTGGCGAGAGCGTCGGACCCGGCTACTGGGCCCGCCCGGCCGAGACCGCCGCGGCCTTCGGCTGCCGGATCAGCGGCGGCGGCAGCGGCTTTCTGCGCACCGGGGACCTCGGCGCGCTCCAGGACGGCCTGCTCCATGTCACCGGCCGGCTCAAGGACATGATCGTCATCGCCGGACGCAACCTCTACCCGCAGGACCTGGAGCGCACGGCGCAGCAGGTCAGCGGTCTCTTCGGCGCGGCCACCGCCTTCGCGCTGCCCGGCGTCAGGGAGCGGATCGTCATCATTCAGGAACTGCGCTCCGGCAGCCGCTACGACATCGACCTGGCCGGGCTCGCGGCCGCCGTCCAGCAGCGGATCAGCGAGGAGTACGAGGTACGGACCGCCGGTGTCGTACTCGTCAGGCCGGGCACGGTCCGCCGGACCACGAGCGGCAAGGTGGAGCGGGCGGCCATGCGACGGCTCTTCCTGCGCGGTGAGCTCACCCCGCTGCACCAGCGGATGGAACCCGAGGTCGAACAGCTGATGGCGACCGGGAGCCGGCGATGACGACGGCAGAGGAGCGGATCGACGCCCTGGAGCTGGCGTTCGGCTCCCTCGACGATCCCGGCAACCCTCTCGGCGCCGCCGCCCTGCTCGCCGCCGACGCGGCCGGCACGGTGCTGCCGGAGGCCGAGAAGGTCCTCGACGACTTCGGCCTCAACGCCGAGTTCGTGCCCGCCGACGTAGGGGGCAGGCTGGAGCGGATGGACCTGCTCGGCCGGCTCCTGCGCCCGGTGTTCCGCCGGGACGCCTCCCTCGGCTTCGGCTACGGACTCAACTGCTTCTTCGCCGCCGCCCCGGTGTGGACCGCGGGCGACGACGCGCAGCGCCGCCTCGCCGCCCGGCTGCTCCTGAACGGCCGCCGCCTCGCCGTGGCCCGCCACGAGGTCGCCCACGGGAACGACTTCGTCCGCGACGAGTTCACCGCCAGGACGGTCCCGAACGGTCTCGTCGTCGACGGCAGCAAGTCCGCCGTCGCCAACGCCTCACGCGCCACCGGCCTGGTCGTCTTCGCCCGCACGGAGGGTTCCGCGCGCGGGCGCAGCCACACCGTCCTGCTCATCGACCGCGACGAGCTGCCGCCCGGCACCGTGGAGAACCTGGCCCGCCGCACGACGACCGGAATGCGCAGCGCGGAGTTCGGCGGACTGCGGATCACCGACTGCCTCGTCCCGCGCAGCGCCGTACTCGGGGAGGTCGGCGACGGCTACGAGCTGTCGCTGCGCTCCTCCCTGCTCATCCGCGGTCTCATCCCGTCCATCGTGCTCGCGGGCGCCGACACCGCCCTGCGCACCGTGGCCCGGTTCGCGGGCCGCAGCCGGGCGGACGGCCGCTCGTCGCTGGACGTGCGCCATGTGCGGGACGTGCTCACCGGCGGCTTCCTCGATCTGCTGGTCATCGACTGCCTCGCCCTGGTCGCCACCCGGGCCCTGCACCTGCTGCCCCGGCAGATGAGCGCCTACGCGGCGGCCGCCGCCTACCTCGCCCCGAAGCTCGTGGCCGAGAGCATGGACGAGATGTCGTCGGTGCTCGGGGAGGAGACGTTCGCCCAGGACGGCGCGTACGCGATGTTCCAGAAGCAGCGGCGCGACCTGCCGGTCACCTCGCTGGGGCACGCGGGCAGCGCGGGGCGGCAGGTCAGCATCCTGCCCCAACTGCCCTACTTCGCACGGCACGCCTGGTTCGCCGACCCCGAGCCGCCGCCGGACCTGTTCCGGCCCGACCGGGAGCTGCCGCCGCTGGACCTGTCCCAGCCCGTGCTGCTCGGTGACGGCGACCCGCTCGCCGCGACCCTGGTCGCGTGCACCGACCAACTCGAAGCAGCGGAGCTGCAGTACGGCGACGGTGCCGGCGCGGGCCTGGGCGGCCCGGCCCTGCGCTTTCTCGCCCGGGTCCTCACCGGTGAACTCGCCGAGCTGAGGAAGGCGTTCGAGAACGTCGCGGAGGGCGACCGCGAGGCCCTGTCCAGCCCGCAGAGCTTCGGCCTCGCCGACCGGTACACCCTGGTCCTCGCGGCGGCGGCCTGCCTCGGCGTATGGCGCGAACAACGCTCCGCGCCCGCCGGCCGGGCGGACGCCTTCCTCGCCGCCCCCGCCTGGGTCACCGCCGTCCTCTACCGGCTGGTCGCACGGCTCGGGCTGCCGCTGCCCGACCGGCCCGTCGCCTCGCAACGGCTGGTGTTCGAAGAGGTCGTCGCACGGCTGCACGACCACCGCAGCTACGACCTCTACGCCTCGCCGCTCGCCTGACCTCGCCCCCCACCCCCGCCCGACAGGGAGCACACCCATGCAGGAGCAATTCCCCGGCGCCCAGGAAGACTTCGCTGTCGCCCATCGCGAATGGCTGACCGAGAGGGTCGCCCACTACTTCGGCCACCCGGTGGAGGACACCGTGCCGTTGACCGAGGAGGGCCTCGACTCGGTGGCGGCCCTCAGCCTCTACGGAGACATCGAGGAGGAGTTCGGCTCGCTGATCGAACCGGAGGACATCTGGGCGTTCCCCACCGTGCGTCAGCTCGCGAACGTGCTGGCGATGCGAGACGCAGGCCGGGGCGCCGGCCAGGTCAGGGCCGCTTTCGTCTTCACGGGCCAGGGCTCCCAGCATCCCGGGATGACCTCCGGCCTCTATCTGAACTCCACCGGATACCGCACCTTCCTGGACGAGGCCGACGCGGCGATCCGCCCGTGGACCAGGGAGTCCATGGTGGAGCTGATCCTGTCCGACGACCCCCGCATCCACCGCACCGCGCTCACCCAGCCCGCCCTGTTCGCCGTCGAGTACGCCCTGGCCCGGACGCTGGAGGAGGCCGGGGTGCGCCCGGCGGCCGTCCTGGGCCACGGAGTGGGGGAGTTCGCCGCCGCGACGATCGCGGGCGCGCTGACGCTGGCCGAAGCCGCGAAGCTGGTGTCCATGCGTGGCGCCTTCATGCAGTACCTGCCGCCGGGCGGCGGCATGATGGCGGTCTGCATCACCCCGTACGAGGCCGCCGAACTGGTCGCCGCGGAACCGGACGTGGGCATCAGCGCCATCAACGCCGCCAAGGCGATCGTGCTCTCCGGCGACCGCACCGCGCTGAACCGCATCGAGGCGCTCCTCGCCGAGCGCGGCATCCGCTGTCGGCACCTGGCCGTCTCGCACGCCTTCCACTCGCCGCTGATGGCGCCCGTTGTCCCCAAGTTCGAGGCCGTCCTGCGCAAGATGCCCGGCGGCACCGCGCAGGTGCCGTTCTACTCGACGGTGTACGGCCGCCTCACCACCGAGCCGCTCTACGCGCCGTACTGGACCGAACAGATCACCGCCCCCGTCCGGTTCGCCGACGCGGCGCGCAGCCTGCTCGCCCAACAGGCGCCCACCCACGTGGTGGAGATCGGCCCGCAGGCCGTCCTCACTCCGTATCTGCGACGGATGGGCGGTGGCCTGCGCGGCCCCGCCTGCATCCCGGTGTGCCAGGGTCCGGCGAGCGACGCCGTCGACCTGGCGGGTGTCATCTCGGCGCTCGACGCGGGACCGCTGGCCGCGGCCCTTCCCGGAGCCTGAGGTGGGGGACCGGGTGGGACGCCCGTTGCCCGCGCCAGGACCCGGCGCGCCCTGGGACGACATCCACGGCGAACTGCGGCGCACCGGCAGCGTCGTGCTCTACGCGGCGATGCCCGACTGGCTGCCGGCCGACGGGACGGAAGGGGAACTGCGCCGCCTCCTCGGCCGCGACTGGCGGCGCTACGAGAGCCTGGCCCGGCCCCGCACCCGGGAGCGGTTCGTCGCCTCCAGGCTGCTGTTGCGCTATTCGGCGGCGGCGGTCCTGCGTACCGCCCCCGACCTGGTGGACCTGGCCTACCAGCCGGGAGGGCGCCCGTACGTCCGCGGCTGCGACCAGATCGATGTCAGCCTGAGCCACACCGAGGAGATGATGGTCGTCGGGATCACCCGGCGCGGCCGTATCGGTGTGGACGTGGAACGGGCGGACCGGCGGCTCGCGTACACCGGCTCGGAGAGCCAGGCGTGCACGCCCTACGAGAGGGCGCGCCTCGACGAGGGTGACGACGGGGTGCGCAACGACACCATGGTGCAGCTGTGGACGCTCAAGGAGGCGTACAGCAAGGCACTGGGGCAGGGACTGCGGTTCCGCTTCACCGAGTTCGGCTTCGCCCTCGACGACGGGGAACCCCGGCTGACCAGACCGGACGGCTCCCGAGTGCCGGGCGGTGAGTGGCAGTTCGGCACGTACCCCGCCGGGGCGGGGTACGTGCTGAGCGTCGCAGTCTGTGACGCGGGCTTCGGTGAACTCGTGGACCTGTCGGTCGGGACGATGCTGGACGACGGCATGTTCGACGCGCTGCTCGGCGCGACCGGTCCGGCCCGCGGGCCGGATCCGTCACGGCAGCCAGCCGGCCTCCTCGGCGATGCGGATGGCGTCGATGCGGTTGCGCGCGCCCAGTTTGCCGACGATGGCCGTGAGGTAGTTGCGGACCGTGCCCTTGGACAGATAGAGGCAGCCGGCGATCTCGGCGGCGTCGGCGCCCCGGGCGGCGAGGCGTAGGACCTCCAGCTCGCGCGGGGACAGCGGGTTCTCCGGCGAGTCCCAGGCGGACAGCGCGAGCTGCGGGTCCACGACCCGTCGCCCCGTCGCCACCGACCTCACGGCCAGGGCGAGTTGACTGGGCGGTGAGTCCTTGAGGAGGAAGCCGGACACCTGCGCGGACAGGGCGCGGCGCAGTGTGCCCGGGCGCCCGAGCGAGGTGAGGATCAGCGTGCGGCAGCTGGGCAGCCGTTCATGGAGCTCGGCTGCCGCCGTGAGCCCGTCGATGCCGGGCAGATCGATGTCGATCACCGCGACGTCGGGCTTGGACTCGAGTGCGGCCGCGACGATCGTGTCGCCGCGGTCGACGGTGGATACGACGTGCAGATCCGGCTCCAGCTGGAGCAGCGCGACGAGCGCGCCCTGGATCATGTGGACATCCTCGGCGAGGAGGATCCTGACGGACAACATCTTTACCCCCGGTGAGATGTGTCAGGCTACGGCGGTTCTCTCCGGGCGCGTGGGCTCGAACACCAGTAGCTCGTTCTCGTCATGGCCCGTGGGTCTGAGCGGTGCCCAGACCTCCAGGTGGAATCGGCCGTCCTCCCGCAGGCCCGCGGAGAGCCCGCCGCCGATCGCGGCGAATCGGCAGCGCAGGTTGTCCAGCCCCGTGCCGCCCGAGCGGGCGGACACGAGCTCGCTCTGTTCGTGCGGATGGTCATTGGTGAGGCCGAGACGGACCGTTTCTTCTTCAACCTCCGCCTTGATGGTGCACACGCGCACCCGGCTGTGCCGGAGGATGTTGGTGACCCCTTCCCGCAGTGCCGTGGCGAGCACGGTGTCGACCACCGGATGCAGCCGCCCGCACTCCACCTCGACCTCCGCGCGGATGTCGGCGGCGGAGAGCACCGTCCCCGTCGACTCCGCCTCCTCGATGAGAGACATGTTGCGGTACCCGCTGGACACCAGCCGCACGTCGGCCAGGGCCTGCCGTGCCACCTGGAGAACCGCGAGGGTCTCCTGACGGGCCTTGTCCGGGCGGGTGTTGATCAGCCGCTGGATCAGCTCCCCCTTGAGCGTGATCGCGGACAGGCTGTAACCGAGCAGGTCGTGCAGATCCCGGGCGAACCTCAGGCGTTCCTGCGCGACGGCCATCCGGGCCAGTTCCTCGCGGTTGTCGTGCACCTCGCTGATCAGGTCGGTGAGCCGGGTCAGGCCGTAGATGACGAGGCCGGTGAGAGTGCTGGCGATGGTGAAGTAGAGCACCAGGTCGACCGGGGCCCCGGCCAGCACGTTGTACACCGGGATGAAGGCGATCAGCAGTCCGTAGCTCGGCCAGGCGAACCGGGCCGGCAGTGTCAGCAGCAGCGAGGCGGCCAACGGCCCTTCCATGCTGCCCCAGTTGATGCTGAACCAGGCGAGCGGTGCGAACGTGAGCACGGCCTGGAGGGACAGGACGAGCGCCTTTCGCCGGGTGGGCCACCGGCGGGCCTGCGGCGAGGAGACGGCTAACTGCGTGCCGAACAGCGCCAGCACGAGCGCGACGCACAGGACCAGTTCTCCCGTCGTGGGCCGCGTCCGCACCACGTTCAGTACTGTCATCGTGGCGTAACAGGCCAGGGCCACGACGATGATCGCGTGAGCCAGCCGCGGGGCGGGGGCCTGGGACCGTGGGGAAAACGGAACAGTGTCCCTCGTCGGCATTGCCGCCTCCTCGCGAAGGGTCGGTAGTGGCGGAGGCATGCTATGTCGTTTCGCTGGCTCAGAGCCAGCGAAACGAACTGACGGCCGAAGTCAGACGAATAGGGGAATTGGGTTCAGTTCCTCGTACGGAAGAGGGCGGGCGAGGAGCCCGAGCTCCACCGGTGTGTCGAAGAGACGGCCCGGGGCGAAGCGCGCCCAGAAGTGCCGCATTCCCGGAATGATCACCTTCACTACGGGAAGTCCCACGTCGGGGCGTGTTTGATCGAGGATCAACATTTCCATGCCGTGAGCACGTACGAGGGTTTCGGCCAACTCGACCTCGACCCGCAGGTCTGTTTGGACCGGAAAGGAATAGGAGCCGGGGGTCCGTGGAGCTTCGGCTGGATCCGCGCGGACGTATGGCTGATTTTCCACCGTCGCCCCCTGCCACCAGGCAGATAGATCAGGATCTGCTGACAGGAATTCAGTCGAGTCCCCCTCCGGAGGCAGCAGTTGGGCCATTTCCGTGACCGCCCGCCGCAGAGCGAGCCGGGGATCGAAATGAGCCCCGAATCCGAACGAGATGCCCTGGGCCGGCCCGTCCGTCCTCCGGGACATGGCCGCCATGACCGGAATGCCGAAGTCCGAGGTGAGGTCGAGCACCCAGACGTCACGGCGGAGCCGTTCGTACGTCTGCCGGGTGCGCGCCAGCCATGGCTCATCGAACGCGTCGAGGTCCACCGCGGGCCGGCGGGTGCGGTTGTACCACCACAGCGCCACCGCGTCCCGTTCCACCAGTTCCAGGAAGCCCTGGACGACGGCGTCCTCGGGACTGCTGCCCGCCGCGTTGCCGTTGGAGTCGGCCCACGGCGTGGCCGTCACACCGTCGGGCCCGGGCCCGAAGTACAGCATCGACGTGGGCAGCATCCGCTGCGTGCCCGAGGTGAGCGACCACACCGGCGTCCAGTCGGCCGGAGCCTGCGGGTCGAACGGCGGCGGGATCTGCTGGAACCGCGCGTGCCGCGGATTCCACCGGTGCCGCTCCTGGAACTGCCGGTCGGCGAACAGCTGACAGAGGTTGGGATGCAGAGCGGCGTCGCCCAGCCCGGCGAGGGTGTCGCGCACCGTGGGCTCGTCGCCCTGCCGGGTACCGCAATAGCGTTCCAGCGCCTCGCACAGCGCGCCGACCTCCGCCTCCTGCGGCGTGGTCCCCTTGCCCCCGCTCTGGCCGCGCAGGCCGCCGCGCAGCCCGGCCAGGGAACGGCTGTCGCCGAGTGCCAGATTGCGCCCGGCGACGTACCGGTTCAGTCCGTCCGGCGAGCCGGAGGCCGGCCGGAGCTCGGACACGACGCCGGTGACCCGGTCGGCCAGATGCCGGTAGCGGGACAGCACCGTCTCCGCGCTCTGTGACCGGTGATTGCCGCCCACCGTGCGGTACTTGGGGCTGGAGCGCGGCGTGAAGGGCCTGTTCACCTGCCGTGCGACGAGCTCCGAATCCCCGCACGTGGGGCACTGCGGGCGGCGGGTCACCGGATGCCGGTGGGTCGCGAGGGTGCGGGTGTCCAGCGTGCAGACGGAGCGCTGGCCCTCGTACCGCATGCCGGCCACCCACTTCGTCGCCTCGAGCACCGCGGTGTGCAGGCCCAGGGCGCGCACGGTGGCGAACGAGGCCTCGGGGACGGGCACCATTCCCCTGAGGCCCAGGGCTTGGCGGACCGGAGCCGTGGACGACCGGTGGCCGCGCAGGCGGTGCGCCAGGCACTCCCAGCACGCGTCGTCCCCGCCTGCGAACACCGGACCCACCCAGGTCTCCGCGCCGCTCGGCTTGGCCAGCAGCCAGGCGCGGCCCGCGGCCCGGTGCCGGGCATCGATCTCGGCGAGGCGGGGGTCCAGGTAGTCGTCGCACAGGACGAGCGACAGTTCTGCCGAGTCCTCCTCGCCGGGGCCGGCCATCCGCAGGCCCGCGACCAGGCACTCGGCCCGGGCCGCCGCGTGATCCCCCCTGCCGAGGTGCACGAGCGCCACCGGCGTCTCCCGGAAGGAGGCGGCGGCGCGGGGCCCGTGCAGGCCGGCGGTCTCCCAGTACGCCTCCGTCGAGGCGTCGGTGGCCGGGTCGTGATAGCCGACCAGGTCGGCCCGGGCGAGTTCGGCGATCATGCGGGCCGCGGTTTCCGGTGCCACGGTCGCCGCCGCCTCCCGCAGGACGGCCGCCAGGGTGCGGGTCCCGTCCAGCAGGGCCGCGAGCTGCTGAACCTCACGGCCCTGCAAGGCCGTTGTGCCCCGCTCCGACAGCAGGTAGACGGCGTCCCCTTCGATCGCCTCCACCCGCAGGTGTCTCTTGAACCCCACCGGCAGTTCGGTGGTTCTCCCCCCGGATATGTTCATGCACGCGCCGTCCCGGCCTCTTCGCCGGGCAGGGGCGCCATGCCGGTGGCGCAGCCGTAGAGCATGACGGTTCCAGGCCGGTCCAGGTGATCGATGACCAGGCCGCGGTCCACGCTCCCGCTCTTGTACACCTCCCCGAAGAGGTCCGCGAAGACGTCGCCGTACACCGGCTCCACGGCGGGGAGACCGAACTCGGTGAGCACGGCGACCGGGTCGCTCGTGTAGCGCTGGGCCAGGTCGGGCTCCAGGCCGGCCCGGGCGGTCAGGAGTGCGAACTGGTGATCCGAGGTCAGCTGAGCGTGCGTGGCGGTGTTCATGATGATCCCCCTGCTGAGTCGATCCTGCGAGGCGTTGTCCGCTTGCCGAATGCCAGGATTCTGCGGCCCGCCGCGTCGAACGGCACAGTGCCGCTGTCACCAAGGGGGCATGACATTTTCATGCCCGGCCTCGTGACCACCTCACTGGGACTCGGATGCCTCTGGTGCGAGGCTCGACGCCAGACTCCGCAACCTGTGCAGGCCCGCCGACGGACCTGCCGCACCAGCCCACGAAGGGGAGGGCGTCATCATGGAGATCAATGTCCTGGGACCATTGACGGCCCGTGAGAACGGAGTGTCCGTCGTACCGACCGCCGCCAAACCGCGCCAGATCCTTTCCCTGCTCGCCCTCCAGTCCGACCGGGTCGTGACGGTGGCGACGCTGATGGAGGAGATCTGGGGCGAGGACATCCCGCGCAGCGCGGCCACCACTCTGCAGACGTACATCCTCCAGCTGCGCCGCAAGATCGCCGCGGCGCTCGACGGCGACCCGTCACGCCACGCCAAGGACGTGCTGGTCACGCAGCACGGCGGCTACCTTCTCCAGGTGCAGCCGGGCCAGGTCGACGCGCACGAGTTCACCCGCATCACCGCGTCGGGCCGGGCCGCGCACGAGGCGGGGGACTACCTCGCGGCCTCACGACTCCTGGGCCAGGCACTGAAGATGTGGCGGGGCTCCGCACTCGTCGACGTACGCGTCGGCACCGTGCTCGAGCTCGAGGTGCTCCGCGTGGAGGAGGACCGGATGGCCGCTCTGGAGAGGCGGATCGACGCCGATCTGCTGCTCGGTCGGCACACGGAGATCGTGCCGGAGCTGCGTGTCCTGGTCGCCCGGCACCCGATGCACGAGAACTTCTGCGCCCAGCTGATGACCGCACTGCACCGGTCGGGCAGCGCCTGGCGGGCGCTCGAGGCCTACCAGCGGCTGCGGGTGACCCTCGTCGACGAGCTGGGACTGGAGCCCTCGGCCCGGTTGCAGCAGCTCCATCAGGCGGTGCTGTCCGCCGATCCGGCCCTGGACGTCCACGCGCCCGTGACCGGCTGACCGGGCCCGGGGTTCTCTCCAGTACATCTCTAGCCGGCGTTCCTACGTTCGGCCGATGACGATCCTCGACGACATCACCGTCAGTCCGGCAGTCCCCGACCTCCGCCGTGCCACCGCGGAACTGCGGCGGCTCAAGGAGGAGGTGAGTCGCGGGCCCGATCCCGCGGCCACCCGGCGGCAGCACGAGAAGAACAAACTCACCGCGCACGAGCGCCTCGAACTCCTCTTTGACGAGGGCACGTTCACCGAGATAGAGCCGCTGCGCAGGCACCGCGCCACCGGGTTCGGCCTGGAGGACCGCAAGCCGCACGGCGACGGTGTCGTGATCGGCTGGGGCCTGGTCCACGGCCGGACGGTCTTCGCCTACGCGCACGACTTCCGCGTCTTCGCCGGAGCACTCGGCGAGGCGCACGCCGCGAAGGTGCACAAGGTGATGGACCTCGCGGCGGACGCCGGTGCACCGCTCGTCAGCCTCAACGACGGTGCGGGCGCGCGTATCCAGGAGGGCGTCACCGCGCTCGCGGGCTACGGCGGCATCTTCCGCCGCAATGTCGCCTCCTCGGGGGTCATCCCGCAGATCAGCGTGATGCTGGGCCCCTGCGCCGGAGGCGCGGCCTATTCGCCGGCCCTGACCGACTACGTCTTCATGGTCCGCGAAACGGCGCAGATGTTCATCACCGGACCCGACGTGGTGCAGGCGGTGACCGGCGAGAAGATCACCCACAACGGTCTCGGCGGGGCCGACGTCCACGCCACGACGTCGGGTGTCTGCCACTTCGCCTACGACGACGAGGCGGACTGCCTGGAGGACGTGCGCTTCCTCATCGCGCTCCTGCCGTCCCACAACCGCGAGCTGCCGCCCGCGGTGCCCTGCGACGACCCCGCCGACCGGCGCACCGACCGCCTCACCGATCTCGTGCCGGCCGACCCGGGCCGCAGCTACGACATCCGCGCGGTGATCGAGGAGATCGTCGACGACGGCGAGACCTTCGAGGTCCACGAGGCGTGGGCGCCCAACGTCGTGTGCACCCTGGCCCGCCTCGACGGCCGGACGGTCGGCATCGTCGCCAACCAGCCCGCGGCCCTCGCCGGAGTGCTGGACATCCACGCGAGCGAGAAGGCCGCGCGGTTCGTCTCCACCTGCGACTCCTTCAACATCCCGCTCGTCACCCTGGTGGACGTCCCCGGCTTCCTGCCCGGCGTCGACCAGGAGCACAACGGCATCATCCGGCACGGTGCCAAGCTCCTGCACGCGTACTGCAACGCGACCGTGCCCCGGATCTCCCTCGTCCTGCGCAAGGCGTACGGCGGCGCGTACATCGTCATGGACTCGCGCTCCATCGGGGCCGATCTCGCCTTCGCCTGGCCCACCAACGAGATCGCCGTGATGGGCGCGGAGGGCGCGGCCAACGTCATCTTCCGCCGCGAGATCGCCGCGTCGGACGACCCCGCGGCGGTACGCGCCCGACGCGTCGACGAGTACAGGACCGAGCTCATGCACCCCTACTTCGCGGCGGAGCGCGGCCTGGTGGACGACGTCATCGATCCCGGAGACACCCGTCGCATCCTCATTAGCTCACTCGCGATGCTGCGCTCGAAACGCGCCGAAGTGCCGTCGCGAAAGCACGGGAATGTCCCGACATAGGAGGGCAGTTCGGAAGGTCCACGCGCACACGAGTCCGGTTCTAGGGCACGGACGTTCCATAGCTTCACCGGTCGGGGCAGCACGCTACGAGCGGGCCGCAGACCGGGACAGGCCGGCCGGGGGGGTTCCCACCCCGAACCCCCTCCGGCCGCGGCCACCGACCCATGATCAGCACGGATGAAGGGATCGACAGTGACCCCCAGAGTGCCAACCGGCTGGTGCGCAGCGACGCCCCAGGCCCCGTCGAAGGCCAGGTAGACCATGCGCAGAGTCGCCATCACCGGCCTGGGCGTCGTGGCCCCGGGTGGGGTCGGTGTCAAGGAGTACTGGGAGCTGCTCACGGCGGGCCGCACGGCCACCCGCCGGATCTCCTTCTACGATCCCTCACCGTTCCGCTCGCAGGTCGCCGCCGAGGTCGACTTCGACCCCTTCGCGGCCGGGCTCTCCCAGCAGGAGACCCGCAGGCTCGACCGGGCCGCGCAGTTCGCGGTCGTCTCCACCCGTGAGGCCCTCGCCGACAGCGGCCTGGAGATCTCCGCCCTCGACCCCGGCCGCGTCGGCACGGCGGTCGGCAGCGCGGTCGGCTGCACCACCAGCCTGGAGCGCGAGTACGCCGTCGTCAGCGACGGCGGCCGCAAGTGGAACGTCGACCACGAGTACGCCGTACCCGAGCTGTACCGGCACTTCGTGCCCAGCTCGCTGGCCGCCGAGGTCGGCAGGGCCGCCGGAGCGGAGGGGCCGGCCGCGGTCGTGTCCACCGGATGCACCTCCGGTCTCGACTCCCTCGGCCACGCCGTGGAACTCATCCGCGAGGGCACGGCCGACGTCATGATCGCCGGTGCCACCGAGGCGCCCATCTCGCCGATCACCTCGGCCTGTTTCGACGCCATCCTCGCCACCACCCCCCGCAACGACACCCCGGAGAGCGCCTGCCGGCCCTTCGACCGGACCCGCAGCGGCCTCGTCCTCGGCGAGGGCGCCGCCATCCTGGTCCTGGAGGAACTGGAGAGCGCGAAGCGGCGCGGTGCCCATATCTACGCCGAGATCTCCGGGTTCGCCTCCCGCTGCAACGCGTACCACATGACCGGCCTCAAGCCGGACGGCCTCGAAATGGCGGAGGCCATCGACGCCGCGCTGGCCGAGTCGCAGCTCGCCCCGGACGCGGTCGACTACATCAACGCGCACGGCTCCGGCACCAAGATGAACGACCGCCACGAGACCGGCGCCTTCAAGCGCAGCCTCGGCGAGCACGCGTACCGCACCCCCGTGAGCTCCATCAAATCGATGATCGGCCACTCGCTCGGAGCCATCGGCTCCCTGGAGATCGCCGCCTGCGCCCTCGCGATGAAACACGGCGTCCTGCCGCCCACCGCGAACCTCCACGAGCCGGACCCCGAGCTCGACCTCGACTACATCCCGCTCGTCGCCCGCGAGCAGCAGACCGACGTGGTGCTCAGCGTGGGCAGCGGGTTCGGCGGATTCCAGAGCGCCATGGTGCTGGCCCGCCCGGACAGGAGGACCGTATGACCGCCGTCGTGACCGGCCTGGGGATCACCGCCCCCAACGGCCTCGGCACCGAGGAGTTCTGGAAGGCCACCCTGGCGGGCGAGTCGGGCCTCGGACCCGTCACCCGCTTCGACGCCGCCCAGTACCCGTCCCGCATCGCCGGCGAGGTGTCCGGGTACGTCGCCGAGGAGCACATCCCCAGCCGGCTGATGCCGCAGACCGACCACATGACGCGCCTCGCGCTGACCGCGGCGGACTGGGCGCTGAAGGACGCGGGGATCGACACCGACGAACTCCCCGAGTACGGCATCGGCGTGGTCACGGCCGCGTCCGGCGGAGCCGTCGAGTTCGGCCAGCGCGAACTCCAGAACCTGTGGAGCAAGGGCAAGGAGTACGTCAGCGCCTACCAGTCCTTCGCCTGGTTCTACGCGGTCAACACGGGACAGATCTCCATCCGGCACAAGCTGCGCGGCCCCAGCGGCGTCCTGCTCACCGAGCAGGCCGGCGGCATCGACGCCATCGGGCACGCCCGCCGGCACATCCGCAAGGGCTTCCCCGCCGTCATCGCGGGCGGCGTCGACGCGGCCATCTGCCCCTGGGGATGGGTTCCGCAGATCGCCTCCGGCCTGATGAGCACCGTCGACGACCCCACCCGGGCCTACCTCCCGTTCGCCGCCGAGGCCGGCGGATACGTCCCGGGAGAGGGCGGCGCCATCCTGCTCGTCGAAGAGGCCGGCTCGGCCGCCGCGCGCGGCGCCGGGCACGTCTACGGCGAGATCGCCGGGTACGCGGCGACCCTCGACCCGGCCCCCGGCACCGGCCGCCCGCCCGGACTGCGCAGGGCCGCCGAGAACGCCCTCGCCGACGCCGGGATCACCGCCGGCGACATCGACGTCGTCTTCGCGGACGCCGCCGGCGTACCGGACCTGGACCGGGCCGAAGCCCAGGCACTGACCGAACTGTTCGGGCCGGCCGGTGTCCCCGTCACGGCTCCCAAGACGATGACCGGCCGCCTGCTCGCCGGGGGCGCCGCCCTCGACGCGGCGACCGCCCTGCTCGCCCTGCGCGACAAAGTCGTCCCGCCCACCGTCCATGTCACCGCTCCGGCCCCGGAGCACACCATCGACCTGGTCACCGAAGCACGCGAGGCCGATCTGCGCACCGCGCTCGTCCTCGCCCGCGGCCACGGCGGCTTCAACGCCGCACTCGTGGTGCGCCGCGCCGCCTGAACCGTTTCCCAGTCGCCACACCCCGCCGCATCAGTGAGCCCAACCGAGAGGAAGGCACCAACCATGACCACCTCCACCGCCACCGTGACCCTGGCCGACCTGACCCGCATGCTCCGCGAGAGCGCGGGCGAGGAGGAGGGTGTCGACCTCGACGGCGATGTCATCGACACGCCGTTCATCGAGCTCGGCTACGACTCCCTCGCCCTGCTCCAGGTCATCGGCGAGATACAGCGCGACTACGGCATCAGCATCCCCGACGACGCCGTGGTCGACGCGGAGACCCCGGGCGCGCTCCTCGCCCTCATCAACTCCGGCCGGACGCCCGCCGCCTGACCGGAATCCTCGCGGCCGCCCTGCCTACGTTCCCCCGGCGGGCAGGGCGGCCGTTCTCGTCCCTGATTCCTTGACATCCATGCGGCCGGAGCACGGTCCACGAGGAGGGAACCATGTCACTCACGTCCCACACTGCGGTGGTCCGCCGGCTGATCGTCAGCCCCGGCCCGGCTCCGCAGGAGCAGGCGCCGGTCGTGGCCTCGGCCGCCGCCGTCTCGGCCGTACTGCGCGCCTTCGGCCGTTCCCCCGAGGACCTGCCGGCCCGGACCGTCGTCCTCATCGGCTCCGCCGCCGTCGACCCCGCCCTGCGGGCCGAACACGAAGGGTTCACCGTCCTGACGACGGCCACCCCCGGTCTCGCCCTGCGCCGCGCCCACCACGAACTCCACCTCGGCACCGCCGACCTCGCCCTCGTCGCGGGCTTCGGCGAACCCGATGCCCACACCATCACCGTGTACGCCGTGAAGCGCGCCGCGGAGGCGGTGGCCGACGGGGACGCCGTCCTGGGCGTACTCGACATGACGGCGACGGCCCACGCCCCGGAAGCCACCCCGACCCTGCGGCCCCTGCATCAGAACCCGCGCGGCACCGACCCCGACCGCCACCGCCTGATCCTCTGGTCGGGCCGGAACGCGGAGGACGAGGCCCGGGTGCGCGGCGAACTCCTGCCGATGCTCAGCGGCATCCACCGGGAGGCGTACCCCGCCCTGCCGACCGCGGTGCCCTGTGGGACCCCTCCAGGCCCCGTACGCGGTGCGGCCGTCGCCGTGTCCGCCCTCGCCGCCCGCACGGTCCACCAGGCCCGCGCCGTCGACGTGTCCCGCCCGCGCCCCGTCGCCCTGCTGTTTCCCGGTCAGGGCTCGCAGCACGCCGGAATGGCGGCCGGCCTCTACCGTCGCGAACCCGTCTTCACCGCGGCCGTCGACGCGGCCCTGTCCCACATGGGCGAGGAAGGCTCCCGGGTGCGTGCCGACTGGCTCGACCCGAAGCGTGCCGCCATCGGCATCGACGACGTACGCCGGGCCCAGCCACTGCTGTTCGCTATCGACTACGCGCTGGGCCGCATGATCCTCAGCTGGGGTGTACGCCCCACGGCCTTCCTCGGCCACAGCGCGGGCGAACTCGTGGCGGCGACCTTCGCCGGTGTCGTCTCCCTGCGCGACGCCGTCGCCATGGTCCAGGCCCGGGTCAGGGAGGCCGTGAAGATCCCGGCCGGCGGCATGCTCGCCGTCGCCGCGAGCGAGGAGCGGCTGCGCCCCTACCTGACGGACGGGGTGGGCATCGCGGCCGTCAACGCCAACCAGCAGGTGATGCTGGCCGGTTCGGACAAGCCCCTCGGCGAGGTCGCCGACCGCCTTCGCGCGGACGGACTCACGGTCGTCACGGTCCCCGCCACCAGCCCCTTCCACTCCCCGGCGATGGCACCGGCCTCCGACGCGATCGAGACCGACTACCGCGAGATCCCGCTGCGCGAGCCCAGACTGCCCCTCTACTCCGGCTACACCGGCACCCTGATGAGCGCGGAGGCCGCGCGCAGTCCGCGCTTCTGGGCCGACCAGATCACCGACACCGTCCACTTCCGCAACGCCCTGGACGAGCTCCTTGCGGCCGACGACGTCCTGCTCATCGAGGCGGGCCCCCGCCAGACGCTCACCGCATTCGCCCGCAGGCACCGCTCGGTCCGCCTCGGCGCCGGCGCGGTCTCCCCGCTCCTCCCGGCCCGCGCGGGCACTCCCGAGGCCGACCGGCAGTCCGTGCTCAACGCCGCCGCCCGCATCTGGACCGAGGGCCATGACCTGGATCTGAACGCGATCGCCCGGCTGTGGACGTGGAGCGACGAGGACGCACCCGCGGCGGCCGGCAGCACGACGCCGCACACACCCGCGAAGACTCTGGTCGCATGAGCATCGTCACGAAGATCCTGCGCGAGATCTACAACTCGCTGACCGCCGCGGGGTGGATGTGGCTGGGGCTGCCCGTCCTGGACCCACCGCAGGTCCGGCCCGCGCCGAACCTGGACGAGCCGCCCCGGGGCCACCCCGAGCGGCTTCGCCCGGACATCGCGCTGACCACGACCGAACTCGCGCTGCAGAGGCAGCTCGTGGCGCCGATCGGGGACCAGCGGTGAAAGCGATTCTCCGTCTGGATCGGGTGATCATCCGGTTTGCGGGTGATTCGGGTGATGGTATGCAGCTGACGGGTGACCGGTTCACTTCGGAGACGGCGTCGTTCGGGAATGATCTGTCGACGCTGCCGAACTTTCCGGCTGAGATCAGGGCGCCCGCGGGGACACTGCCGGGCGTTTCTTCGTTCCAGTTGCATTTCGCGGACCATGACATCCTCACGCCGGGGGACGCGCCGAATGTGCTGGTGGCGATGAATCCGGCGGCGTTGAAGGCGAATATCGCGGATGTGCCGCGTGGTGCGGAGATCATCGTCAACACGGACGAGTTCACCAAGCGGGCGATGCAGAAGGTCGGTTACGGGGCGTCTCCGCTGGAGGACGGTTCGCTGGACGGCTATCAGGTGCATCCGGTGCCGTTGACGACGTTGACGGTTCAGGCGCTCAAGGAGTTCGAGCTGTCGCGCAAGGACGCGGGGCGTTCGAAGAACATGTTCGCGCTGGGTCTGCTGTCGTGGATGTATCACCGTCCGACCGAGGGCACGGAGAGGTTTTTGAGGTCGAAGTTCGCGAAGAGGCCGCAGATCGCGGAGGCGAACATCGCGGCTTTTCGTGCGGGCTGGAATTTCGGTGAGACGACGGAGGACTTCGCGGTCTCCTACGAGGTCGCGCCGGCCGCGTCGGCGTTCCCGACCGGCACGTACCGCAATATCTCGGGGAATCTGGCTTTGTCCTACGGGTTGATCGCGGCGTCGAGGCAGGCGGATCTGCCGTTGTATCTGGGTTCGTATCCGATCACGCCGGCTTCGGACATTCTGCACGAGTTGTCGAAGCACAAGAATTTCGGTGTGCGCACGTTCCAGGCGGAGGACGAGATCGCGGGGATCGGCGCGGCGCTGGGTGCGGCGTTCGGCGGCTCCCTGGCGGTCACGACGACGTCGGGTCCCGGTGTGGCGCTGAAGTCGGAGACGATCGGCCTGGCGGTCTCTCTCGAACTGCCGTTGCTGGTGGTGGACATCCAGCGGGGTGGCCCCTCGACGGGTCTGCCGACGAAGACGGAGCAGGCGGACCTGCTGCAGGCGATGTACGGGCGTAATGGTGAGGCGCCGGTCCCGGTGGTGGCGCCGCGCACGCCGGCGGACTGTTTCGACGCGGCGATCGAGGCGGCCCGCATCGCCATCACCTACCGCACCCCGGTGTTCCTTCTGTCGGACGGTTATCTGGCGAACGGGTCGGAGCCGTGGCGTATCCCGGAGATCGATCAACTCCCGGACCTGCGTACCCAGTTCGCGTCGGGGCCCAATCATACGGAGGCGGACGGTACGGAGGTGTTCTGGCCGTACAAGCGGGACGCGAAGACACTGGCCCGCCCGTGGGCGGTTCCGGGCACGCCGGGGCTCGAGCACCGGATCGGCGGGATCGAGAAGCAGGACGGCACGGGCAACATTTCCTACGATCCGGCCAACCACGAGTTCATGGTCCGCACCCGGCAGGCCAAGATCGACGGTATCGAGGTCCCTGACCTGGAGGTCGATGACCTGTCGGGTGATGCCAACACCCTGGTGCTGGGGTGGGGTTCGACGTATGGGCCGATCACCGCGGCGGTGCGGCGGCTGCGGGCGGCGGGTGAGCGCATCGCGCAGGCTCATCTGCGGCACCTGAACCCGTTCCCGCGCAATCTGGGCGAGGTCCTGGAGCGTTACGACAAGGTGGTGATCCCCGAGATGAACCTCGGCCAGCTCGCCACCCTCGTCCGGGCCCGGTATCTGGTGGACGCCCGCTCCTACAACCAGGTCAACGGCATGCCGTTCAAGGCTGAGCAGCTCGCCACCGCTCTCAAGGAGGCCATCCATGGCTGACACCGGCCGCACGCAGGGCACGGGCACGATCGAGGCGCTCTCGCTGGTCCCCAAGGCCGAGGCCGAGCAGTCCATGAAGGACTTCAAGTCGGACCAGGAGGTGCGCTGGTGCCCGGGGTGCGGTGACTACGCGATCCTGGCCGCCGTGCAGGGTTTCATGCCCGAACTCGGGCTGGCGAAGGAGAACATCGTCTTCGTCTCGGGCATCGGCTGCTCGTCCCGCTTCCCGTACTACATGAACACCTACGGGATGCACTCCATCCACGGCCGCGCCCCGGCCATCGCGACCGGTCTGGCCTCCAGCCGGCGGGACCTGTCGGTGTGGGTGGTCACCGGTGACGGCGACGCGCTGTCCATCGGCGGCAACCACCTCATCCACGCTCTGCGCCGCAACGTGAACCTGAAGATCCTGCTCTTCAACAACCGGATCTACGGGCTGACCAAGGGCCAGTACTCGCCCACCTCCGAGGTCGGCAAGATCACCAAGTCGACGCCGATGGGCTCCCTGGACGCGCCCTTCAACCCGGTGTCCCTCGCCCTGGGCGCGGAAGCCTCGTTCGTGGCCCGCACCGTCGACTCCGACCGTAAACACCTCACCGACGTCCTGCGGCAGGCGGCCGCCCACCCCGGCACGGCACTGGTGGAGATCTACCAGAACTGCAACATCTTCAACGACGGCGCCTTCGAAGTCCTCAAGGACAAGCAGCAGGCCCAGGAGGCGGTCATCCGCCTCGAACACGGACAGCCCATCCGCTTCGGCACCGACCTCGCCAAGGGCGTCGTGCGCAACCCGCAGAGCGGTGACCTGGAGGTCGTCGACGTGAACGAGGACAACCAGTCACAGATCCTCGTCCACGACGCACACGCCGCCTCCCCCACGACCGCGTTCGCCCTGTCCCGCCTGGCCGACCCGCACACCCTGCACCACACACCCATCGGCGTCTTCCGCTCCACCGAGCGGCCCGTCTACGACGTCCAGATGTCCGAACAGCTCGACGAAGCCATCGAACAGAACGGAAAAGGCGACCTGGCCGCACTGCTCGCCGGCGGCGACACCTGGACCGTCGTGGGATGAGTCCCGGGGTCCGGCGGCGGGAGCAGAGGGGCTCCCGGCACCGCCTACCCTGGAGTGCATGACCAGCAGCGACCGGAGTCAGGCAGTGGACGTTCAACAATTCAAGACGTACGAGGTGCGCACCTACGGGTGCCAGATGAACGTCCACGACTCCGAGCGGCTCTCCGGCCTCCTTGAGGACGCCGGATACGTCCGTGCGCCCGAGGGCGCCGACGGCGACGCCGACGTCGTCGTCTTCAACACGTGCGCCGTCCGCGAGAACGCGGACAACAAGCTGTACGGCAATCTCGGCCGCCTGGCGCCGATGAAGACGAAGCGGCCCGGCATGCAGATCGCCGTCGGCGGCTGCCTCGCCCAGAAGGACCGCGACACCATCGTCAAGAAGGCGCCCTGGGTGGACGTCGTCTTCGGCACGCACAACATCGGCAAGCTGCCCGTCCTCCTGGAGCGCGCCCGCATCCAGGAGGAGGCGCAGATCGAGATCGCCGAGTCCCTGGAGGCGTTCCCCTCCACGCTGCCGACCCGCCGCGAGAGCGCGTACGCGGCCTGGGTCTCCATCTCCGTCGGCTGCAACAACACCTGCACCTTCTGCATCGTGCCCGCCCTGCGCGGCAAGGAGAAGGACCGCAGGACCGGCGACATCCTCGCCGAGATCGAGGCGCTCGTCGGCGAGGGCGTCAGCGAGATCACACTGCTCGGCCAGAACGTGAACGCGTACGGCTCGGACATCGGTGACCGCGAGGCCTTCAGCAAGCTGCTGCGCGCCTGCGGGAAGATCGAGGGCCTGGAGCGGGTGCGCTTCACGTCCCCGCACCCGCGCGACTTCACCGACGACGTGATCGCCGCCATGGCCGAGACGCCGAACGTGATGCCCCAGCTGCACATGCCGATGCAGTCCGGGTCGGACACCGTCCTGAAGGCGATGCGCCGGTCCTACCGGCAGGAGCGCTACCTCGGGATCATCGAGAAGGTGCGCGCCGCGATCCCGCACGCCGCCATCTCCACGGACATCATCGTGGGCTTCCCCGGCGAGACCGAGGAGGACTTCGAGCAGACGATGCACGCGGTCCGCGAGGCCCGCTTCGCGAACGCCTTCACGTTCCAGTACTCCAAGCGGCCCGGGACCCCGGCCGCGACCATGGAGGGCCAGATCCCCAAGGAGGTCGTCCAGGAGCGCTACATGCGCCTGGTCGAACTCCAGGAGGAGATCTCCTGGGACGAGAACAAGAAGCAGGTCGGCCGCACCCTGGAACTGATGGTCGCCGAGGGCGAGGGCCGCAAGGACGGTGCCACGCACCGCTTGTCCGGCCGCGCCCCCGACAACCGCCTGGTGCACTTCACCAAGCCCGGCACCGAGGTGCGCCCCGGTGACGTGGTCACCGTCGAGATCACCTACGCGGCCCCGCACCACCTGCTCGCCGAGGGCGACGTCCTCGAGGTGCGCCGCACGCGCGCGGGTGACGCCTGGGAGAAGCGGAACGCGGAGCCCGACCAGAAGCAGGGCGTCATGCTCGGCCTGCCCTCGGTGGGCGTCCCGGCCCCGCTGCCGGCGGCCACGGGCGGCTGCGCCGTCAACTGACGGAACCACTCGCTGGGGGCCGCACGAGGCGCAGTAGGCTGCCGATCATGCTTGTCACCGCCGCCGTCTGCCCCTGCCCGCCCCTGCTCGTACCCGAGGTCGCCGCGGGTGCGGCCCCCGAGCTGGACGCCGTGCGCGCGGCCTGTGACGAGGCCGTCCGCACGGTCCTGGCCGCCCGGCCCGACCTCATCGTGGTCGTCGGCGAGGGGCCGGTGACCCGTACGCACAAGCAGGGTGCCAGGGGCGGTTTCCAGCCGTTCGGTGTGGACTGCGAGGTGCGCCTCGGCGCGGCTCCCGAGGGAGCCGAGGTGTCGGCGCACCGGCTGCCCCTGTCCCTCACGGTGGGCGCCTGGCTGCTCGAGAGGGCCGGGTGGACCGGCCCTGTGGCGGGCTACGAGGTGGAGGGCGGCAGGTCCTGGCCGGCCAATGGCGAGGACGGCGTCCACCTCGGTGGATGGGCCGAGCGCGTGGGATTCCTGCTGATGGGCGACGGGACGGCCTGCCGCAGCGTGAAGGCGCCCGGCTATCTGGACGAGCGTGCCGAGGGGGTCGACACGTCGATCGCGCAGGCCCTGGCCAACGGCGACCCCGAAGGCTTCTTCGCGAACCTCGACGAGGACCTCGCCCGCGAACTCAAGATCTCCGGCCGCGCCCCGTGGCAGATCCTCACCGCAGCCTTCGAAGAGGACGGTGATTGGCGTCTCCTGTACGAGGGCGCTCCCTACGGAGTGGGCTATTTCGTCGCTCACTGGTCGTAGCCGAGCGGCTGCGCCCGAACGGCGACGGCCGCGGAGCCGCACTGGGCTCCGCGGCCGTCCGCAGTGTGCTGGTACCGCGCGCCTCAGGAGGCGGGAGGTGGCGGTGTGCCGCCACCCTTGTCCTGACCCCCGAAGCGGTCCATAGCGTCCTTGGCCTTGCTCGTGCCTGTCTGGATCTGGTCGCTGTACTTGCCCTGGGTCTTCCCGTCGGCCGTCTTCCCGGCCTTGTCCAGACCCTGGTCGATCTTGTCCCCGTGCTGGCGCGCGAGGTCCGAGGCCTTGTCCTTGTTGAGCTTGGCTTTCAGCGTGTCCAGGATGCCCATGGGTTCACCTTCACTCGCGGGTACTACTTACGGGCGCTGTCACCGGCCCCGTTGTCGGCGGCCTCCTCCGCGGACTGCTGCTTGGGAATCTCCACGGGCTCCGCCGCGGCGGGCTCGGGGGTGACGGCAGCTTCCGTGGACTCCTCCGGCGCCGTGGTGTCGGCGGCAGCTGAGGTGTCGGCGGTCTCGGAAGTCCCGGAGGTCTCGGGGGAGGAGCCCTCCGCCTCGGGTTCGGCCGTCAGAGTGGCGGCCTGCGCCTCGACGGTTGACGCCGCCTCCGTGTCCTTCGACTTCCGGCGAAACCTGGTAAAAACACCCATTTCAACTCCATACGTTACTCGTGCGGGCGAAATCCCGCGTCGCCGGTGCGTCCGATTGCGTCGCCCCGGTCTGAGGCGCTCGAAACCGGCGGTCGGGACCTCGCAACTGGGAACGACCCCGGACCTGTGGCGTCACGTAGCTCGTTCGGGAACAGGTGCCGAGGTTTGCGAGACTGGGGCGGTGAGTAGTGCAGCTCCCGCTCCGCGGGTCATCGCCGTCGTCGGACCCACTGCGGCCGGAAAGTCCGATCTGGGCGTTTTTCTCGCCAGAGAACTCGGCGGCGAGGTCGTCAACGCCGACTCCATGCAGCTCTACCGGGGGATGGATATCGGCACCGCCAAACTGACGCCCGAGGAGCGCGGCGGCATCCCGCACCACCTCCTGGACATCTGGGACGTCACCGAGGCGGCCAGCGTCGCGGAGTACCAGAAGCTCGCCCGCGCCGAGATCGACCGGCTGCTCGCCGAGGGACGCTGGCCCGTCCTGGTCGGCGGCTCCGGCCTCTACGTCCGCGGAGCGGTGGACCACCTGGAGTTCCCGGGCACCGACCCCGAGGTGCGCGCCCGCCTGGAGGAGGAGCTCGCCCTGCGCGGCTCCGGCGCCCTGCACGCCCGCCTCGCGGTCTCCGACCCGGGGGCCGCCCAGGCGATCCTGCCGAGCAACGGCAGGCGCATCGTCCGCGCCCTCGAGGTCATCGAGATCACGGGCAAGCCCTTCACGGCCAACCTGCCCGGACACGAGTCCGTCTACGACACCGTCCAGATCGGCGTCGACGTGGCGCGCCCCGAACTCGACGAGCGCATCGCGACCCGCGTCGACCGCATGTGGGACGCCGGGCTCGTGGACGAGGTGCGCACCCTGGAGGCGCGCGGCCTGCGGGAGGGGCGTACGGCGTCGCGCGCGCTCGGCTACCAGCAGGTGCTCGCCGCGCTGGCGGGGGAGTGCACCGAGGACGAGGCGCGCGCCGAGACCGTCCGCGCCACCAAGCGCTTCGCGCGCCGTCAGGACTCCTGGTTCCGGCGCGACCCGCGCGTCCACTGGCTCAGCGGCGCGGCGGACGCACGCGGGGAACTCCCGGCCCGGGCAATGACGTTGATCGAACGACCGGTCACAGCCTGATCACGTGATGGCATCGGGACGCTCCGGCCGTCATCGCGGCCCCTGGGAGCGTGCCATCATCGACCATCGATCGACCAGTGGAGTCCGAAGTGGGAGGGCGCGTGGCGATGGAGGCCGGCCCTCGTGACACCGCACCCGGCGGGGAACAGCTGAGCCCTGACGGACCGGACGCGATCCCGGACGGTGTGATCGCCGACGGCCCCACGGCCGAGGAGCTCGCATCGCAGGCCGGGGGCGCCGAGGTCGAGGTGGAGCTGCGCCCGCAGCGCCGCCTGCGCCTGTGGCAGCTCGCGCCCATCGTGATCCTCTCCGCGATCGGCTCCCTGATGTTCGCGTTCCCGCTCTTCTTCGAGTTCGGGGACGGCGGGGCCGTCGTGGCCATGCTGGGGCTGCTGATCAGCTCCTGCGCCGCAGGCTGGGGAATGATGGCCGCGCGCCGCGTCGGCTACACCTGGCCCGGCTTCCCGGCCCGCGGATCGGGCCGGCGCCCGGACTGGCGGGTCGTCGGCGCGTACGCGGTCGTGGTCGCCGCCGTCGCCGTCCTCGCCGTGTGGCGCGTCGCCCGCCTTCGGTAGTCCACGTACCGGGCCGTCCCGACGGGGCGCCGGCGTCACCCCGTACGATCGAGGAATGAGCACGCGGATCGCCTTCCTCAAGGGGCACGGGACCGAGAACGACTTCGTGATCGTCCCCGACCCGGAGAACGCCCTGGAGCTGCCCCCGGCGGCCGTCGCAGCCCTGTGCGACCGCCGCGCCGGAATCGGCGGCGACGGCCTGCTGCACGTGGTGCGCTCCGCAGCCCACCCCGACGCGCGGCACCTGGCTTCCGAGGCCGAGTGGTTCATGGACTACCGCAACGGCGACGGCTCGATCGCCGAGATGTGCGGCAACGGCGTGCGGGTGTTCGCCCACTACCTCCAGCGCGCCGGTCATGTCGGCGAGGGCGACCTCGCGGTGGCCACGCGCGGAGGCGTGAAGAGCGTGCACATCGACAAGGAGGGCGACATCACGGTCGGCATGGGCAAGGCCGTCCTCCCCGAAGGGGATGTCACCGTCAGCGTCGCCGACCACAGCTGGTCCGCGCGCAACGTGAACATGGGGAACCCCCACGCCGTCGCCTTCGTGGACGACCTCTCCCAGGCCGGCAACCTCTTCACCGCGCCGCCCTTCTCCCCGGCCACGGCCTACCCGGACGGGGTGAACGTCGAATTCGTCGTCGACCGCGGCCCCCGCCACGTCGCCATGCGGGTCCACGAGCGCGGCGTGGGCGAGACCCGCTCGTGCGGCACGGGCGCGTGCGCCGTGGCCGTCGCGGCGGCCCGCAGGGACGGCCTGGACCCGGCGGTCACCGGATCGCCCGTGACGTACGCCGTGGACCTGCCCGGCGGACGGCTCGTGATCACGGAGCGGGCCGACGGGGAGATCGAGATGACGGGACCAGCGGTGATCGTCGCCGAGGGAGAGATCGACACGGACTGGCTGGCGGGTCTCGAAACCGTAAACCCCTGAACGTTCGCTCGAATGGGTGATCCGTTTCACGCTGGGCGAGAGGGGGACTGCTCCACGTGATGGGCTCGGTAGCATCAAGCACCGGCCCGGGCGGGAACCCGCAGACCGCCGCCGGTCGACGCAGCCGGAGGTGCTCATGAGTGCGGAGGCGACCAATCCCGCTTCGCCGGGCCCGATCACACCGGGCGCGCACCGTCGGCGCGGCCGTCCCCGGATCGACCTGCGCCGCATCGGCTGGGCCGCGCTCCTCGGCCCCACCGCGGGCAACCGGCTGCCCGACGCGATCGGCCACGTGGTCGAGGCCCACCGCGCCCACCACCCGGAAGCGCCCCTGGAGCCGCTGCGCCGGGCGTACGTCCTGGCCGAGTCCTCCCACCGGGGACAGATGCGCAAGAGCGGCGAGCCCTACATCACACACCCGCTCGCCGTGACCCTGATCCTCGCCGAGCTGGGCGCCGAGACGACGACACTGACCGCGTCACTCCTCCACGACACCGTCGAGGACACCGAGGTGACGCTCGATCAGGTGCGTACGGAGTTCGGTGACGAGGTCGCCTATCTCGTCGACGGCGTGACCAAGCTCGAAAAGGTCGACTACGGAGCGGCCGCCGAACCCGAGACCTTCCGCAAGATGCTCGTCGCCACCGGCAACGACGTGCGGGTCATGTCGATCAAACTCGCCGACCGGCTGCACAACATGCGCACCCTCGGCGTGATGCGCCCCGAGAAACAGGCGCGTATCGCCAAGGTCACCCGGGACGTCCTCATCCCGCTCGCCGAACGCCTCGGCGTCCAGGCACTCAAGACCGAGCTGGAGGATCTCGTCTTCGCGATCCTGCACCCCGACGAGTGCACGCAGACCCGCGAGCTCGTCGCGGCCAACGACGCGCGGGACAACGATCCCCTCGCGGAGATCGCCGAGGACGCCCGCGCCGTCCTCAAGGACGCCGGGATCGCGGCCGAAGTGCTGATCAGGCCACGGCACTTCGTCTCCGTGCACCGGGTGAGACGCAAGCGCGGAACGCTGCGCGGAGCGGACTTCGGGCGCCTGCTGGTACTCGTCGGCGAGGACGCCGACTGCTACGGGGTGCTCGGCGAGCTGCACACGTGCTTCACGCCCGTCGTCTCGGAGTTCAAGGACTTCATCGCCGTACCGAAGTTCAACCTGTACCAGTCGCTGCACACGGCCGTGTCGCGCGGTGACGGCGAGGTCGCCGAAGTCCTCATCCGCACCCACCAGATGCACAAGGTCGCCGAGGCCGGAGTCGTCGCGCTCGGCAATCCCTACGCTCCCCCCGCGGACGAGCAGACGGACAGCATGGGGGAGCGCGCCGACCCGACCAGGCCCGGCTGGCTCTCCCGCCTTCTCGACTGGCAGGAGGCCGCCCCGGACGCGGACACCTTCTGGTCGACGCTGCGCGAAGACCTCGCCCAGGACCGCGAGATCACCGTCTTCCGGCCCGACGGCGGCACGCTCGGCCTGCCCGCGGGCGCCAGCTGCGTCGACGCCGCGTACGCCCAGTACGGCGAGGACGCGCACGCCTGCATCGGAGCCCGGGTCAACGGCCGGCTGGCGACGCTCAGCACGGTCCTGAGCGACGGGGACACCGTCCAGCTCCTCATGGGCCAGGACCCCGCCTCCGAGCCCTCCAGGGACTGGCTCGACCACGCCCGCACACCCGCCGCGCGCATCGCCATCCGGCGCTGGCTCACGACCCACCCGGCCACCCCCCAGCCCGAGCCCGAGGACAGGCGCGCCCCGGAGTCGGCGCCCAGGGCGCCTCAGAGCGCGCCCGCGGGCCGCCCCGTCGAGGCGAACGCCGTCGTGGACCAGCCGGGCGCCTTGGTCCGCCTCGCGGGCTGCTGTACGCCCGTGCCGCCCGACGCCGTGACCGCCTTCGCCGTACGCGGCGGTGTCGTGACCGTGCACCGCGCGGAGTGTCACGGCGTGGCGCGCATGAAGAGCGTGGGACGCGCCGAGGTCGGCGTGCACTGGGGCGACACCAGGCAGTGCCGGGTCTCCCTGATCGCCGAATCGTTCAGCCGGCCGCATCTGCTGGCCGATCTCACCGAAGCCATCGCCCTGGAGAGCGTCGCCGTGATCTCGGCGACCGTGGAACCGCCGGCCCAGGGCCGCGTTCGCCACACCTACACGCTCCAACTCCCCGACGCGGCAACGCTTCCCGGACTGATGCGCGCCATGCGCAACATCGCGGGGGTGTACGACGTCAGCCGCGCACAGCACTCCGCCCAGACCACCTCGTAGGGTCTCGTTCGGGTGGGTGTGGCGCGTCCCGCCGGAGTCCGGACGCGCACGCTGATAGCCGTAGTTCATGCTGCTCACCCCCCGCGCCATCCGCATGGGCACCGCGCTCGTCGCCGCGGCCGCCTCCACCGCACTTCTCGCCGCGAGCGCGCCGCCGCCGGCCGTCCCGCTGGGCATCGGCGACCGGCTCTTCCCACACCTCGGCAATCCGGGCTACGACGTGGAGTCGTACGACATCGCGTTCACGTACCACGGCGACAACAAGAAGCCGCTCGACGCCGTCACCAAGATCGAGGCCACGGCGACCGCCCGCCTCGAGCAGGTGAATCTCGACTTCGCGCACGGAACCGTCCGCTCCGTAGAGGTCAACGGCAGGCCCGCACGGTTCGACACCAGCGACGAGGACCTGATCGTCACGCCCGAGACCGCCGTCCCGGAAGGTGCCCCGCTGGAGATCACCGTGCGGCACACCAGCAACCCGGTACCCGGCAAGGAGGAGGGCGGCTGGGTGCAGACCAAGGACGGTCTCGCCCTGGCCAATCAGGCCGACGCCGGGCACCGCGTGTTCCCGAGCAACGACCACCCTTCGGACAAGGCCCGGTTCACGTTCCGGGTCACCGCCCCCAAGGCGCTCACGGTCGTCGCCAACGGGGTGCCCTTCCTGAAGATGCGCCACGGGGCGGACACCAGCTGGTCGTACCACACCCTCCACCCCATGGCCACCGAGCTGGCGCAGGTCTCGATCGGTCGCTCCGCGGTGCTGCACCGCGAGGGGCCGCACGGGCTGCCCGTCCGTGACGTGGTGCCCGCCAAGGACCGCAAGGTCCTCGAACCGTGGCTCAAGAAGACGCCCGCCCAGCTCGCCTGGATGGAAGGGAAGGTCGGCCGCTACCCCTTCGAGAACTACGGCCTCCTGATCGCCCAGGCCCGGACCGGCTTCGAGCTGGAGACCCAGACGCTCTCCCTCTTCGAGAAGGACATCTTCACGGAGCCCGCGTACCCCTCCTGGTACATCGACTCGATCATGGTCCATGAGATGGCGCACCAGTGGTTCGGCGACAGCGTCAGCCCGCGCACCTGGTCCGACCTGTGGCTGAACGAGGGCCACGCCAGTTGGTACGAAGCCCTCTACGCCCAGGAGAAGGGCCACCAGTCCATGGCCAAGCGCATGCGCGAGGCCTACCGCGCCTCGGACGGCTGGCGCGCCGCGGGCGGCCCGCCGGCCGCCCCCAAGGGCCCGAAGCCGGGACAGAAGATCAGCCTCTTCCGGCCCGTGGTCTACGACGGCAGCTCCCTCGTGCTCTACGCGCTCCGCCAGGAGATCGGCACCCCAGCCTTCGAGCGGCTGGAGCGCGACTGGGTGCGCACGCACCGTGACGGCACGGCGAGCACGGCGGACTTCATCAGCCTCGCCTCGCAGACCTCCGGCCGCGATCTCCGGGGCTTCTTCCGGGCGTGGCTGTACGGCACGAAGACGCCGCCGATGCCGGGTCACCCGGACTGGAAGTCGGCGCCCGTGGTGAAGGCGAAGCCGACCCTGGTGGAGAAGGCGAAGCCGGCCCCGGTGGAGAAGGCCAAGCCGGCCAAGGGATAGGCCGTCGACCGGCGGCGGACAGGCCGGGCAGGACACGCTTCGGGCCCCGCGCCGGCGGGCAATAAGTCGGGTGACGAGACGGGCCGTGCCGTGCGACCATCTTCAGGTCGGCGGCACGGCCGGCCCGGGAATCTACGGACCGCCCGGGACGTTGTGTCATTCGAAGGACCACGCTGTCATGCGCGGACCGTCACACATACCGAACACCTCGACGTAAGGATCCAATGACCTCCTCTTCTTCCCCTTCCCAGGACGCGCAGAGCTTCGCGCAGAAAAACCCCGAAGGTCTTCGGGCCGATGCCCTGATGGAAGAGGACGTCGCCTGGAGCCACGAGATCGACGGAGAGCGGGACGGCGACCAGTTCGACCGTTCCGAGCGTGCGGCCCTGCGCCGTGTCGCGGGCCTCTCCACCGAGCTCGAGGACGTCACCGAAGTCGAGTACCGACAGCTCCGTCTGGAGCGGGTCGTGCTCGTGGGTGTGTGGACCTCGGGCACGGTCAATGACGCGGAGAACTCCCTCGCGGAGCTCGCCGCTCTCGCCGAGACCGCCGGCGCCCTGGTGCTCGACGGCGTCATCCAGCGCCGTGACAAGCCCGACGCGGCGACGTACATCGGCTCGGGCAAGGCCCTGGAGCTGCGCGACATCGTCCTGGAGACTGGAGCCGACACCGTCGTGTGTGACGGTGAGCTCAGCCCCGGCCAGCTCATCCACCTCGAGGACGTCGTCAAGGTCAAGGTGGTCGACAGGACCGCCCTGATCCTCGACATCTTCGCCCAGCACGCCAAGTCCCGAGAGGGCAAGGCGCAGGTCGCCCTCGCGCAGATGCAGTACATGCTGCCGCGACTGCGCGGCTGGGGTCAGTCGCTCTCCCGGCAGATGGGTGGCGGCGGCGGTGGCGGCATGGCCACCCGTGGTCCCGGTGAGACCAAGATCGAGACGGACCGGCGACGGATCCGCGAGAAGATGGCGAAGATGCGCCGGGAAATCGCGGACATGAAGACGGGCCGCGACATCAAGCGCCAGGAGCGGCGCCGCAACAAGGTGCCTTCGGTGGCCATCGCCGGATACACCAACGCGGGCAAGTCGTCCCTGCTCAACCGCCTGACGGGCGCCGGTGTCCTGGTGGAGAACGCCCTGTTCGCCACCCTCGACCCGACCGTCCGCAGGGCCGAGACCCCCAGCGGCCGTCTCTACACACTGGCCGACACGGTCGGTTTCGTACGGCACCTGCCGCACCACCTCGTCGAGGCCTTCCGCTCCACGATGGAGGAGGTCGGTGACTCCGACCTGATCCTGCACGTCGTGGACGGATCGCACCCGGCGCCGGAGGAGCAGCTGGCCGCCGTGCGCGAGGTCATCCGGGACGTGGGCGCCACGCAGGTGCCCGAGATCGTGGTGATCAACAAGGCGGACGCGGCCGACCCCCTCGTCCTCCAGCGGATGCTGCGCGTCGAGAAGCGCGCGATCGCGGTGTCGGCCCGCACCGGGCTCGGCATCGACAAGCTGCTCGCGATCATCGACGACGAGCTGCCGCGTCCCGAGGTCGAGATCGAGGCGCTCGTGCCGTACACGCACGGCCAGCTGGTCGCGCGTGCGCACGCCGACGGCGAGGTGATCTCCGAGGAGCACACCGCGGACGGCACCCTGCTCAACGCGCGGGTGCACGAGGAACTCGCCGCCGAGTTCGCGCCGTACCTCCTGGCGGCGGCAGCGAGCTGACGCTCCGGCAGCAGCCGGGCGTCCAGTGCCGACGGCGAGGGCCCGCCCCCAACTTCCTGGGGGCGGGCCCTCGTTCGTTCGGTGAAGCCGGTGGTTACTGGCTGCCGTACTTCTCGCTCATCGTGTCGAAGACCTGCTGGGCGCCCTTGCCCAGCTGCGGTCCGGCCAGCCAGGTGTTCTCGGCCGGGCCGATCGACGTGTTCGACACCAGCTGCGTCTTTCCGTCGACCATCCGGAACCAGCCGCCGCCGGACGAACCGCCGGTCATGGTGCAGCCGATGCGGTACATCGTCGGCATGTCGGGGCTGAGGGACAGGCGGCCCGGGCGGTCGATGCACTTGTGCATCAGCTGGCCGTTGAACGGCGGCGCGGCCGGGTAGCCCCAGGCACCCATGCTGCTCACCGACTGGACGACCGGCTCGGAGAAGTCGACGGGCAGCGCGTTGCCGACCGTCTCCTCGAGGGACTTGGAACCCTGCTCCGGCTTCACGTGCAGCACCGCGTAGTCGTACGGCGCGCCCGCACCACCCGACTCGGCGCCCGTGTCGATCCACTCGTTGGAGGTGGAGGCCCAGTCGGCCCAGAAGGTGCCGTACGGGGCGATCTCCTGCGGTGCTGCGTTCTGCAGCTGCGCCTCGGACTTGCCCAGGTCGTTGTAGGCCGGGACGAAGGCGATGTTGCGGTACCAGCCGCCCGCCGCGCCCGCGTGCACGCAGTGGCCCGCGGTCCAGACGAGGTTGGACTTGCCCGGGTTGCGCGGGTCCTTCACGACGGTGCCGGAGCAGACCATCGAACCCTCGGGCGAGTCGAAGAAGACCTTGCCGACCGGGGCGGCGTTCTCGTGGTACGGGGTCTTCTCGGGCACGGCCTTGACGGGCTGCGGCTCAGGGTCCGTGGCGCCCTGGTCGGACGGCGCGTCCTTCGCGGCGATCGTCTTGTCCGGGTCCTTGGCGGACTTCATCCGCTCGGGCTTCCAGTGGTCCTTGATGACCGGGTTGACGAAGTCCTTGGCCTCGCGCAGCCAGTCGTCCTTGTCCCAGTTCTTCCAGGCGCCGTTCTGCCACTTGTCCGGGTCGATGCCGTGCTTCTTGAGCTGGTCGGCGATGCCCCCGGGCAGCTGGCCGTCGGATCCCTTGTCGGATCCCTGCGACGCCGTGGCGCCCGACTTGTCACTCGCCTTGTCGTCACTCGGGCCGCAGGCAGTGGCGGTGAGCGCCAGGGCCGCGGCGAGACCCGTAGCGGCGAGGACGTTGCGACGGCCCCGGCTCCGCCTGGATGACGGACGTATGGAACGCATGGTGCAGTTACCCCCGTTGACGCGAATGTGTCATGAGCTTGTCAGGTTCGATGTGAGCTCCGTGCGGAGATCTCGAACGCAGCACCCCACTATGCCTGTGGAGTTGGGGACGAACAGCGGCGGGGTGGTGAAGGTTTCGTCACCCCGCCGCTGTTCGTTGCCTGCTCACCGGCGTTGCCCGCCCTACTGGCCGGCGTACTTCTTGCTGACCGCGTCGTAGATCCCCTTGGCCTCCTTGCCGAGGCGCGGGCCCGCGAGCCAACCGGCCGTCACCGGGCCGATCGACGTGTTCGACACCAGCGACGGCTTGCCGCTGGAGCCCTGCGCGATCCAGCCGCCACCGGAGGAACCGCCGGTCATGGTGCACCCGATGCGGTACATCGTCGGCTCGGCCTTCGCGAGCGAGAGCCGGCCCGGCTTGTCGGCGCACTGGTAGAGCGTCTGGCCGTCGTACGGCGGCGCGGCCGGGTAGCCCTTCGCCGTCATCGTCGCGATCTTCGGCACCGCGGGCGCGTTGAAGTCGACCGGCACGGCCGAACCGACCGCCTCCTCAAGAGACTTGCCCTCGCTGCCCTTTTCCGGCGTGACCTGGATGACCGCGAAGTCGTACGGCGCGCCCTGACCGCCCGTCGGACCGCCCTGCTCGATCCACTGGTCGGACGTCTGCGCCCACGCGCCCCACCAGACGCCGTACGGAGCGACCTCTTCCTTGGTGGCGGTCTTGAGCTGCTCGTCCGACAGGCCCGCGTTGTTGTACGAGGGCACGAAGGCGATGTTGCGGTACCAGCCGCCGCTCTTGCCGGCGTGCACGCAGTGACCCGCGGTCCACACCATGTTCGACTTGCCCGGGTGCGCGGGGTCCGTGACGACCGTCGCCGAGCAGACCATCGAGCCCTCGGGGCCGTCGAAGAAGAGCTTTCCCGCGTACGGCGCGCTGTCGTGGTACGGCGTGCCGACGGCCGCGGCCTTCACCGGCTGCGGCGTCGGGTCGGTCACGCCCTGGTCGCCCGAGATGTCGTTGTCGTCGACCTCGTTGTCCGGGTTCTTGTCGGCGTCACGCATCCGGTCCGGGTCCCACAGACCGTCGATGATGGGGTTGACGTAGTCCTGCGCCTCACGCAGCCACTTGTCCTTGTCCCAGTTCTTCCACTCGCCGTTCTTCCACTTGTCCAGATCAATACCGTGCTCCTTGAGCCGGTCCTTGATGTCGTCCGGGATCTGGATCTTGTCGCTGCCGCCCTGCGCGGCGGACGCGGTCGGCTTCGAGTCCGCGTTGTCGTCGCCGGGACCGCACGCGGTGGCGGTGAGTGCGAGCGCCGCACCGACGGCGAGAGCCGCCACGGGGGAGGTTCTGCGGCGCGCGCTCCTCCCGCGCCGATCGGTCGAGAGCGGACGTATGGGTCGCATGTCGTGAATCCCCCTGGGCTTCGAGAACTGTGCAGTGCCGGCCGCCGTCGGTCGTGAACCCGCCGCGCCACGCTCGGCACTTGATGTGCCTCGCCCCGCGACCGAACCCTCCGCCCTCCGTCGAACGGCAACCCACCCTATGCGCGCGCTGTGGGGGACTACCCACGGAACGGCAACGGTTCCGTCACGGCATGGATCTTCCGAGCGACAAGGATTTTCCCCCGACCCGTGATCCCGCGCAGTCACCGTCGTTGGTACGTACGGGGGATTCGCCGTCGTCGCTCGGTCCTTGGGGTTCCGCCCCGGACACCCGTACGTCAACTGATCCCCCGTACCGAGAAATCGACCGGATCCAGCGGGATCCAAGGGGAGGACCAACAGTCGTGGCCGTCACCGAGCCTGCGTCCGCGGCGATGTCCGCGGGGTATGAGGGGGGCGCCGCCCGTGAGGGCGTTGCCCAAGAGGGAATCCTGCGGCGGCAGTCCGCGCGGGAGTCGGCGGCCCGCACCTATGCGCGCGCCCTGCCGATCGTGCCCGTGCGGGCCCGCGGCCTGACGATCGAGGGCGCCGACGGACGCCGGTACCTCGACTGCCTCTCCGGCGCGGGCACGCTGGCCCTCGGCCACAATCACCCTGTCGTGCTCGAAGCGATCAGACGCGTACTCGACTCCGGCGCCCCCCTGCATGTGCTCGATCTGGCCACCCCCGTGAAGGACGCCTTCACGACGGAACTCTTCCGAACGCTGCCCGCCGGACTCGCCGAGCGGGCACGGATCCAGTTCTGCGGACCGGCCGGCACCGACGCGGTGGAGGCCGCCCTGAAACTCGTCCGCACGGCCACCGGCCGCAGCGGAATGCTCGCCTTCACCGGCGCCTATCACGGGATGACCGCGGGGGCGCTCGAAGCGTCCGGCGGAGCGCAGGACGTCAGGGTCGCGCGGCTCCCCTTTCCGCAGGACTACCGCTGTCCCTTCGGCGTCGGCGGTGAGCGCGGCGCCGAACTCTCCGCGCGCTGGACCGAATCCCTCCTCGACGACCCCAAGTCGGGGGTGCCGCACCCCGCCGGCATGATCCTCGAACCCGTCCAGGGGGAAGGCGGGGTGATTCCCGCGCCCGACGCCTGGATGCGGCGGATGCGGGAACTGACCGCGGCACGCTCCATCCCCCTGATCGCCGACGAGGTCCAGACCGGCGTCGGCAGGACCGGCGCCTTCTGGGCCGTCGAACACAGCGGCGTGGTGCCCGACGTCATGGTCCTGTCCAAGGCGATCGGCGGCAGCCTTCCCCTGGCCGTCGTCGTCTACCGGGACGACCTCGACGTGTGGCAACCCGGGGCCCACGCCGGCACGTTCCGCGGGAACCAGCTCGCCATGGCCGCCGGCGCCGCGACCCTCGCCCATGTCCGGGAGAACCGTCTCGCCGAACGCGCCGCCCTCCTGGGCGCCCGCATGGTGGGCCAGCTCCAGGGCCTCGCCGCCGAACACCCCTGCATCGGGGACGTGCGGGGCCGCGGCCTGATGATCGGCGTCGAACTGGTCGACGTGGGCGCCGCCCAGGACCCGGACCGACCGGCCGCACCCGACCTGAGCCCACATCCTCCCGCCCCCGGACTCGCCGCGTCCGTGCAGCGCGAATGCCTCCGGCGTGGACTCATCGTCGAGCTCGGCGGCCGCCACTCCAGCGTCGTACGCCTTCTGCCGCCCCTCACGATCACCGACGAACAGGCTGCCGCCGTCGTCGAGCGTCTCGCCGACGCCCTGGCCGAGGCGGCCCGCACCCATTGCGGATAGCCCAGCCGGGACCGGCCCCGTCCTGAAGCCCCATACCCACCGGGCCTGGGCCACCACAACACGGACCACCACGGACAGCAGCGGAACACCGGACAGTCCGGACCACCGCACCACGGAGTCAACTACCCCACAAGGAAGCCCCGTTGAACGCCAATCCCGCACCCGACGACCGACACCGCCCCCAGGCGAGCGGAGCCTGCGACACGCAGCCCCAACTCGCCCCGGAACGCGGGACGGTCCCCCGGCAGAAGGACGGCAGCCAGGAGGCCGAGCATCTGCACGGCTCCACCGCCGACCTGCTGGAGCATCCCGACCCCGGCACCGCGGCCCAGGCCGCGGCCGTCGAGAACCTGCTCCGCTGCTGGGTGCGGGAGAACGATCTGGCCGAACCCCCGCACGGCACTCTGCGCATTCCTCTGCCCGCAAGTGGCACCGCCCTCCTCATCCCTGTCCACTACTGGTCCGCGACCGGCTGGCACCGGTTCGGCATGCCCCATCTCCAGGACGGCCCGCTGGACGCCCCGCACGTCGACGCCGTCACGGTCGCCGCCCTCCTGAGCCGCGAGGCATCGGGCCCGGGAAGCGCGGCCGAGGTCGGGGGTGGCGGCGGCGTCCGGGTGAGGGCCGGCGGCGGAAGCGGCGGTGACGCCCCCCGGCAGGAGGGCGGCGTTCCGGGCTCGGCGGGCACGCCGAACACCGCATCCGACGCCCCAGGCGGGCCGGAGTCGCCGACCGGCCGGACGCCGGTTCCCACCGACCGGATGCCGGCCCCGAGTGCCTCGGCACCGACCCCGAGCGTCCTCGCGCCGCCCACGCCGACCGTCGCGGACACCCCCGAGGCCGTCGCCGCTGCCGCCGCACCCGAGACACCGCGTCCCCACGGCGACCCCGTCGCGCAGCCCGCCCCCAGCGGTGAGACCGCCTACCCGATGGCGCAGGCCCCCCACCCCGAAGCCTCACGCCCCAAGGCCCTCCACCCCGAGGGCACCCGCCCCGAGCCGTCTCCCCCCGCCACCCCTCACTCCTCGCACCCCACCCCCTCAGGCGACGGAGCCGACCTGGTGGGGCGCGTCGCCGACTCGATTCGCCGCACTGCCGACTTCATCGCCCACCGTCGCAGGAACCCCCGCGACACGACCGACCTCTTCCTGGGCGCCGAACAGTCCCTCCTGCTCGGCCACCCCCTGCACCCGACTCCGAAGAGTCGCGAGGGCCTGTCCGAGGCCGAATCCCGGCTCTATTCACCCGAGTTGCAGGGATCCTTCCCCCTGCACTGGATGGCGGTGAACCGCTCGGTGCTCGCGATGGACTCGGCCTGGACCCATCGGGGCCGCCCACTGCCGGCAGACCAGCTCGCCCTCCAACTCGCCGGGACGGAACTGCCCCTGCCCGACGGACACACCGCGCTGCCCCTGCACCCCTGGCAGGCGCGCGAACTCAGGCACCGCCCCCAGACCGCGGCCCTCCTCGACGCCGGCCTTCTGCGTGACCTCGGCCCGCACGGCGCCTCCTGGTACCCCACCTCCTCCGTCCGTACGCTCTACCGGCCCGATGCGTCGGCCATGCTGAAGCTCTCGCTCGGCCTGCGCATCACCAACTCCCGTCGGGAGAACCTCCGTAAGGAACTCCACCGCGGCGTCGAGGTCCACCGACTGCTGCGCACCGGGCTCTCCGAGCAGTGGCAGGCGGCCCACCCCGGATTCGACATCGTCCGCGACCCGGCCTGGCTCGCCGTCAACGGCCCGGACGGCGAACCGGTGGCCGGCCTGGACGTGATGATCCGGAACAACCCGTTTGCACCCGGAGACGACGCAGCCTGCATCGCCGGCCTCGTGTCCCCCAGACCTCCGGCCGTGCCCCACGGACAGCCGGACCGCCAGCTCATGCGCTCCCGCCTCGCCGAGACGATCACCCGCCTCGCCGGCCGTACCGGTCGCCCCCGAGGCGCCGTCGCCGCCGAGTGGTTCCTGCGCTACCTCGAACACGTCGTACGCCCGGTGCTCTGGCTCGACAGCACCGCCGGCGTGGCCCTGGAAGCCCATCAGCAGAACACGCTGCTGCTGCTCGATCCCGAAGGCTGGCCCGTCGGCGGCCGCTACCGCGACAACCAGGGCTACTACTTCCGCGAGTCCCGCCGCGCCGAGCTGGACGGCCGGCTGCCCGGCATCGGCAGCCACAGCGACACCTTCGTCTCCGACGACGTCACCGACGAGAGGTTCGCCTACTACCTCGGGATCAACAACGTCTTCGGTCTCATCGGCGCCTTCGGCTCCCAACAGCTGGCGGACGAAGGGCTGTTGCTGGCTGCGTTCCGCGGGTTCCTCTCCGATGTCGCGTCGGGACCGGACAAACTCCGCACCCCACTGCCCGGATACCTCCTCGACTCCCCGGCCCTGCGCTGCAAGGCCAACCTCCTCACCCGCCTGCACGGACTCGACGAACTCGTCGGTCCCGTCGACACCCAATCCGTCTACGTCACCATCGCCAACCCCCTTCATTCCTGAGGTACACGCCCACCCCATCCCCTGAGAGGAACGCCGCCGTGTCATCGACCGACGCGTGCACCGACGCCGGAGCCACGCCCGCTATCGCCCCTGCCGATGCCGTCACCGACGAGGTCGCCGACACGGGCCCCGGCGCCGACGAGCTCACAGGCTCCGAGCCCGGCGTCGGCACGGACGTCGCCGACACCCTGGACCTGCGTCTGCCCGACGAACTCATCGACCTGATCGCCGGACAGGGTGAAACCGGCGGGCAGGCCAGCGGCAGCGTGGGCCAGGGGACCGGCGCAGTCCTTCCCGGGTACGGGCACCCAGTCGACGGAACGCGACCACACGCACCGGGCGGCACCTCGACGGCCCTGGCGGACGACGACCTGCTCGACAACGTCGGAGCGTGGGGACCGGTCACCACACGTTCCGGCGTCTTTCAGCTGGTTCCCGTCCGTATCGAACGCGACCTGGCGCTGATCAGTCGCTGGATGAATGATCCAGCCGTAGCCGCGTTCTGGGAACTCGAAGGCCCGGAGAGCGTCACGGAGAACCATCTCCGCCCCCAACTGGACGGTGACGGGCGCAGCGTCCCTTGCCTCGGCGTACTGGACGGCACCCCGATGAGCTACTGGGAGATCTACCGCGCCGACCTCGACCCACTGGCCCGCCACTATCCTGCCCGCCCGCACGACACCGGTGTTCACCTCCTTATCGGTGGTGTCGCCAACCGCGGACGGGGACTCGGCACAGGCCTGCTCAAGGCCGTCGCCGACCTCGTACTCGACCACCGTCCGCCCTGCGCCCGTGTCGTCGCAGAGCCGGACCTCCGCAACACCCCCTCTGTATCCGCCTTTTTGAGTGCCGGCTTCCGCTTCTCCGCCGAGGTGGAGCTCCCCGACAAACGGGCCGCACTGATGATCCGAGACCGGGCCCTGCGCGCTCTGCTGTGAGCCCGTCACTCTTAGTACACCGCTCACCCCGATCCGGTTCCCGAGGAGTCCCCGTGCCGAATCCGTCCGAGCCCCAGACTTCCGCAGCGTCCTCCGCTCTGTACGACCCAGCGGAGCTGACGTCCGAGAACTGGGAGTGCGCCGCAGCCCGGCTGCTGGCGAAGATGATCGGCGAGTTCGCGTACGAGGAGATCATCGAACCGAAACGTGAACCGGAGCCAGAGCTGGATCATGGTCCGGGTTCGGCTCCGGCTCATGGGCCTGGTCCGCGGCCAGGACGGTCAGACCTCTACACCCTCCCCGTCGAGGGCTCCCACATGCCGCCCGGCGGCGCGTTCCGGTTCAAGGCCCGCCGGGGCGCCTACGGCAGCTGGCTCGTGGATCCCGGCAGCATCCAGTGGATCGCCGGCCGCGCAGACGACAGCGCCGGCCGGCCGGACGAGACCGTCGGTCGCCCCGCCGAGAGCGTCGACCGCCCGGACAAGACCGCCGACCGCCCGGGCGGGACCGTCGGTCGCCCCGCGCAGACTGACAAGGACGCGGACGCCGCCGAGCCCAGGCCCTCGCTCCCCGCAACGAACCCGCCTGAACGCTTCACCGACCCCCTCGCCTTCCTCCTCCGCGCCAAGCACGTCCTCGACCTCGACGGCGCCACGCTCGGGCATCTCATCCGCGAGCTCACCGTCACCCTCGCCGCCGACGCCCGTCTCGACCACACCGCGCTCACCGCGGCCCAGCTCGCCGAGCTCGGATACGCCGAACTGGAAGGCCACCAGACCGGCCACCCCTGGCTCGTCCTCAACAAGGGCCGCATGGGGTTCTCGGCCTCCGACACCGCCCGCTGGGCCCCCGAGGCCCGTATCCCCGGGACGCTCCCGTGGATCGCCGTCCACACGAGGATCGCCGCCTACCGAGGCGTCGCGGACCTGGCGACATCCGATCGGCTGTACGACCGTGAACTCTCCCCGGCGGCGCGGGACTCCTTCGCCGAGGCCCTCCGGGAGCGCGGCCTGGACCCGCAGGCCTACCTGTACCTACCGGTACACCCGTGGCAGTGGAACAACATCGTGCTGCCGCTCTTCGCCGGCTCCGTCGCGACGGACGCCATCGTGCCGCTCCCCACCGACGGCGACGTGCGCCTGCCCCAGCAGTCCATTCGTACGTTCCTCAACATCTCGCGCCCCGACCGTCACACAGTGAAGCTCCCGCTGTCCGTACTCAACACCCTTGTGTGGCGGGGCCTGCCCACAGAGCGCACGCTCGCGGCACCGTCGGTCACCGCGTGGATGCACTCCCTCCGCGAAACAGACCCCTTCTTGAAGGACGATTGCGGGGTCATCCTCCTGGGAGAGGTGGCTTCGGTCGCCGTCGAGCACCCCGCGTACGACGGCCTCGAAGAAGTTCCTTATCAGTACAAGGAGTTGCTGGGTGCCATCTGGCGCGAACCGGTCTCCCGGTATCTCGCCCCCGGCGAACGGGCCCGCACCCTGGCCTCTCTGCTGCACGTGGACCCGCACGGCCGGGCGTTCACCGCGGAACTCGTCGCCCGATCCGGGCTGACCCCCGAGGTGTGGCTGCGCCGGCTCTTCGCGGCCCTGCTCCCCCCGCTTCTGCACTTCCTCTACCGCTACGGCACCGTGTTCTCCCCGCACGGGGAGAACGCCATCGTCGTCTTCGACGACCACGACGTGCCGGTGCGGCTCGCGGTGAAGGACTTCGTCGACGACGTGAACGTGAGCGCCGAGCCGCTGCCCGAACACGACCGCATGCCGCAGGACGTCCGCGAGACCCTGCTCACCGAGCCGCCCGCCTTCCTGACCCAGTTCATCCACTCGGGGCTCTTCGTCGGCGTCTTCCGGTATCTGGCGCCCCTGTGCGAGCAGCAGCTGGGTGTCACGGAAGAGAAGTTCTGGTCCCTGGTGCGCGCTGAGATCGTGCGGCATCAGGCGCGCTTCCCCGAGCTCAAGGAGCGGTACGAGATGTTCGACCTCCTCACTCCCCGTATCGAGCGGCTCTGCCTCAATCGCAACCGACTGCATCTGGACGGTTACCGCGACCGGTCGCAGCGCCCCCACGCGGCCGTGCACGGCACGGTGCCCAATCCACTGCACCAGCCTTGATCGCGGGATTGTCAGTGGTGCCCCGTAGGGTGGTCGAGCTATGACGAAGCCCTCCCTCCCCGAGCTCCTGCACGCCGCCGTCGCCGCCGTGGGCGGTACGGAACGACCTGGCCAGGTGACCATGGCCGAGACCGTCGCCGAGGCGATCGACGGCGGTTCCCACCTGCTCGCACAGGCAGGCACGGGTACCGGTAAGTCCCTCGGTTACCTGGTCCCTGCCCTGGCGCACGGCGAGCGGGTCGTGGTCGCGACGGCCACGCTGGCCCTCCAGCGCCAGCTCGTCGAGCGGGATCTGCCGCGCACGGTCGACGCGCTGCACCCCCTGCTGCGCCGGCGCCCCCAGTTCGCCATGCTCAAGGGCCGGTCGAACTATCTGTGCCTGCACCGCCTCCATGAAGGAGCGCCGCAGGACGAGGAGGAGGGGCTCTTCGACCAGTTCGAAGCGGCCGCTCCGACCAGCAAGCTCGGCCAGGACCTGCTGCGGATGCGGGACTGGGCCGACGAGACGGAGACCGGCGACCGCGACGACCTGACCCCCGGAGTCTCCGACCGGGCCTGGTCCCAGGTGTCGGTCTCCTCCAGAGAATGTCTGGGCGCCACCAAGTGCGCGTACGGACAGGAGTGCTTCGCCGAGGCGGCCCGCGAGCGGGCCAAGCTCGCCGATGTGATCGTCACGAATCACGCGCTCCTGGCGATCGACGCCATCGAAGGAGCACCTGTCCTGCCGTCCCACGAGGTACTGATCGTGGACGAGGCGCACGAGCTCGTCTCCCGGGTCACGGGTGTGGCGACCGGCGAGCTCACTCCGGGGCAGGTGAACCGCGCGGTGCGCCGTTCCGCCAAGCTCGTCAACGAGAAGGCGGCCGATCAGCTCCAGACCGCGGCCGAGGGCTTCGAGCGGCTCATGGAGCTGGCCCTGCCCGGCCGTCTGGAGGAGGTCCCGGAGGACCTCGGCTACGCGCTGATGGCGCTGCGGGACGCCTCCCGGACCGTCATCTCGGCCCTGGGCACCACGCGCGACAAGTCCGTCCAGGACGAGGACGCGGTACGCAAGCAGGCCCTGGCCTCCGTGGAGAGCATCCACGACGTGGCCGAGCGCATCACGAACGGCTCCGAGTACGACGTCGTCTGGTACGAGCGCCACGACCGCTTCGGCGCGTCCGTCAGAGTGGCCCCCATGTCGGTGTCCGGCCTGCTGCGGGAGAAGCTCTTCGCGGAGCGGTCCGTCGTGCTGACCTCGGCAACGCTCAAGCTGGGCGGCGATTTCAACGGGGTGGGTGCCTCTCTGGGCCTGGCCCCCGAGGGCCAGGAGGGCGAGGGCCTGCCGCAGTGGAAGGGCGTCGATGTCGGATCGCCGTTCGAGTACCGCAAGCAGGGCATTCTCTACGTCGCCAAGCACCTGGCACGCCCCGCGCGTGAGGGCACCCGCAGCGACATGATGGACGAGCTGTCCGAGCTGATGCAGGCCGCCGGCGGCCGGACGCTGGGACTCTTCTCGTCCATGCGCGCCGCCCAGGCCGCGGCCGAGGAGCTGCGGACCCGACTCCCCGAGTACCCGATCCTGCTCCAGGGCGAGGAGACGCTCGGCGAGCTCATCAAGGGGTTCGCGGCCGACCCGAAGACGTGTCTGTTCGGCACGCTCTCCCTGTGGCAGGGCGTGGACGTTCCGGGCGCCAGCTGCCAGCTCGTCGTCATGGACAAGATCCCGTTCCCGCGGCCCGACGACCCGCTGATGAGCGCCCGGCAGAAGGCCGTCGAGGACGCCGGCGGTAATGGCTTCATGGCCGTGGCGGCGACACACGCTGCCCTGCTGATGGCCCAGGGCGCGGGCCGTCTCGTACGGGCGACGGGGGACCGCGGCGTCGTGGCGGTCCTGGACCCGCGCCTGGCGACGGCCCGGTACGGCAGCTATCTGCGGGCCTCGATGCCGGACTTCTGGTACACGACGGACCAGAACCAGGTGCGGCGCTCACTGGCCGCCATCGATGCGAAGGCGACCGCCGAAGCCGAAGAGACCGCGTAGCCGCGCGGACCATGCGGCCGTGTGGGCGGAGCCCCGGACACCCGGAGCTCCGCCCACACGTCTGGCCCCACAAACGGCAGGCCCAGGACACAGCAGGGCCCCGGAACCGGCGCAGTTGGTTCCGGGGCCCGGTCAGGGGCGCGGTGTCACACCCGCCGCAGAACGGCCACCACCTTGCCGAGGATCGTCGCCTCGTCACCGGGGATCGGCTGGTACGCGGAGTTGTGCGGCAGCAGCCACACATGGCCGTCCTCGCGCTTGAAACGCTTGACGGTGGCCTCGCCCTCGAGCATCGCGGCGACGATGTCGCCGTTCTCCGCGACCGGCTGGCGGCGGACCGTGACCCAGTCGCCGTCACAGATCGCGGCCTCGATCATCGAGTCACCGACGACCTTCAGGACGAACAGCTCGCCGTCACCGACCAGCTGCCGGGGGAGAGGGAACACGTCCTCGACGGACTCTTCCGCGAGGATCGGGCCACCGGCGGCGATGCGGCCGACGAGCGGGACGTACGACGCGGCCGGCTTGCCCGCGGTGTCCGTGGGCTGCGCGCTCGGCTGGTCGGAGCCACGGACCTCGTAGGCGCGGGGGCGGTGCGGGTCCCGGCGCAGGAAACCCTTGCGCTCGAGGGCCATCAGCTGGTGCGCGACCGACGACGTGCTCGACAGGCCCACCGCCTGGCCGATCTCCCGCATCGACGGCGGGTAACCACGCCGCTGCACGGAGTCCCTGATCACCTCGATGACGCGCCGCTGCCTGTCCGTGAGCCCCGAGCTGTCCGCCCGGATGCCGGGAGGTCGGCCCGGCAGGGAGCGCGCGGGCTTCGGCCCCTCCGCGCTCATGGATGCGTCATTCATGGCATGCACCGGCTCGAGTCGGCCCTGGGAACGGTCCTGGGCAGTGATGGTGGCGCTGTCTGCGGTGGTGGTCACGTCGGTCGGCCCCTCTCGAGTTGTTCTCCCTAGCTAGCCAACGGTAGTTGCTTTCGAAAGGTTGCGCCAAACACACGTTCGAGTGAAAAATCGCAGATTGCTTGTCGTGATCATGTGCCTGGGTGTATGCCTTGCGCTTCGCCGGAGTGGCAATTCGGTTCATTACGGTACGCTTCACCGCCGAGGCCGTGACCCACTCCGTGGGGTTCCCAGTGTGCCATCCGGTGGTCCGTCAACCCGGAACCGGCCCCCTCTCCGTGCGCCGCCGTCCGCGATCTGCGGGCATCCGTCATGGGCGCGCTCCCGCCCCGGTGTTCGCTAGGTGAAAGCGACACGCGTGGGGGCGAATTTGCGACCAAACCCCAGATCTAGTGGTTGGATTGCATCGGCAGCCCAGAAGTTGTGGTCCCGGTCCGTCGAGGCCTCCGTCATCGCCTATGCTTGGGGCTGCTTCGAGGGGCCTGAAGGGCCTCCCGAGGCCATTGAGTCGTGCTGTGAAGGAGGGTTGGAGTTCCATGCACTGCCCCTTCTGCAGGCACCCCGACAGCCGTGTCGTCGACAGTCGCACCACCGACGACGGCACGTCGATCCGCAGGCGCCGCCAGTGCCCCGACTGCTCCCGTCGTTTCACGACCGTGGAGACGTGCTCGCTCATGGTGGTCAAGCGGAGCGGGGTGACCGAACCCTTCAGCCGTACGAAGGTGATCAACGGCGTCCGCAAGGCATGCCAGGGTCGCCCCGTCACCGAGGACGCCCTCGCCCAGCTCGGCCAGCGGGTCGAAGAGGCGGTGCGTGCCACCGGCAGCGCGGAGCTGACCACTCATGACGTGGGTCTGGCCATACTCGGCCCGCTTCAGGAACTCGACCTCGTCGCCTACCTGCGCTTCGCGTCCGTGTACCGGGCGTTCAATTCGCTGGAGGACTTCGACTCGGCCATCGCGGAGCTGAGGGAACAGCTGCCCGGCGCGAGCCGGGGTGACGCGGGCGGAGAGCGCGAACCATGTGACTGCGGGTCCGGAGGGACTGTAGAAGTCCCCGTGCCCGCCACCGCTGCCGACTGATCGGCCCAGGGGTCGGTCGGCGGCCATTCAGACCTGTTGCGGGCGGCAAGAGCGGCGTCCGCAATACAAGACACACACCGTGCCACGGGAAGATCGAGGCACTTCGGGGCGTTTTAGCCCGGTATAGGGAGGCGGCATGACAGAGACGACGAGTGGCCCGGCACGAGGTTCCCGCGCCAAGGGAGCCAAGGCCACCAAGGGGCTGCGTATCGAGCGCATCCACACGACTCCCGGCGTGCATCCGTACGACGAGGTGGAGTGGGAGCGCCGTGACGTCGTCATGACCAATTGGCGCGACGGCTCGATCAACTTCGAGCAGCGTGGCGTCGAGTTCCCCGGCTTCTGGTCGGTGAACGCGGTCAACATCGTCACCAGCAAGTACTTCCGCGGCGCGGTCGGCACCCCGCAGCGCGAGGTGAGCCTCAGGCAGCTCATCGACCGGATCGTGAAGACGTACCGGAAGGCCGGAGAGGACTACAAGTACTTCTCCTCGCCCGCCGACGCCGAGATCTTCGAGCACGAGCTGGCGTATGCCCTCCTGCACCAGATCTTCAGCTTCAACTCTCCGGTGTGGTTCAACGTCGGTACGCCGCAGCCCCAGCAGGTCTCCGCCTGCTTCATCCTGGCCGTCGACGACTCCATGGAGTCGATCCTCGACTGGTACAAGGAAGAGGGAATGATCTTCAAGGGCGGCTCCGGCGCCGGCCTGAACCTCTCCCGGATCCGTTCTTCCAAGGAACTGCTGTCCTCGGGCGGCAACGCCTCGGGTCCCGTCTCCTTCATGCGCGGTGCGGACGCCTCCGCAGGAACGATCAAGTCGGGTGGCGCCACGCGCCGCGCGGCCAAGATGGTCATCCTCGACGTCGACCACCCCGACATCGAGAACTTCATCGAGACCAAGGTGAAGGAAGAGGAGAAGATCCGCGCACTGCGTGACGCGGGCTTCGACATGGACCTGGGCGGCGACGACATCACGTCCGTCCAGTACCAGAACGCCAACAACTCGGTCCGCGTGAACGACGAGTTCATGAAGGCCGTGGAGACCGGCGGCAAGTTCGGTCTGCGCGCCCGGATGACCGGTGACGTCATCGAGGAGGTCGACGCCAAGTCGCTCTTCCGCAAGATGGCCGAGGCCGCGTGGGCGTGTGCCGACCCCGGCATCCAGTACGACGACACCATCAACCAGTGGCACACCTGCCCGGAGTCCGGCCGGATCAACGGCTCGAACCCGTGCAGCGAGTACATGCACCTGGACAACACGTCCTGCAACCTCGCGTCGCTGAACCTGATGAAGTTCCTGAAGGACGACGGCAAGGGCCACCAGTCCTTCGACGTCGACCGCTTCTCCAAGGTCGTCGAGCTGGTCATCACCGCGATGGACATCTCGATCTGCTTCGCGGACTTCCCGACGCAGAAGATCGGCGAGAACACCCGCGCCTACCGTCAGCTGGGCATCGGCTACGCCAACCTCGGCGCCCTGCTGATGGCCACGGGTCACGCGTACGACTCCGACGGCGGCCGCGCCCTGGCCGGTTCCATCACGTCGCTGATGACCGGTACCTCGTACAAGCGTTCCGCCGAGCTGGCCGCGGTCGTCGGCCCGTACGACGGTTACGCCCGTAACGCCGAGCCGCACCAGCGCGTCATGAAGCAGCACGCCGACGCGAACACCACGGCCGTCCGCATGGACGACCTGGACTCGCCGATCTGGGCCGCCGCCACGGAGGCCTGGCAGGACGTCGTCCGTCTCGGCGAGAAGAACGGTTTCCGCAACGCGCAGGCCTCGGTCATCGCCCCGACCGGCACCATCGGTCTCGCGATGTCCTGCGACACCACCGGGCTCGAGCCCGACCTCGCCCTGGTCAAGTTCAAGAAGCTGGTCGGCGGCGGCTCGATGCAGATCGTCAACGGCACCGTCCCGCAGGCCCTGCGCCGCCTGGGTTACCAGGAGGAGCAGATCGAGGCGATCGTCGCCCACATCGCCGACAACGGCAACGTGATCGACGCCCCCGGCCTGAAGACCGAGCACTACGAGGTCTTCGACTGCGCGATGGGCGAGCGTTCCATCTCCGCGATGGGCCACGTCCGCATGATGGCCGCCATCCAGCCCTGGATCTCCGGCGCGCTGTCCAAGACGGTCAACCTGCCCGAGACCGCCTCGGTCGAGGACGTCGAAGAGGTCTACTTCGAGGCGTGGAAGATGGGCGTCAAGGCGCTCGCCATCTACCGCGACAACTGCAAGGTCGGCCAGCCCCTCTCCGCCAAGACCAAGGAGAAGGAGAAGGAGGCGGTCACCGCCAAGGCCGAGGAGACCATCCGTACCGCGGTCGAGAAGGTCGTCGAGTACCGTCCGGTCCGCAAGCGTCTGCCCAAGGGCCGCCCGGGGATCACCACCTCCTTCACCGTCGGTGGCGCCGAGGGCTACATGACCGCCAACTCCTACCCGGACGACGGTCTCGGCGAGGTCTTCCTGAAGATGTCGAAGCAGGGCTCCACCCTCGCCGGCATGATGGACGCCTTCTCGATCGCCGTCTCCGTGGGCCTGCAGTACGGCGTCCCGCTGGAGACGTACGTCTCGAAGTTCACGAACATGCGCTTCGAGCCGGCCGGCATGACGGACGACCCGGACGTGCGGATGGCGCAGTCGATCGTCGACTACATCTTCCGCCGCCTTGCGCTCGACTTCCTGCCCTTCGAGACGCGCTCCGCGCTCGGCATCCACTCGGCAGAGGAGCGACAGCGTCACCTGGAGACGGGCTCGTACGAGCCGTCCATCGACGATGTCGAGGTCGACGTCGAGGGTCTGGCTCAGTCCGCCCCGCTGCAGACCGAGTCCCTGAAGGCCGTCGTCGAGGCCCCCAAGGCCAAGGCCGTGGCGCCGGCTCCGCAGCAGGCGCACACCAGCGCCGAGCTCGTGGAGATGCAGCTGGGCATCCAGGCGGACGCACCGCTGTGCTTCTCCTGCGGCACGAAGATGCAGCGCGCCGGCTCCTGCTACATCTGCGAGGGCTGCGGCTCGACCAGCGGTTGCAGCTGATCCGCTGACGCAGTGAGGTGAGGGGCGGCGGGCCACCAGGCCCGCCGCCCCTCACCCGTTCCGCGTTCCCGGGGCGCTCAGCGCGCGCGGCCCATCGCGGCGGCGAACGAGGTCGGGTCGCTGTCGAAGCCCCGGAGGATCTCGCGGAACGCCCACTCTCCCGAGTCGTCCCTCGTGAACTCGGCGATCACGGCCGCCGTGGAATCGGCCACTTCGGAGAAGTCGTTCTGCGCGAGGTCGGTGTATCCCTCGCGGATCCGCACCGCCGTGTTCGCCACTGCTCCGAACACCGTTGCCCGCTCCCCCTGTTGTATGGCGATACCGACGACCACGCGCGCGTAGGAGGGAGACAGACGTTCCAGCTCCAGTGTCATGACTTCGTCGAACCCGAAGCCCTGGCCGGTGGTGCTGTCGCGGTTGAGGGTGATGGTCCCGTCGGGGGAGCGGCTGTCGAAATGCACGACGTAGGCCGGAGCGTCGCCCGGATCGTCGGACGTGTAGGTCGCCGCGATGATGTCGAGATCATGGGGCGGCGTGCCGATCGGGCTCGGGTCCCATTTCAGCGAGACCTCGACCTTCTTGAGCCCTTTCGTGAAGCTGCTCACCGAACTCCCCCTCCTCGGCCGCTGGTTGCGACTGTCGATGACTGACCGCTCATGACTGTTCGTGACTGCTACGGACACGCTACGTCCTACGATCGTGACCATGACCATGACCTGGAACGGGGAACAGCTGGATCTCGACGCCTACTTGGCGCGAACAGGCTTCACGGGAGACGTGAAACCGGACCTGGAGACGCTGCGCGCGCTGCACCGGGCGCACATCGCGTCGATCCCGTTCGAGAACCTGGAGATCATGCTCGGGCGGCCGGTGGACCTGGATCTCGCCGCCCTCCAGGCGAAGCTCGTACGACAGCGCCGCGGTGGCTACTGCTACGAGCAGAACCTGCTCTTCGCGGCGGCCCTGGAGCGAATCGGCTACTCCGTGAAGGGACTTGGGGCGCGAGTCCGGGTGGGCGCCACGACGGTTCGCGCCGTCACCCACATGCTGACCCGCGTCACCGTGGAGGACGGCCAGGAGTGGCTGTGCGACGTGGGCTTCGGCGCCCAGGGGCTGCGCGAACCGATCCCCCTGAGGGCCGGGATCGAGGTGCGTCAGGGGCCGTGGACCTTCGGCCTCGTGCCGGAGGACAGCGGCGTTCTGGTCCTGAGGAGCCTGCGCCCCGGCGGCTGGGAGGAGATCTACGCCTTCACCCTGGAGGAGCGCCGTCCCGTCGACTACGTGGTGATGAACCACTACACGTCGACGCATCCGCGGTCCGCCTTCATCCACCGCCCCGTAGTCCAGCGTGCAGCCGTCGACACCCAGCGCTCACTCATCGACATGCGGATGTCGGTCGAGTTTCCTGACGGCACTCGGGACGAACGGGACGTAGGGGAAGGCGAGTTGATCGACCTGCTCGCCCAGGAGTTCGGGATCGAACTGAGTGGCGAGGACGCGGCACGACTGATCCGGATGCACGGCGCCGGAGCGTGACCGAACCCACGTCGTGGGCCGTACGATGGCGCGGTGCTGGTCAAGTGGATTCGCTGCACCGTGACCGACCGACGCGGGTTCGAGCGGGGGCAGCGGAAGTGGGCGGGGCTTCTGGGGGAGCCAGGGTTCCGGGGACAGGGCGGGGGCTGGAGCAGAAATCGGCCGGGAGTGGCCCATGTTCTCGGTTTCTGGGAGAGTCGCGCCTTCTACGACTCCTTCATGGCGCGCTCGCACGACCGGCTCGCCGCCGCCCAGTCGGGCACGTACAAAGACATCCAAGTGAAGCTCTTCGACCACCGGTTCGACGTGAAGACGGGCTTCGAGCCGCGCTTCACGGACGCGGACACGGTGCGCCTCGCGCACTGCCGGGTGCACGCGGACCGCGAGGAACACTTCGCGCTCATGCAGGAGAAGGTCTGGAACCCCGCGATGGCCGGCTCCCCGGGGATGGTGCGCGGACTGTTCGGTGAGGCGCCGGGCAACGAGTTCCTGATCCTTTCGATGTGGCACTCCGTGGCCGAGCACGGCAAGTACCAGGCCGAACGTGTGGAGCGGCTCTCGACCCGTGCCCAGACGGAGACCGACATCGCAGGGATCGCGGGGGACATCGTTCAGCTGGAACCTTCCTGGACGGTATGAGCCGGATCGCCCACGGACAGGGGCCACCAGGTGTGACATACGCCGGATGGAGCCCGTACGGGTGCTCGAACCGGGCCCTTCCGATCTAGGGTTTCGGCATGGCACGACCGCGGCGCATTGTCCTTGTCAGGCACGGCGAGTCGGAGGGCAACGCCGACGACACCGTCTACGAACGCGAGCCCGACCACGCCCTGGCCCTCACGGAGACGGGGCACCGGCAGGCGGACGAGACAGGGCAGTACCTGCGCGAGCTCTTCGGCCGTGAGCGGGTGAGTGTGTACGTGTCGCCCTACCGGCGCACGCACCAGACGTTCCGCGCCTTCCGGCTCGACCCCGAACTCGTACGGGTGCGCGAGGAGCCTCGGCTGCGGGAGCAGGACTGGGGAAACTGGCAGGACCGGGACGACGTGCGTCTTCAGAAGGCGTACCGCGACGCCTACGGCCACTTCTTCTACCGCTTCGCCCAAGGCGAGTCCGGTGCCGACGTGTACGACCGTGTGGGTGCTTTTCTGGAGAGTCTGTACCGGAGCTTCGAGGCGCACGACCACCCGTCGAACGTCCTCCTCGTCACCCATGGGCTCACCATGCGGCTGTTCTGCATGCGCTGGTTCCACTGGACCGTCGCCGACTTCGAATGTCTGTCGAATCCCGGGAACGGTGAGACGCGGGCACTCGTTCTCGGGGAGGACGGCAAATACACCTTGGACCGGCCGTTCGAACGATGGCGTGATCCCGAGCCGTACGGAGTCACCGGTTAGAGTGGCAGGGCGATGACCGCTGATTCCTCTCCTCATGTGCGGCTTGACCGAGCCCTGTCCAGCCTGCGCGGCCTGGCGGTGGGGGACGCGCTGGGCTCCCAGTTCTTCGTGCCCGCCAACTACCCGCTGCTCCAGCGCCGCGAACTGCCCGACGGCGTCTGGCAGTGGACCGACGACACCGAAATGGCGTGCTCCGTGGTGGCGGTCCTGGCCGCCGAGAACCGTATCGAGCAGGACGTGCTCGCCCGGTCCTTCGCGGAGCACCACGACTTCGACCGGGGCTACGGCCCCGCGGTGAACCGGCTGCTCCGGCAGATCCGCGAGGGCGGCGACTGGCGCGCCCTGTCCTCCGCGCTCTTCAAGGGCCAGGGCTCCTGGGGCAACGGCGCGGCGATGCGGATCGCCCCGCTCGGCGCCTGGTACGCGGACGATCCGGAGCAGGCCACGCATCAGGCCGAGATCTCCGCCTACCCGACGCATCAGCACCGGGAGGCCGTGGTCGGCGCCATGGCCGTGGCCGCAGCCGCCGCGATCGTGGCCGATCCGGCAGGACCGCCGACGCCGCAGGCGCTCCTCGACGGCGTGATCGCGCTGGTGCCGCGCAGTGCGGTGGGCGCGGGGCTCCGGCGGGCCAGGGACATGCTCGACTACGGCGACGCGGGGACGGTGGCCGCGGTTCTCGGCTGCGGCCGGCGCACCACGGCCCACGACACCGTGCCGTTCGCCCTGTGGTCGGCGGCGCGCGGACTCGGCGATTTCGAGCGCGCGTTCTGGGACACGGCGCAGGTCGGCGGCGACATGGACACGACGTGCGCGATCGTGGGCGGAGTGGTCGCTTCCGGCCCGGGTGGCGCTCCGGCAGACGAGTGGTTGCGGCGGACCGAGCCGCTGCCGGAATGGGCGCCGGGCCTGCCGGTCTGACCTGCGGCTCGCTCACTGCCTCACGTGGCGTGGCGGATGCCGGGCCGCCTTCGGTACCTGGGCGGCCCGGCATCCACCTCACGTGGCGGGCGGCTCCCCCGTCAGCCGCCCGCCGGCCCGGCCGCACCCGCGGTACCCGCGAGCGCTTCCAGGTCGCTCTTGCGCACCCGGATCACCACAGCGGCGACGGCCAGGGCGAGCAGCGCCATCGCCGCGGCCGGAATGAACGCGGTCGAGATGCCCTCGGCCAGGACCTGGTGACTCCAGGGAGCCGGGAGCTGGTGGGTCCTGGCGAACTCCGCCTTCTGCTCGGGCGTGGCCTGCGCCATGAAGGACGGGATCTGGTCCTTGGCCTCGTTCCGGCTGGCCGTGCCGAAGACCGTGGTCAGGATGGAGAGACCGAGTGAACCTCCCACCTGCTGCGTCGCGTTGAGCAGCCCGGATGCCGCGCCGGCCTCGTGCTGGGCGACTCCGGAGACGGCGGTCAGGGTGAGCGTCACGAAGTTGAGCCCCATGCCGAGGCCGAACAGCAGCATCGGGCCGAGCACCCCACCGGCGTACGAGCTGTCGGGCGAGATGAACGTCTGCCAGCCGAGGCCGAGCAGGACGAGTGTCGCGCCGGTCATCATGAACGGCTTGGGGCCGAGTACCGGAAGCAGTCGCTGGGACAGGCCGGCGCCGACGATGATCGCGACCGTCACGGGGAGGAAGGCGAGGCCCGCCTCGATCGGCGTGTAGCCGAGTACGTTCTGCGCGAACAGGACGATGAAGAAGAACATGCCGAACATCGCCGCTGCCAGGCTCAGCATGATCACGTAGGTGCCCGAGCGGTTGCGGTCGGCGAACATCCTGAGCGGAGTGATGGGTTCCTTCGCCCGGCTCTCGATGAACGCGAAGGCGAGCAGCAGCACCACCGCGGCGACGAACGAGCCCACGCTGACGCTGTCCCGCCAGCCCTCCTCCGACGCGCGGATGAAGCCGTACACGAGCGAGGCCATGCCCGCCGTGGAGGTGAGCGCGCCCGCGATGTCGAAGCGTCCCGGGTGCCGTTCGGACTCGTTGATGTACATCGGCGCCAGTACCGCGATGAGGATGCCGATGGGTACGTTCACGAACAGCACCCAGCGCCAGTCGAGCCACTCGGTGAGCATGCCGCCGGCGAGGAGGCCGACGGCGCCGCCGCCCGCGGAGACGGCCGCGAACACGCCGAACGCGCGGTTCCGCTCGGGGCCTTCGGGGAACGTCGTGGTGATGAGGGCGAGCGAGGTGGGCGACGCGATCGCGCCGCCGACGCCCTGCAGGGCCCGGGCCGCCAGCAACTGCCAGGGTTCCTGGGCGAGTCCGCCGAGCAGGGAGGCCAGCGTGAAGAGCAGGATGCCGGACATGAAGACCCGGCGGCGACCGAGGATGTCGCCCGCGCGGCCACCGAGAAGCAGCAGACCACCGAAGGTGAGCGTGTACGCGCTGACGACCCAAGTGAGGTCCGTCGTGGAGAACTTGAGCGCGTCCTGAATATGCGGGAGCGCGATGTTCACAATCGTCGCGTCCAGTACGACCATGAGTTGGCAGGCCGCGATGACCGCCAGGGCTATGCCGGGGTGCCCCGCCCGGCGTGCTGCCCCCGGCTTCCTGGCCTTGTCCGGTTTCTGATCTTGAGTTAACTGAGAGGTTGACACTATGGATCCCCCACAAGTGCGTTAGTGAACGCAACCGTTCACTGTCGAACCGAACGGTAGTGACTCCCCATCAGTGAACGCAACCGTTCACTGAAGAAGCTGCCTTGAACACCCGGATCCCCAACGGAGAGAAGACGATGGATACTTCGCGCTGGACGGCCGCCCCCGCTCGGACGGCCACCCTGCGCCGGCGTGGCCCCGTCCTGGAGCGGGCCATCCTGGAAGCCGCGCTGGAGCAGCTCAGTACGGTCGGCTGGAACGCCCTCACGATGGAAGGCGTCGCCGCCGGGGCGCAGACGGGCAAGGCCGCCGTCTACCGCCGCTGGCCCTCCAAGGAGGAGCTCGTCGCGGACGCCCTCCAGGCGGCGCTGCCCAGGCTCGACGGAGCGCCGGACCGCGGCAGCGTCCGGGAGGACCTGATCGAGCTGTGCCGCCTGATGCGTGAGGCGATGTACTCACGCCCCGGCTTCGCTCTGCGGTCGGTGCTTCACGAATGCGACTCCGCGACGGCCCAGCGCTTCCATGAGGTGATCTTCGAGGGTGTCGTCGAGCCGAGCGTCGAACTGATCAAGGAGGTCGTACGCCGTGGGATCGAGCGGGGGGAGGTGCGCCCCGGCGCCATGGACGCATACGTCTGCGATGTCATCCCGGCGATGATGATGTACCGGTCGAAGGTGTGCGCAAGCGAATGGGGCGAGCGTGATCTCACGGAGATGATCGATCAAGTGATGGTTCCGCTGCTGCGGCCGGCGGGGGCGTGACGCGGGGGTGACGCCGGCGGCTCGGCTGTGGATTCGGGTCTGGTGCCAGGGGTCGCGCCTCCGTCCGGTCGGCCGTGAACCGCAGGTTCCTGCCCCCGGGTCCCGCCTGTGGAGACCGGGCTGGTCGTACCGGGTGTCGCTGAGGGGTCGAGGCGGCGTACGCTATCTGGCGCCATGCCGTACGAACCACCCACTCACAGCGTCGAGCGCTCACTGCGCGCCACCACCGGAGCCAAGATCGTCGCCGGTGTGGACGAGGTCGGTCGTGGTGCGTGGGCGGGACCGGTCACTGTGTGCGCCGCCGTCACGGGGCTGCGCCGACCGCCCGAAGGTCTCACCGACTCCAAGCTGATCAGCCCGAAGCGGCGCGATGTGCTCGCCGAGACGCTGGAGAGCTGGGTGACGGCACATGCTCTCGGGCACGCCTCTCACGAGGAGATCGACGAGCTGGGGATGACGGCCGCTCTGCGCCTCGCCGCGGTGCGCGCCCTTGAGGCCCTTCCGGTCCGTCCGGACGCGGTCATCCTCGACGGCAAGCACAACTACCTCGGTGCTCCCTGGCAGGTCCGCACGGTGATCAAGGGCGACCGGTCCTGTGTGGCCGTCGCCGCGGCATCGGTGATCGCCAAGGTTCGGCGCGACAAAATGATGGCCGAACTGGGCATCGAACATGCAGACTTCGGTTTTGCGGACAACGCCGGTTATCCGTCGCCGGTCCACAAGGCCGCGCTGGAGTTGCGGGGGCCCACCCCGTACCACCGGCTCACGTGGGCGTATCTTGATGCGCTGCCCCAGTGGCGGCACCTCAAGAAGGCCCGCAGCTGGGCGGACGGAAACGTTCCGGAGATCGAAGGCCAGCTCGGCTTCGACTTCTGATCTTCCGTTCGCACTCATGTGCCACCCGCCGGAGCCACTCGCACCGGCGTTTGATAGACATCAGCTCATGCCTCTCCTTCCCGAGGAGTCTCAGATTCACGAGAGTGCCCAGGGTCCCCGCGCCACTTCGGCCCCCAGCGGCCGCAACGCGCCGACCCCCCGCCCCGTACCCGGCCCGCGTCCCGCGGCGCCGCCGCGACCCGGACGCCCGGGTCCCGCACGGCCGATGCCGCCCGCGCAGCGCACGTCGCGCGAGTCGGTGTCCGCCGCCAAGCCGGGGCCTTCGGCTCCGGCCGCTCCCGCTGCCGTGCCGACCGCGCCCGCCCCGTCGGACGCGACCGCGCAGCCGCAGGTCCAGCTGATCCCGGCTTCGGTCGAGGGTGCCCTGGACGCCGCGGAGGAAGCCGTCGACCTGCTCCTCGACTCGGGCCGCGCGCCCGGCGAGGTGCTGGTGATCACCACCGGTGACCCGCACCCGTGGGCCACGCACGAGCTGTCCTTCGGCGACGTCGCCTACTGGGCGCAGCACGATGCCGGTGACGACGTCTTCTACGCCGACGCCGGGGCCGCCGAGCGCGCTGCGAAGCGGCCTGTGGTCGTCGTCGCGCTGAACGGCGGTGCCGACGAGGCGGCCGCCACCGCTCTGCCTCTCGCCCTCGGCCGGGCGGGCGCCCTGCTGATCGTGTGCGGCGACCCGCAGCGGATCAACTCCCTGCTGGGCGCCGGAGTCTGACACGCCGCACGCCGGCCGCCCGGACCGCTCGACGGTTCCGCGGGCGGTCGGCGGCGCCGTGTGTCTGCGGCCCGCGTCGGCAGCGGCTCGTGTCGGCAGGGCTCGTGTCGGCAGGGCTCGCGTCGGCCGGGCTCGTTCTCGCGGCAGCTCTCAGCGGGCAGCCGCGCGGCGCAGTACCTCTGACGCGGCTCCTCCTGCGCGCGGCAGTGGCGGCTCACCGGTGCCCTCGTACGCTTCGGGCGTCGATCCCAGGCTCGGTCGCCTGCCACCGCGCCCTTCGCCGAGTACCTGCCAGCCGTCCCGCGTCATGGTGATGTACGCCCCGCAGCGCAGCCCATGAAGTGTGCACGCGTCCCGCAGCCCCCACATCCACGCACCGTCCTCCTCCGTCCAATGCGCGTCGCCCTCACGGCAGTAGAGCAGCACGGCTGTTCGCGCCGGTGTACGGCGTCGGAGGTCGTGCGGGATGACCCGGCGCAGGTGCGTGAGCAGCGCGTTGCGGAACACCCAGCCGTCCGCCGCGCTCGCGCGCCGGCTGAACGACGCGCTGGCCCTGAGCCGCTCCTCCGTATCGAGAACGGCCACGACGGCGGTCTGGGGCCTGGGGCGGTGCCGGGCGTGCAGGCCGCTGACGACCTCGCGCGGATTGCGCAGCAGCGGTATCCCCGCCGCGGCCCATTCCGCGGGTTCGAGCATCCTGGCGAGTTGATTGGCGGAGTCGGCGGACATGTCGGCACGCGTCGATGACGTCGACAACGATGCCGCCGAGGACGGAGCGAATCCGAAGGTCACGGTCCTCCCTTCGGCTACGCGCCCATACTGCGGGCGGGGTCGGACTGTGGGAGCGCACCGCGGCACAGCCCTACCGGACCACGATCGAGCCGCGCGGGAGCGATTCCAATTCTTCCCTTCGCACTGGCTTGCGGCAACGAGCAATTGGGGCCGGCGGCCGGTATCTGGGGAAGCGTCGCCTATATCCCTGCCCAATGCAGCAGCCTGCGACGCCAGGATCACGGTTCCCGGCCAGGACCAGCGGTAACACCGACCGACCTCGTTGATCCGGCGCTCCTGGACATGGAATCAAGAAGCGCTCGGCGCCTGGTGGGACACCCTCCGAGCGGCCGGGCGGACGGGGCCGCGGTGATCATCACGGCAGGGGATTGGGCCGATGTCAGTGGTGTGGGGTTGCATGGGGGCATGAGTAACCAGGAGCTGCGTGCCGAAGCCGACGCCATCCTCGCTGAGCTGGTCGGCGATCCGGGGGGTTCGGCACGCCTTCGGGAGGATCAGTGGCAGGCGGTGGCGGCCCTGGTCGAGGAGCGCCGCCGTGCCCTTGTCGTGCAGCGCACCGGCTGGGGCAAGTCGGCGGTGTACTTCGTGGCCACGGCCTTGCTGCGGCGGCGTGGCTCCGGTCCCACAGTGATCATCTCGCCGCTGCTCGCGCTCATGCGCAACCAGGTCGAGTCGGCGGCGCGGGCCGGCATCCAGGCGCGCACCATCAACTCGGCGAACCCCGAGGAATGGGACACGATCTACGAGGAGGTCGAGCGCGGCGAGACCGACGTCCTCCTCGTGAGTCCGGAACGCCTCAATTCCGTCGACTTCCGTGATCAGGTCCTGCCCAAGCTCGCGGCCACGACGGGACTGCTCGTCGTCGACGAGGCGCACTGCATCTCCGACTGGGGCCATGATTTCCGGCCGGACTACCGTCGGCTGCGGGCCATGCTGGCCGAGCTTCCCGCCGGTGTGCCGGTACTGGCCACCACCGCGACGGCGAACGCGCGGGTCACGGCGGACGTCGCAGATCAGCTGGGCACGGGAGCCGGCGAAGCGCTGGTGCTCCGCGGCCCCCTGGATCGGGAAAGCCTGCGCCTGGGCGTCGTCCGGTTGCCGGACGCTGCGCACCGTCTGGGCTGGCTCGCCGAGCACCTCGACGAGCTTCAGGGCTCCGGCATCATCTACACGCTGACGGTGGCCGCGGCCGAGGAGGCCACGGCGTTCCTGCGCCAGCGCGGCTTCAACGTGGCCTCGTACACGGGCAAGACGGAGAACGCCGACCGGCTCCAGGCCGAGATCGACCTCCAGGAGAACCGGGTGAAGGCTCTGGTCGCGACCTCCGCGCTGGGGATGGGCTTCGACAAGCCGGACCTGGGATTCGTGATCCATCTCGGCTCGCCGTCCTCGCCGATCGCCTACTACCAGCAGGTGGGACGTGCGGGCCGCGGTGTGGCCCACGCCGATGTGCTGCTGCTGCCGGGCAAGGAGGACGAGGCCATCTGGCGCTACTTCGCCGATACGGCCTTCCCGCCCGAGCCGCAGGTGCGGCAGACCCTCTCGGCTCTCGAGGGCGCGGGACGTCCGCTGTCCGTGCCCGCCCTGGAGGCGGCAGTCGATCTTCGGCGCAGCCGTCTGGAGTCGATGTTGAAGGTGCTGGACGTGGACGGCGCGGTCAAGCGGGTCAAGGGCGGCTGGACGGCCACGGGGGCCGACTGGGTGTACGACTCCGAGCGCTACGCGTGGGTGGCCAAGCAGCGGTCGACCGAGCAGCAGGCCATGCGCGACTACGCGAGTACGTCCCAGTGCCGGATGGAGTTCCTGCGTGAGCAGTTGGACGACGAGGGTGCGGTTCCGTGCGGCCGCTGCGACAACTGCGCGGGGGCCTGGGCCGACTCCTCGGTATCGGCGGAAGTGCTGACGGGGGCGGCCAGAGAGCTGGACCGCCCGGGGGTGGAGGTCGAGCCGCGCCGCATGTGGCCGACGGGGATGCCCGCGCTGGGCATCGACCTCAAGGGGCGCATCCCGGCCAAGGAACAGTGCTCCACCGGGCGCGCCCTGGGACGGCTCTCGGACATCGGCTGGGGCAACCGACTCCGCCCGCTGCTGGCAGAGAACGCGTCCGACGGGCCCGTCCCCGACGACGTCCTGAAGGCCGCGGTGGCGGTCATCGCCGACTGGGCGCGCTCGCCCGGGGGCTGGGCGCCGACCGTTCCGGACGCCTCTGCCCGACCGGTGGGAGTCGTCGCCGTGCCGTCCCTGACCCGGCCGCAACTGGTCGGGTCGCTCGCCCAGGGAATCGCGACCATCGGCCGCCTCCCCTTCCTCGGCACGCTGGCGTACACGGGGCCGGAGGACGTACACCCGGTACGCCGCAGCAATTCCGCCCAGCGTCTCAGGGCCCTGTCAGGCACCTTCACCGTTCCTGCCGACCTGGCCGCCGCCCTGGCCGGCGCTCCCGGTCCCGTCCTGCTCGTGGACGACTACATGGACTCCGGCTGGACTCTTGCGGTCGCTGCGCGGCTGCTCCGGAAGGCGGGGAGCGAGCAGGTCCTGCCCTTGGTCCTGGCCGCGGCGGGCTGAGGCATGTGACCAGTCAGGGCTGAGCGTCACACGGTGACGAGAGCGGGGGCCTCGCGTGATCTCGGCGTGTGCCTCACGCCTGAAGTACCCCTCTGTGCCCTGCCACTGACCTGGCATCAGTTTCGGTGCCTTGGGCTGAGGTGGCGTGACCAGCAGCGCTCGCTGCAACCGACGTTGGGTGATTCGACCTAGAAGCCTGCCAGTCGCCCGTCGAACCGGCGGACTCCGGGCCCTCCCGTCGACAACAGCCAACTCACCCTGGACAAGCATGACCTGATGGGTCGTTTCACGCGAGTGACCCTGCTGGCCTGTGGACAACTCCTGTCGTGTCCCTGATCCGGGTTATCCACAGGTCAAAACGGAATTTTGAGATCCGCGGCATGGTCGTCACATGACGCATCACAGCGAAGCAGCCGGTGCACCCGGCACGGAACAGATCACCCTGCGCAACCCCTCCGAACTGGCCGAAGCGCTCCCGTACTTGCTGGGGTTCAAGCCCGAGGACAGCATCGTGCTCGTCGCCCTGCACCGCGGACGCTTCGGCGGCCGCGTGCGACTCGGAATCCCCGAGCGCCCCGGCGACTGGCCGTCCGTCGCGGAGGAGATGGCCAAGTGCCTGATCGGCAGATGCGAGCGCAAGGACGGAACGCCGGACGGCATCGTCGCGTTCCTGTGCCGGGATCCGAAGACCACCGAGACCGGACGGCAGATCAGGGAGCGCCTGCAACCGCTGGCACAGATGCTGCGTTTGGCGTGCGGCCGCCTCGATGTGCCCGTGGTCGAGGCCCTCTGCATCTCGGACGATCACTTCTGGTCGTACAGCTGCCCGGTCGAGGAGTGCTGCCCGCCCGACGGCACACCGCTGGCCGCGTCCGGTACGTCCGTCACGGCGGCCGCGATGACTTATGCGGGCATCCAAGTGAGGCGCCCGCTGAGGGAGATGAGGGCCCGGCTCACGCCGTGGCAGACGGCGGCCGTGCCACAGCAGGAGCATGCGCTGGACGCCGCGGCCATGGCTCTCGTCCCCAGGATTCTCGCCGGAGTCCCGCGCGCCGAGGTCGCGGACGAGACGCTCGATCTCGCACGGCGGGTCTGGAGCCGTTTCGGGCACCTGCCGACCGGTGACGGCACGCTGGAATCCGACCTCAGGGACGACGAGCAGCTCGCGCACGACGAGGCGGCCAGGCTGATCCTCGGCCTCCAGGACCGGCTGACCCGGGATCACGCTGCCGAATGGATGGAGGGCGACGAGGCGCCGCTGGCTCTGCGCCTCTGGCGAGCGCTGGCCCGGCGCTGCGTGGGCCCGTACGGCGAGCACGCAGCGGCGCCGCTGACGCTCGCCGGCTGGGTCGCGTGGTCCCTGGGCGACCGCGTGGAGGCAGGCGAGGCGTTGGACATGGCTCTGGCCGCGGACCCGCGGTACGTCTTCGCCCGGCTCCTCATGGAGGCGTGCAGCGCGGACCTGGATCCGGAGCCGGTGCGGCGCAGCCTGCGCAAGACACGGGACGAGCGGAACGTGACGCCGTCCGAGGCGAAATCCCAGAGGACCTTCGACGGAGCCGGGGCAGGAGCGGCGGCAGGTGCAGGAACCGGCGCCGGTAGCAGCACCGGTGTCAAGGGCAAAGGCGCCGCTGACCGCAACGGCGCAGGATCCCCTGGGCGGCCGAGCGCCGAGGACTCTCGGGAACAGGCCGAGGATCGGGTGACGCGGGCTCTGGAGGCCGCTCTGCGCCGCCGCGGATCGCGACGCGCAGGGGCGGGCAAGGGACCTTCCCAGGCCGGGGCGTATGCACCCCGGCGACCACAAGGGCGTCGCCGCGTGGGCCGGCAGGGGACGAGGCGGGACGGATGAGTGCCGGCTCGTGGCGCAGGTCCCGTGGGCCCGCCTCTGTGGCCGAGCGGGCACCGACCGGGGCGGGGGAGCCGGGGACGGGCATGGGGCATCGGCTGCTCGGCTTCCTGCGCCGCGGGCGTGACCTGGGGTGGGGCAGGCCCGTTCACCTCTGTGGCGCAGCCTCTGACCGGGCCGGGCCGCCGTCTCCCCGCCGACCCTTCGGAGCGCCATCGGCGCCTCGCGCGCGCCCAGCACGGAAGGAGCCACCCCATGCCGCCCCCCGCGTCGTCGACCGTGTCCGCCCTATTGACCTGCGCCGTACCCGTGGTGCTCGCCCTGGAGAAGGACGCCCCACCAGGTGCCGGCGGCCCGCCCTGCGAGACCGGTACGGCCGGTCGTGCGGGGGCGGGGCGGCGGTGATGCCTTCAGCCGCACGAGCGCCGGAGCCCGAAGGCTCGTTCAAGGGCTCCTTCGAGAGCCCTTCGGAGGACTCGTTCGTCGAGCGCCTCGTCGGAGGAGCGGACCAGGCCGGAATCGCCGTGGAGATCTCGCCTCCTCCACCGGCTGGGGTATCGACCGCGCCCGTTGGAGTGTCGTTCGCGGAGTCCGCGGCGTTGAGGCTGGAAGCCCCATCCGAGACCGCGGGGCCGTCAACCGTCGTGGCGGGGCCGTCAACCGTCGTCGCGGGAGTGCCATCCGCTCAAGCAATGACGTCGGCGATCTCCCCAGCCCGCCGCAAACGTCCGGCCCCGGTTCCACCCGCTACCCGTGACACTCCGCCGCCACATGCGCACGCCGGTCGCGCGAACACCCCGGCTCCCCGGCGCTCCGCGGAGCTGCCACCGGCACACACGACGCTGATCTGCGTGGCGCTGCCCTCGCTCGCGATCTCCTCGCAGCAAGGGCAGTTGACGGGCGACGGACTGGAAGGGTTCTACCGCGCGGGGCGCCGGTTGTTGTCGCGCTGCCTGCTCCGCGTTGCGGGGCGCGAGCCGATCGCGGTGCAGGCCCGCATGGTCGCCGCCGACCGGGCCCGGTTCGTGGCGACGCTGAGACCTGTCGTGGACGGCGGACCCGACCCGGACATCATGGTCGAACGGCTCCGGCATGCCGACGGCACGGAGCGCATCACGCTGCGCAGCTCGGCCACCCGACCGCTGCGACTGCCGGTCGAGGTCGCGCTCGGTACGGATCTGGCCGAGCTGGGAGCGGTGGCGGCCGGACGGCCGGGGCGTGAACTGTCCGCCACCGTCCACGACTCCGGCATGCGGTGGTCGTCCTCGGCAGGCCACGCCGTTGTCACCGCAGCCCCGCCGCCCCGCGACGCCCTCGCCTCCGCCGGGCTGCTGCGCTGGGAGTTCGACCTGCCTCCGGGCGGCACCTGGAGTGTCGAACTACGGGTACGGGCCGACGGTGGGGCGGCGAGCAGGCCGGTCGGGCATGGCACCGTACGCCCGCTCGCCGTGGCGGAATCGGCTGGGGACGACGCACGAGTGGGCCGGCTGCTGAGAACTTCTACAGAGGACCTGCACGCGCTGCTGCTGCGTGACCCGGCGTCCCCCTCGGACCTCTACCTCGCCGCCGGCGCGCCCTGGCGCTGCGGTCTGGCTCCGGCCGAGGCGTTGGCGGCCGCGCGGATGGCGCTCCCTCTGGGGACGAGGTTGGCTGCGGGCACGCTCAGAGCCCTCGCTCGGACCCAACTCCTGGGAACGGGACGGGAGTCGGGGATGATTCCCGGCCCGCTGAGGGACGCCGGCCCGCATCTGCCGCCCGGCTGCACCGGAACCGAAGCGACGCTCCTGTTTCCGGTGCTCCTCGCGGAGGCGAGACGCTGGGGCCTTCCCGAGCAGGAGGTCGCGGAGCTGCTGCCCACGGCGGGGCGCTGCCTGCAGTGGCTGCGGACCGCCGCCGGCGACGGGGCGTACCTGGCGGACCCCGGCCCCGGAGGCCCGTTGCGCTGTGAGACCCAGGCGCACGCCCACCGGGCCGCCCTGCTCGGCGCGGATCTCCTCGACGCCCATGGCAGACCAGGCGCCCTGGAACTGCGCCAGTGGGCTGAAGCGCTGCGGACGAGGTTCAGAGAGGACTTCTGGGTCGAGGACCGTGGAGGCGGCCGGCCCGCTGCCGCCCGCACACCTGACGGGCGACTCCTACCCCACCTGGGCAGCGCCGCGGCCCACCTCCTCGACACAGGGCTGCTCGGCGGCGCTCTGATGGCGCCGGGCCTTCTCGACAAGGTGCAGACGGAACAGCTCGCGCGGCTCCTGGGCGGTCCGGCGCTCGACTCGGGGTGGGGTCTGCGCAGCCTGGGCGCACGGGAAGCGTCGTACAACCCGTTCGGGCACCGTGGCGGAGCCGTGCGGGTGCAGGAGACGGCGCTGGCCGTGGGCGGCCTGGCCGCTGCGGGCTACGAGAAGGAGTCGAGCTCCCTGCTGCGAGGCATCCTGTCCGCGGCCGAGGCCTTCGGGTTCCGGCTGCCCGAGATGTACGCGGGGGAGCAACGTTTTGAAGGGGGCGCCCCGCTTCCGCATCCGGCGGCCTGCAGACCCGCGGCAACCGCAGCGGCGTCGGGGGTGCAGCTCCTCACCGCCCTCGTCGGGCTCCGGCCGGACGCGCCTGCCGGGACGGTGACGCTGAGACCGATGCGCAGCGCACCCCTGGGGGAGATCGGACTGGCCGGGTTGCGGGTCGCGGGCGCCCCGTTCTCGGTGCGGGTCAGCAGGCTCGGTCTCGCCATGGTCGAGGAGGCGGCCGACGGGCTGCAGTTGGGGGTGTGACCGGCGCGGACGTGGGTTCGGAAGTTCGGCGGGGTCCCACCTCGGGAACTTCGAAGATGGCCTTGATCGACGATCGCGAAGGGAGTGTTTATCGTCAGGAAGACGACTATGATCACGGCATGTCGCCCTACGACCCGTCGGCCTTCCCGCCCTTCGCAGTCACCGTCGACCTGGTGGTGCTGACCGTGCGCCGGCACGCGCTCTGTGCGCTCGCGGTACGGCGAGGCGAACCGCCGTTCCAGGGGCGATGGGCACTCCCCGGCGGCTTCGTCCGGGACGACGAGGACCTGTCGTCGGCCGCGGCACGCGAACTGATCGAGGAGACCGGGCTCTGCGCCCATGATCCCGCGGATCCGGACCAGGTCAACGGCGCGCACCTGGAGCAGCTGGCCACCTACGGCGACCCCAAGCGCGATCCTCGTATGCGCGTGGTCAGCGTCGCTCATCTGGCCCTGGCGCCGGATCTGCCGGCACCGCGTGCGGGCGGCGACGCGCACAGTGCGCGCTGGGCGCCCGTGGAGGACCTGCTGAACCAGAAAGGGTACGGGCGTGAGGGCGAGCAGGTGGCACCTCTGGCCTTCGACCATGCCCAGATCCTCGCGGACGGCGTGGAGCGCGCGCGCTCGAAGATCGAGTACTCGTCACTCGCCACGGCCTTCTGCCCGCCGGAGTTCACGGTCGGCGAGCTGCGGCGCGTGTACGAGGCGGTTTGGGCCGTCGCGCTGGATCCGCGCAACTTCCATCGCAAGGTGACGGGCACCCCGGGCTTCCTCGTGCCCACCGGGGGGACCACCACCCGCCAGGGCGGCAGGCCGGCCCAGCTCTTCCGGGCGGGTGGCGCGACGCTGCTCAACCCGCCGATGCTGCGCCCCGAGGTGTGACCCGGAGCTGACCGGGCCTGACCTCCGGGCTCTGCCCGCCCGCGCCGCGCAAGGGACACCCGGGGCTCCACCCTGACCGAAAAGTCGGAAATGTCGCGTTATCTTTCTTTGGTACCCACGGGGTTCGTCCGTCCCCGCTCGGCGGACGGGCCCCGGCCGCCGAGCGGTCGCACATCCTGCGAGAGAAGCGATGATCCAGGCCTTCGGACTGACCAGCAATCCCCGCCAGGAGCTCCCGCCCGCTGTCGACGACGTGTCCTTCGAGGCGCCGACGGGTCGCGTCACGGCGCTGCTCGGCGCTCGCGCGTCCGGCAAGACGACGGCGGTCCGGCTGATGCTCGAACTCCAACAAGGCCGTGGAATCACGCATTTCAGAGGCCGCCCCCTGCACCGCATCCCCCATCCCTCCCGAGAAGTCGGCGTGTTGCTCGGCGAGGTCCAGGGGCATCCGTCCCGCACCGTACGCGGACAACTGCGTATGTTGTGCGCGGCCGCAGGCGTGCCGGTGCAGCGTGCGGACGAGGTCCTCGAAGTCGTCGGCATCGTCAGCCTGCGGGAGCAGCGGCTCGGCACGCTCTCGCGAGGCATGGACCGGCGCCTCGGCCTCGCCTGCGCGCTTCTCGCGGATCCGCACACGCTCGTCCTCGACGGGCCCGCGGGCGGCCTCTCGGCGCGCGAGGGCAAGTGGCTGCACGGCATCCTGCGGGCCCACGCGTCGCTCGGCGGCACGGTGCTCTTCACCACCGACGACGCCAAGGAAGCGGCGCGGACGGCTGACCGCGTGGTCACCCTGGAGGCGGGACGCGTCATCGCGGACCAGGGCGTCGCGGACTTCTCCCGCACGAGGCTGCGCCCCCGCGTCGCCGTCCGCAGCCCACATGCGGCCCGGCTCGGTGTCCTGCTGGCCAGGGAAGCGCGCGCGACACAGCGTTCCGTCGAGGTCGTGAACGAGGACGGCAACCGACTCTCCGTATACGGCAGCAACTGCGCGGACGTCGGCGAGACCGCGTTCCGCCACAGCATCCTGGTCCACCAACTCGCAGACGAGGTCGGGGATGCGGGGCCTGCGGTGAGCGTTCCGGCGCGGGCGCGCACTGAAGAAGTCCGGGAGGTAGAGCCGGCCGCGCCCCAGATGGCAGTCGTGGATGCGTCGTCCGTAGCGGACGAGCCTCCTCCAGCCATGGAGCCGTCGGAAGAAGAAGCCGCCGCACCGATGGCGCCGGCGCAGGCACACGCTCCCTCCGCTCAGGAACCCCCGCACTCCACGGGCACTTTCGTAGTGCTCCGCGCCGACGCGGACCTTGGTGGCGTCTCCTCCGCGGCCTCCTCCTCGGCCCCGGCGCCGCCGCGCGACGAACGGGCCGCCCAGGCCCCCAGGACTCCCTCAATCCCCGCCCCCGCCCGGCCCCTCTCCCCCCTCCCGCCCCCCATCACGATCCACCCCGCACCCAGCCCGCTCCGTCCGCTGCGTTACGAGGTCCGCCGGGCGACCGGCATCGCCACCGGTTACCTCACCGCGGCTGCCGTCCTCGTCGCCTCCGCGATCGTCGCCGTACTGCTCGCGCGGACCGGTCACACCCCGCAGGCGCACCTGCTGGCCGCCTGGCCCCAGGGGCTACCGCTTCCGCCGGCTGCCCTGGGTGCGGGGCTGCTCGGGGCCTTCGCGTTCGGCGACGAGTTCCGTCACCCCGCGCTCGCCGCCGACCGTGGCACCGTCCCCCGTCGCCTGGGGCTTCTTTGCGCGAAACTCGTTGTCGCAGCGGCCGTCGCCGTCTCGCTGGCCTTCCTCGTCGTCGCCTCCGACGCGGTGCTGCTCCACCTTGTATACGGAGAAGAGCTCACCGAGGTTCCCGCCGACTGGCTTTCGACGAGCGCGAGTTGGCTGGCGCTCGTCGTGGGCTGCGCCTGGGCAGGGGTGCTGGCCGCCGGTGTCTTTCGGTCCACGACGGCCGGGCTGGCCGCCGTACTCGCCGTTCCGGTCCTCGTCGTGCCGCTCGTACAGAAGGCCTTGGAAGGACCATCTGTGCGAACGGCGGCGGGACTTCCGTCGAGGCTTCGTGATCTGGCCCTCGTGCACTGGCCGTTCGGGGCGGAGCGTGTTCTGGCCGCGGGACTGCGCATGATCGCCCAACCTGTGGGCAGTGCGCTGATGTTGTCGCTGACCGCTCTGCTCTGCGCTTATCTGCTCACAGTGCTGCGCCCCAGGGCTCGATGACGACGTCCTGCGCCTTCTGGTCCGGCCTCGCGCACAACTCCCCGGCGAGCGCTCATTTCCGTCCGATAAGGCGTCAATTGCGACGGGGTAAGCGATCACCCTTTCGTGTGCTTTTCACCAAAGACCTCAAGGGACTTGGGGGCGGCGCCGACAACAGATCCGTGAGTACCCTTGCGCACACCATGATGACCGCCGCCCGCTCCAACGACTCCGGCCTGGCCGGCTCGGGCGAACTCGACCGTTACCCCTATGGGGAGGCAAATGGCGCCGACCGTGTGGGCGCCCCTGTTTGGGATGTCGCGGACCAGGATCTCGGCCGGATGGGGAGGCGTGCCGCGGGCAGTCGCGGACGCGGCCTGCACGGCCAACTCGTCCAGCAGCTGGGCCAGATGATCGTTTCCGGGGACCTCGGTGCGGACCGCCCGCTCGTGCCCGAGGAGATCGGCCAGCGATTCGAGGTGTCCCGCACCGTTGTCCGCGAGTCGCTCCGCGTCCTCGAGGCGAAGGGCCTGGTCAGTGCCCGCCCCAATGTCGGCACCCGCGTCCGCCCCGTCAGTGACTGGAACCTGCTCGACCCGGACATCATCGAATGGCGCGCCTTCGGTCCGCAGCGCGACGACCAGCGCCGCGAGCTGAACGAGCTGCGCTGGACGATCGAGCCCCTCGCCGCGCGGCTCGCGGCCGGACACGGCCGTGAGGACGTCCAGCAGCGGCTCGCCGACATGGTCGAGATCATGGGGCACGCCCTGGGGCAGGGTGACCCGATCACGTTCGCCCGCGCCGACGCCGAGTTCCACTCCCTGCTCATCCAGCTCGCGGGCAACCGCATGCTCGAGCACCTGTCCGGCATCGTCTCCGCCGCCCTCCAGGTCTCCGGGGGACCCGTCACGGGCTGCGACCGCCCGAACGAGGTGGCTGTCGCGCACCACGGCCGGATCGCCGACGCCCTCGCCGCGGGCGACGGGACGGGCGCGGAGGCGGCCATGCGTCAGCTGCTCACCGTCCACCCTGATGTCGAACGTGTGGTCCCCGCGCCCCGCGAGCACTGACACGCTTCTCGGCGATCGGGTGATTCGGCGCCTCGGTGCAGGCCCTCGGTGCTCGATGCACTGCGCCATCCGGATGTGCCCATCTCGTTCCCCATGTGTCGCCGGAGCGCGCCTGATCCCCCCGGGACCCGGCGCGATCCGGCGACACATGTGTGGACCATGGGTTCCGCCGGGTCGAGCTGGGTACCAGAAGAGTGGCCATGTTTGACCGTATCCATTAGTTTTTGACCGCTTACGGGGTGTGACTCGGGCCACGCAGATTGGGCGTAACGCTCCTCGGAACAGCGCGATGACCTAAGAGGTGACAGCCGAGGAGGGAATACAGCCGCCGCGTTCGGCGCTGTGCATCTCCCCGGCTCCGCCCGCGCCGTCGGCCCATCCCCAAGCCGGCGGTCGTCGGCTCCGGTCCTCACAGGACGGGGCCGGAAGCCGTTTTCCAACGTTCCGAGAGGTTGTTCGTGTCGGCCAGCACATCCCGTACGCTCCCGCCGGAGATCGCCGAGTCCGTCTCTGTCATGGCGCTCATTGAGCGGGGAAAGGCTGATGGCCAGATCGCCGGCGACGACGTGCGCCGTGCCTTCGAGGCCGACCAGATTCCGGCCACTCAGTGGAAGAACGTTCTGCGCAGCCTCAATCAGATCCTCGAGGAAGAGGGTGTGACGCTGATGGTCAGTGCCGCGGAGCCGAAGCGCCCCCGCAAGAGCGTCGCAGCTAAGAGCCCGGTCAAGCGCACCGCCACCAAGACCGTCGCCGCCAAGACGGTCACGGCGAAGAAGGTCGCTGCCACCGCCACCCCCGAGTCCCCGGCCGTCGAGGCCGAGGCTGAGGACGCCGAACCCAAGAAGGTCGCAGCCAAGAAGACGACGGCCAAGAAGGCCGCCGCGAAGAAGACCGTCGCCAAGAAGGCGGCGGCGAAGAAGACGTCCGGCAAGAAGGACGACGAGGTCGACGACGAGGCCACCGAGGAGACCCCCGGTACGGCCAAGGCCGAAGGCGAGCCCGGCGAGGAGGGCGCGCAGGGCTTCGTCCTGTCCGACGAGGACGAGGACGACGCGCCCGCGCAGCAGGTCGCCGCGGCCGGTGCCACCGCCGACCCCGTCAAGGACTACCTGAAGCAGATCGGTAAGGTCCCGCTGCTCAACGCCGAGCAGGAGGTCGAGCTCGCCAAGCGCATCGAGGCCGGCCTGTTCGCCGAGGACAAGCTCGCCAACGCCGACAAGCTGGCGCCGAAGCTCAAGCGCGAGCTGGAGATCATCGCCGAGGACGGCCGCCGCGCCAAGAACCACCTCCTGGAGGCCAACCTCCGTCTGGTGGTCTCCCTGGCCAAGCGTTACACCGGCCGCGGCATGCTCTTCCTGGACCTGATCCAGGAGGGCAACCTCGGTCTGATCCGCGCGGTCGAGAAGTTCGACTACACCAAGGGCTACAAGTTCTCCACGTACGCCACCTGGTGGATCCGTCAGGCCATCACCCGCGCCATGGCCGACCAGGCCCGCACCATCCGTATCCCGGTGCACATGGTCGAGGTCATCAACAAGCTCGCGCGCGTGCAGCGCCAGATGCTCCAGGACCTGGGCCGCGAGCCCACCCCGGAGGAGCTGGCCAAGGAACTCGACATGACCCCGGAGAAGGTCATCGAGGTCCAGAAGTACGGCCGCGAGCCGATCTCCCTCCACACCCCCCTGGGTGAGGACGGCGACAGCGAGTTCGGTGACCTCATCGAGGACTCCGAGGCGGTCGTGCCGGCCGACGCGGTCAGCTTCACGCTCCTGCAGGAGCAGCTGCACTCCGTCCTCGACACTCTTTCGGAGCGCGAGGCGGGCGTCGTCTCGATGCGTTTCGGTCTCACCGACGGTCAGCCGAAGACCCTCGACGAGATCGGCAAGGTCTACGGCGTCACGCGTGAGCGGATCCGTCAGATCGAGTCCAAGACGATGTCGAAGCTGCGCCACCCGTCGCGTTCGCAGGTGCTGCGCGACTACCTGGACTAGAAGCGCGACCGCCCGGACCGGATCCGGGCGGTGAGTGCGTCATCGAAGGGCCCGGATCCCCTCAGGGGGCCGGGCCCTTCGATGCGTTCGTGTGCATGACGCACGAGGTTCGCTCACGCTGGGTTTGTCGATACAACTCAGAGTGAGGACACCGAATGCGTCGTCCCTTCGCCCGAACGCTGTTCCGGGCGCCTGTCCTGCTGGCGGCGGCGGCCCTGCTGCCCCTGGCTTCCCTCGCCCCCGCTGCCGCGGACGGTGTCGTCATCGGAGGCCGGTCCGTCCGGGTGGCCGACAGTCCGTGGATGGTGGCGCTCTCCAGTCGTGACCGGTTCGGGGGTACCCGATCCGGTCAGTTCTGCGGGGCTGTCGTGGTCGGGCGGTCGACCGTCATGACCGCCGCCCACTGCCTGAGCCCCGAAGTCCTGGGCACCGCCCCGCGCGGCGTGGGTGACCTCAAGGTCATCGCGGGGCGTGACGACCTGCGGACCGAGACGGGCGTCGAGATCCCGGTACGCCGTACCTGGGTCAACCCCGACTACGACCCCGAAACCAACTCCGGGGATGTGGCGGTCGTCACGCTGAACGCGCCGCTGCCCAAGGGATACGTCATCCCGATGGCGGGGGCGGGGGACTCTGCGTACACGGCCGGGACCGGAGCCGTGGTCTACGGCTGGGGCGACACCACGGGGGCCGGTGACTACGAGAACATGCTGCGGGCCGCGGACTTGCAGGTGTTCGCTGACTCCGCGTGTGAGGCGGCCTATCCGGGCAGCTCCGAGGGAACGTTCCGCGCTCGCACGATGCTGTGCGCGGGGGAACCGAAGGGTGGGCGGGATGCCTGCCAGGGAGACAGCGGTGGCCCGCTCGTGGCGCACGGGCGCCTGATCGGGATCGTGTCCTGGGGGAGCGGCTGTGGACGCCCTCAGAGCCCCGGCGTCTATGCCCGGGTGTCGGAGGCCATGCGCGTCATGCCAAAGCCTGTCTGACGCGCTCAGGGCGCCTCATGGGCCTATATCGGGCTGATGCGAGGACGGGCGGCCACCCTGTGGTGCAGGGATGGCCGCCCGATCACCGGCCTGGGCCGGAGCTGGCTCGTCGTTGTGCGAGGCGTCAGCGTTCCTCGGTCTCGGCGCTTGCCGGAGCGGCGGTCAGGCGCTCCGTCTCGTCCTGTATCTCAGCGGCGATCTTCTTGAGTTCCGGCTCGAACTTGCGGCCATGGTGGGCGCAGAAGAGCAGTTCACCACCGCTGATGAGCACGACGCGCAGATATGCCTGGGCGCCGCAACGGTCACAGCGGTCAGCGGCCGTCAGTGGGCTCGCGGGGGTCAGAACAGTAGTCACGTCGCCTCTTCTCTAGCTCGACGAGCTGTCGTACCAGGGTCAACATCCAACCAGGCCGAAAACGTTCCCGCTCGTGGCTTTTCCTCGAAAAATCTTTCCGAGGGGCTGTCTGCTGCCGGTTGGCGGCGAATGTGCCGTATTGCGTCTCTTACGTGTCTTACGGGTTCGCGCGTTCCGTCAGGGTCGGTCCTCGCCGACTGGCTTGTCGGTTGTTCATGAGGACGTGCCCGGAGCCTAAATGGTTCATGCGCCGAAGGGAACGTGATGTGTGCTTCACCCCATCGAGGGATCGAACACGCATACGATGCTGGACTAGTCTGGGCAGAGGCGAGGGTTGCGTTACAACGGCTCTATCAGGCCTCGGTACCCTCTGAGCGGCGACCGAAGCCGACCCCTTACCCAAAAGGGTTCCAACTGAAATTCAGCGAGGAGCGAACTGCGTGACCGCCGAAACGTCCGTGCCGTCCACAGCGCTGCTGACCGGAGCAGGCGGCATCGTGGACAAGGACAGTTCCAACTACACCGCGCGGCACCTGCTCGTCCTTGAGGGGCTCGAGGCCGTACGCAAGCGCCCTGGCATGTACATCGGGTCGACGGACAGCCGCGGCCTGATGCACTGCCTCTGGGAAATCATCGACAACTCCGTCGATGAGGCCCTGGGCGGCTATTGCGACTACATCGAGGTCATCCTCCACGACGACGCCTCCGTAGAGGTGCGGGACAACGGCCGCGGTATCCCCGTGGACGTCGAGCCCAAGACCGGACTCTCCGGGGTCGAGGTCGTCATGACCAAGCTGCACGCGGGCGGCAAGTTCGGCGGAGGCTCCTACGCGGCCTCCGGCGGCCTGCACGGCGTGGGTGCCTCCGTGGTGAACGCGCTCTCCGCGCGGCTCGACGTCGAGGTCGACCGTGGCGGGAACACGCACGCCATCAGCTTCCGCCGCGGCGTCCCCGGCGCCTTCGCCAAGCCGGGGCCCGACGCGACGTTCGACTCCTCCGCGCGGCTCAGCAAGGTCAAGCGGGTCCCGAAGAACCGCACCGGCACGCGCGTGCGCTACTGGGCCGACCGCCAGATCTTCCTCAAGGACGCCAAGCTGTCCCTGGAGAACCTGCACCAGCGCGCCCGCCAGACCGCGTTCCTCGTGCCGGGCCTGACCATCGTCGTACGCGACGAGTACGGGCTCGGTGACGGCGGCAGCAAGGGCGAGGAATCCTTCCGCTTCGACGGCGGCATCAGCGAGTTCTGCGAGTACCTCGCCGCCGACAAGCCGGTCTGCGATGTCATCCGCTTCTCCGGGCAGGGCACTTTCAAGGAGACCGTCCCCGTCCTCGACGACCACGGTCAGATGACGCCTACCGAGGTCACCCGCGAGCTCGGCGTGGACATCGCGCTGCGCTGGGGCACCGGTTACGACACGACACTGAAGTCGTTCGTCAACATCATCGCCACCCCCAAGGGCGGCACCCACGTGAGCGGCTTCGAGCGCTCGCTCACCAAGACGATGAACGAGGTGCTGCGCGCCCAGAAGCTGCTGCGCGTCGCCGAGGACGACGTCGTCAAGGACGACGCCCTCGAGGGTCTGACGGCCGTCGTCACGGTGCGTCTCGCCGAGCCGCAGTTCGAGGGCCAGACCAAGGAGGTGCTCGGCACCTCGGCGGCCAACAGGATCGTCGCGAACGTCGTGGCCAAGGAGCTCAAGGCGTTCCTGACCTCCACCAAGCGCGACGCGAAGGCCCAGGCCCGCGCCGTCATGGAGAAGGCCGTCGCCGCGGCCCGTACGCGGATCGCGGCCCGCCAGCACAAGGACGCGCAGCGCAGGAAGACGGCCCTCGAGTCGTCGTCGCTGCCGGCCAAGCTCGCCGACTGCCGCAGCGACGACGTGGAGCGCAGCGAGCTCTTCATCGTCGAGGGGGACTCCGCGCTCGGCACCGCCAAGCTGGCCCGGAACTCCGAGTTCCAGGCGCTTCTGCCGATCCGCGGCAAGATCCTCAACGTTCAGAAGTCGTCCGTGTCGGACATGCTGAAGAACGCCGAGTGCGGCGCGATCATCCAGGTCATAGGAGCTGGGTCGGGGCGGACCTTCGACATCGACGCCGCGCGCTACGGGAAGATCATCCTGCTCGTCGACGCCGATGTCGACGGCGCACACATCCGCACCCTGCTCCTGACCCTCTTCCAGCGCTACATGCGGCCGATGATCGAGGCGGGCCGCGTGTTCGCCGCGGTTCCGCCGCTGCACCGCATCGAGCTCGTCCAGCCGAAGAAGGGTCAGGACAAGTACGTCTACACATACTCGGACCGCGAGCTGCGCGAGACGCTCCTCGAGTACCAGCGCAAGGGCGTGCGCTACAAGGACTCGATCCAGCGTTACAAGGGTCTCGGAGAGATGGACGCCGACCAGCTGGCCGAGACCACGATGGATCCGCGTCACCGCACGCTGCGCCGGATCAACATCGGCGAGCTGGACGCCGCCGAGCAGGTCTTCGACCTGCTCATGGGCACGGACGTGGCGCCGCGCAAGGAGTTCATCAGCAGCTCGGCCGCGACGCTCGACCGCTCGCGCATCGACGCCTAGGGCTGACCCGGACGCCGGCTCCACCCATGGGTGGAGCCGGCTGATCCACCCGCGATCCACCCCAGCTCCGATCCCGTGAGCCGGCCCTTTCCGTAACTTCGAAGACGTTGCTCGACGTCGCCACTCGGCGCCGTCCGGTGAAGTTCCAGAAATCCTCGAAGTCACGGAAAGTCGGAGGCCGCCATGTCCGGGCTCACCAATGTGCTGGTGATCATCGCCGTCGTCGTGCTGGTGGTCGTCCGCCAGTTCAAGGCACAGCAGATCACCATGGACAAGCGCTGGTGGGTCGTGCCCGGCGTGCTCGTCTTCATGGCGCTGCGCAAGCCAGACCTCCTCGACCCCCACCACCAGGCACTCTCGGCCTCGCTCATGGGCCTTGAGCTGCTCGTCGGTCTCGCCATCGGCGCCGGCTGGGCCTGGACCACCCGTCTGTGGATCGCGCAGGACGGCACCGTGTGGAGCAAGAGCACAAAGGCCAGCGGCGCCGTCTGGATCGTGGGTGTGGCCATACGGGCCGGTCTCTACGCCGCCGGCGCGGCCTTCGGCATCAAGCAGGGCAGCGCCGCCCTCATGCTTGCCCTGGCCGCCACCCTGCTCGTCCGCTCCGGAGTCCTCATCTGGCGTGCGCAGTCCCTGCAGACTGCGCCCCGGAGGGCCGGGGCGTACGGTGACGGCGTGCCCGCGCCGTCGTGGAAGGACCGTGTGTGACGCCCGGAGCCTGGACCAGCTGGCCCTCGCGGGAGGCGCTCTCCCGTGAAGGGCTCACACGGGCACGGCGGGTCCTGGCCCGCGTCGTGCGAGCGGTCGCGCTCACGGCTCTTGTGTGGACCGCCGCGGCGGAGCGTGGTGTGCACGGATGGACCGTCGCCCTGGCGCCGGCTGTGCTCATCGCCTGTGGAGCCGCCGCCTGGGGGTTCTTCCGGACCACGCTGGAACACCTGCTGTGGCCCTCCGTGGGGCTGCTCGCCCTCCTGCTGGGCGCGGCGTTCGCCGTGGAGCAGGCCGGGTTCAGAGGGGCGGCGCTCGTCCTGTGGTGCGGCTGTGCCGTCACCGCCCTTGAGCGGCTGCCCCTGGTCGCGGCCATTCCTCTCACGGCCGGCGCGCTCACCGGATTCGCGGTCCTGAACAACGACGCATGGTTCACCACTGCGGTCACCACCATCGGGCTCTGCCTTGCGGGATACGTCCTGCGCCTGGACGCGGAGGCGAGAGGAAGCGCCCAGCGGCTGCTCCGCCAGGAGCGGGCAGCGAGGGCCGCGGAGGCGGAATCCGCCGCACTGGCCGAGCGGGCCCGGATCGCGCGGGAGATCCATGACGTGCTGGCTCACAGCCTCTCCGCCCAGCTCGTCCACCTCGAAGCGGCCCGCCTGCTCATCGAGCGGGGCGCGGATCTCGACCAGATCCACGAACGGGTCGTCGCCGCCCGGGGCATGGCACGTGACGGGCTCACCGAGACGCGCCAGGCACTCTCGGCGCTGCGTGGTGAGATGACGCCGCTGGAGGACTTCCTGCGCGAGCTCGTCGCCACGGACGGTGCGACGGTCTCGGTGGAGGGCGTGCGGCGGCCACTGTCCGTAGAGGCGTCACAGACCGTGCGCAGAGTCGCCCAGGAGGCCCTGACGAACGTACGCAAACACGCGCCCGGTGCGAAGGCCCAGGTGAGGCTGGAGTACGGCGCCGCCGAAGTGACCCTTGAGGTAAGGGATGCGGGCTCGGCCGCGTCGGCGGGGGAGCTCACTGTCAGTGGCTCCGGCTACGGTCTGTTGGGGATGAGGGAGCGTGCGGAGCTGCTCGGCGGCACGCTCGTGGCAGGGCCGTGCGAGGAGGGTTTCGCAGTGAAGCTGAAGGTACCGGCATGAGCGGGACGGGCCCGGGGGCGAACGGGGAGGATCGCGCGGCGGACGCGGCAGGTTCGTGGACAGGCGCGGCAGACACGCCGACAGGTTCGCAGGCAGGCGCCGTGGACGCGGCTGGATCGAAGACGGCTGGGTCGGTGCGCAGGGACGCCAGAGTCGTGGTCGCCGATGACCAGACGGTCGTGCGCGAGGGCATCGTGATGCTGCTCGGGCTGCTGCCGGGTATCGAGGTCGTCGGAGCGGCCGGTGACGGGGACGAGGCCGTCGCGCTGGTCGCCCGACTTGCCCCGGACGTCGTCCTCATGGACCTGCGCATGCCGCGCTGTGACGGGGTGGAGGCGACGCGCCGCATCCGCTCGGAGTACCCCGGGACCCAGGTGGTCATCCTGACCACCTACGCGGACGACGAGTCGCTGTTCCCCGCGCTCAAGGCCGGAGCCCGCGGCTATCTCACCAAGGACGCGGGCGGCGACGAGATCGTGCGGGCCGTCGAGGACGTGCTCTCCGGTGACGCGGGCCTCTCCCCGAAGATCCAGCGCCGTCTCCTGGAGCGTCTTTCGGAGCCCGCACCGGCCCCCGCGCCGGTGGATCCGCCCGCCGGGATCACCGCGCGAGAGGCCGAAGTTCTGGGACTCATCGCAGAGGGGCTCACCAACCAGGAGATCGCCCGCGCCCTCCATGTCTCCACCGCGACGGTGAAGACACACATCAACAATCTCTTCGCCAAGACCGGCCTCAAGGACAGGGCACAGGCGGTGCGGTACGCCTATCGGCACGGCCTTGTTCAGCCACCGGGGTCGGCCATCACCTAATGGGGTGAAGCGGGATGTGAGAAGAGTCCGGGATCTTCCCGTTCTGCCCATCCTTGGGCTCGCGGCCTAAGTGGCCCGCGGACAAGGAGAGTTCGGTGGAGAAGCACGACGGGCGCGAGGCGGCGCAGACCCGGGCCGGTGATCGCGGTGTTCTCGGCGATCCCTGGTACGACGCGCTGGCCTCCGGGTGGGGCGAGTTGGACGGCACGGGAGCCCCGGCCCCGGCCGTACCTCCCCAGGCCGCGCCCCCGGAGCGGAGCGCGGCCGCGATCTATCTGGAGGTGCAGCGCAGCGCCGCCTTCCAGGAAGTACGCAGCCGCTACCGACGGTTCGTCATTCCGGCCGCCGCGGCCTTCTTCGCCTGGTATCTCGCGTACATCCTGGCGGCGACGACGGCCCCCGGTCTGATGGGCAGGCCCGTCGCGGGCGCGGTGAACGTGGCGATGCTGGCGGGGCTCGGGCAGTTCCTGAGCACCTTCCTCCTGACATGGCTGTACTCGCGCCACGCGCGGCTGCGAAGAGACCGCGCGGCGCTCGAACTGCGCTGGGACACCCAGGAGATGACCCGAGTGATCGAGGGTGGCCAGCGGTGACCGGGAACCATCAGACGCTGGCGCTGCTGCTGTTCAGCGTGTTCGTCGCCGTCACCCTGGCGATCACCACCTGGGTGAGCCGCAACAGGCACGGCTCGGCGGAGGAGTTCTACGCGGGCGGCCGGCTCTTCTCGCCCATGGAGAACGGTTTCGCCATCGCGGGCGACTACATGTCGGCGGCGTCCTTCCTCGGCATCTCGGGCCTGATCGCGCTGTTCGGCTACGACGGCCTGCTCTACTCGGTCGGGTTCCTCGTCGCCTGGCTCGTCGTGCTGCTGCTGGTCGCCGAACTCGTGCGCAATTGCGGGCGGTTCACGCTCGCCGACGTCATCGCCGCCAGAATGCGGGAGCGTCCCGTGCGGATCGCGGCGGGAACTTCCTCGGTGACGGTGTCCGTTCTCTACCTGGTGGCGCAGATGGTGGGTGCGGGCAGTCTGGTCGCGCTGCTGCTCGGCCGCACCGCCGGAGCCGTACAGGCATGGACCGTCGTCGGCGTCGGCGGGCTCATGGTCATCTATGTGTCGCTGGGCGGGATGCGGGCCACCACCTGGATCCAGATCGTCAAGGCGGTCCTGCTCATGGGCGGGACGATCACCCTGACCGTGCTCGTCCTGCTGCGTTTCCACGGAGACTTCGACCAACTGCTGCGTACGGCGGCCGAGCGCAGCGGGCACGGAGCCGCGTTCCTCGCGCCCGGACTGAAGTACGGCGGCGACTGGACCGCGCGGCTCGACTTCATCAGCCTGGGGCTTGCGCTCGTGCTCGGCACTGCCGGGCTGCCGCACATCCTGTCGCGCTTCTACACCGTTCCGACGGCACGGGCCGCGCGCCGCTCGGTCATCTGGTCCATCGGACTGATCGGCAGCTTCTACCTGATGACCATCGTGCTCGGCTTCGGCGCGGCGGCGATCGTGGGCTCCGACGCCGTGCGCGGTTCGAACGCGGCGGGGAACACGGCGGTTCCGCTGCTCGCGCTCGACCTGGGCGGCGGTCCGGACTCCACGGGTGGAACGGTCCTGTTCGCGGTGGTCGCGGCCGTCGCCTTCGCCACGATCCTCGCCGTCGTCGCCGGGATCACGCTCGCCTCCTCGGCGTCCGTGGCCCACGACCTGTACGCGTCCTTGCGCCGCCCGCACGCCAAGCCGCGCAGCGAGGTCGCCGTGGCCCGCGTGGCCGCCGCCGGAATCGGCGTGGTCGCGATCGCTCTGGGTCTGCTCGCCCGCGACCTCAATGTGGCGTTCCTCGTGGGCCTCGCCTTCGCCGTGGCGGCCTCCGCGAACCTGCCCGTACTGCTCTACTCCCTGTTCTGGCGGAACTTCACCACGCGCGGCGCCGTGTGGTCCGTCTACGGAGGGCTCGTGCCCGCCCTCGTCCTGGTGGTCCTGTCACCGGTCGTGTCCGGCAGCGAGACCTCGCTGTTCCCCGGCCTGGACTTCCAGTTCTTCCCGCTGGAGAACCCCGGCCTCGTCTCCATCCCCCTCGGTTTCCTGGCGGGCTGGTTCGGCACGGTCACCTCGCCCGAGCCACCGGACGAGGCCAGGCACGCGGAGACAGAGGTGCGGGCGCTGACCGGGGCGGGAGCCGTCTGAGAACCGCGCTCCACATCTGTGTGGCCCGAGCTCTCGCGCGGCTGCCCCAGAGTGCTCAGGTCACCTCGGTCACCGCGTTCACCTCAGGGCGCCACCCACACATAACGGTGCTCCGGGCGCCCGGTGTCCCCGTATTTGAGCGAGAGGCGGAGCCGGCCCGACTGTTCCATGTGCCGCAGATACCGCTGCGCCGTGGAGCGGCTCAGGCCGGTCTCCGTCGCCACCTCGTGGGCGGACAGCGGATGGTCTGCGCGGTGCAGCACGCCGCAGATCAGATCCGTGGTCGGCTCCGACTGCCCGCTCGGCAGGCCGGGCGACGCGGGCATGGGCAGCGCCCGTAGCGCACCGAAGATCCGGTCGACCTGCTCCTGTCCCGCGGCGCCGCGGCCGCTGACCCGGTCCACGGTGCGGCGCAGCGCCGCGTACGAGTCGAGCCGCGAGCGCAGCGCGGCGAACGTGAACGGTTTGACCAAGTAGTGCAGTGCGCCCTGGCGCATCGCCGCCTGGACCGTCAGGACGTCGCTCGCCGCCGTGATCATGATGACGTCGGTGTTGTGGCCGTTCTCCCGCATCCGATGGGCGAGTTCGAGGCCCGTCATGTCGGGCAGGTAGTGGTCGAGCAGCACGAGGTCGATGCGCTGGCGCTCCACGAAGGCCAGTGCCTGCGCGGCGTTGTGGGCGCGGGCCACCACCCGGAAGCCGGGAACCTTTCCCACGTACTTCGCGTTGATCTCGGCGACACGGAAGTCGTCGTCCACGACCAGGACGTCAATCATCGGGCCTCTCTCCCTCAAGCCCAGGCGAGCTGTTAAGCCCGTGTTTCGGCTCAGCTGTTGTAGCGCGAGCAAAACGAGCACAACAGTCTCTTGCAAGCAGAAGTCCGCCTTGCGCCCAGAAGACTGATGCGGTGTCCCAGGTCACATCTACCTTCCGGCCATGAGCACAGACACCGGCCCCGCCATCGAACTGCGGGGCGCGAGCAAAACCTTCAGGACGCCTTCGGGCGGCCTGCACACCGCGGTCAGGGAGCTCGATCTGACCGTCGCACGCGGCGAGTTCGTGGCCGTCGTCGGCCCCACCGGCTGCGGCAAGTCGACCACCCTCACCCTCGTCAGCGGCCTGGAGGAACCCACCGACGGCGAGGTCCTGGTGGCCGGTGAACCCGTCGAGGGAGTCGGCGACAAGGTCGGATTCGTGTTCCAGCAGGACGCGACGTTCCCCTGGCGGACGGTGCTGTCCAACGTCATGGCGGGCCCGCGCTTCCGCGGCGTACCGAAGGCCGAGGCGAAGGCCAAGGCCCGCGAATGGCTGGCCCGCGTCGGCCTCGCGTCCTTCGAGGACCGGTACCCGCACCAGCTCTCCGGAGGCCAGCGCAAGCGCGTCGCGCTCGCCGCCACGTTCGTCAACGACCCCGAGATCCTGCTCATGGACGAGCCGTTCTCGGCGCTCGACGTGCAGACCAGGGCCCTGATGTCGGACGAGCTCCTGGAGCTGTGGGAGGGCACGGGCGCCTCGGTCGTCTTCGTCACCCACGACCTGGAGGAGTCCATCGCGCTGGCCGACAAGGTCGTCGTCATGACCGCGGGTCCGGCCACCGTGAAGCAGGTCTTCGACATCGACCTGCCACGTCCCCGCAAGGTCGAATCGGTCCGCCTGCTGCCCGAGTTCATCGACATCTACCGCGAGATCTGGGAATCCCTCGGCGAAGAGGTCCGCATCACGCGCGAGAGAGGTGCCGCCGATGTCGCCTGACACCGTCACCGCCGCGCCCGCCACCGACACCGCCAAGCCGGGACGCGCCGTCACCAAGGCCCGTGCCGCCCGCCGGCGCAAGGTGCTCATCGGCAGCGCCCGGGTCCTGCTCCTCGTCGCCGTCCTCGGCCTCTGGGAGGTGCTCGCGCGCGCCGCGATCATCGACCCGTTCAACTTCTCCATGCCGTCGAAGATCTGGGACCAGATCTGGACGTGGACCACCCACGGCACGGCGCTCGGCTCGCTGGGCGAACAGGTCTGGTACACGCTCTACGAAGCGCTCGTCGGCTGGATCATCGGCGTGATCGCCGGTGTCGTCTTCGGTATCGCGCTCGGGCGCATCACCTTCCTCGCCGATGTCCTCGGCCCGTACATCAAGGTCCTCAACTCCATCCCGAGGATCGTGCTCGCCCCGATCTTCGTGATCTGGTTCGGCCTCGGCCCGGCCTCCAAGGTCGCCTCCGCCGTCGTCCTGGTGTTCTTCCCGGTGTTCTTCAACGCCTTCCAGGGAGCCCGCGAGGTCGACCGGAACCTGGTCGCCAACGCCCGCATCCTCGGCGCCAGCGATCGACGCGTGACGCTTCAGGTCGTCATCCCGTCCGCCACGTCATGGATCTTCACCAGCCTGCATGTGAGCTTCGGCTTCGCGCTGATCGGCGCCATCGTCGGCGAGTACATCGGCGCGACCAAGGGCGTCGGCCTGCTCGTCGCGCAGTCGCAGGGCACGTTCAACGCGGCGGGTGTGTACGCGGCGATGGTCATCCTCGCCGTCGTGGCGCTGCTGGCCGAGGGGCTGCTCACCTTCGCCGAGCGCCGCATCTTCCGCTGGAAGCCGACGGATTCGGACAGCTGACGGCTGCCCCTCGGCGCGCGCCACCAGCGCTTCCCCGCACCGCTCTCCCCACCCGCCTCAGTCTCTTCAGCCTCTTCACAAGGACGTGAACCACCATGCGCAACACCGCGCGGCTCTGTGCCCTCGCAGCGACCGGCCTGCTCGCCCTGTCCTCCCTCACGGCGTGCGCCAACGACGCCGCCAGTACGAGTACCGGCTCCGGCAAGAAGGCGGACGGCAAGGGCGAGCACGTCAAGATCATGGTCGGCGGCCTGGACAAGGTCATCTACATGCCGGCGATGCTCACGGACCGGCTCGGCTACTTCAAGGATGAGGGTTTGAATGTCCAACTTCTGAGCGAGCCCGCGGGCGTCCAGGCCGAGACGGCGCTCGTCTCCGGCCAGGTCCAGGGGGCCGTCGGCTTCTACGACCACACGCTCGACCTGCAGGTCAAGGGCAAGGCCGTGGAGTCCGTGGTGCAGTTCTCGCGGGCCCCCGGAGAGGTGGAGATCGTCTCCAACAAGGCGTCCGGGGACATCACCTCACCCAAGGACTTCAAGGGCAAGAAGCTCGGCATCACGGGCCTCGGCTCCTCGACGGACTTCCTCACGAAGTACCTGGCGGTCAAGAACGGCGTCCAGCCGAGCCAGTTCTCGCCGGTGGCTGTCGGAGCGGGCCCGACGTTCGTCTCGGCGCTCCAGAAGGGCGCCATCGACGGTGGCATGACGACCGACCCCACCGTCGCCACGATCCTGGACAAGAAGCTCGGCAAGGTCCTCGTCGACATGCGGACCCCGGAGGGCTCCCAGGAGGCGCTCGGCGGCCCGTACCCGTCGTCGAGCCTCTACATGCAGACGGACTGGGTCAACAGCCACAAGCCGACGGTCCAGAAGCTCGCCAACGCCTTCGTGAAGACGCTCAAGTGGATGTCGACGCACAGCGCCGACGAGATCGCGGCCAAGATGCCGGCCGACTACTCCCAGGGCGACAAGAAGCTGTACGCCGAGGCGATCAAGGCCACGCTGCCGATGTTCACGACGGACGGCGTGATGCCCAAGAACGGCCCCGAGACTGTTGAGAGTGTGCTCAAGGCGTTCAACCCGAACATCAAGAACGCCAAGGTCGACCTGAGCAAGACGTACACCACCGAGTTCGTGGACAAGGCCGCCGGCTGACCACGTCAACTCCTCGTACGTCGCTCAGGTGCGGGTCGCCCAGACATAACGGTGTTCCGGGCGGCCCGCGTCGCCGTACTTGAGGGTCAGGCCGGCCCGGCCGGTGCGTTCCAGGAGCTTCAGATAGCGCTGGGCCGTCTGCCGGCTCAGCCCCGTACGGTCCGCGACCTCCTGCGCCGAGAGCGGGCCCTCGGCGTCCACCAGGGCCCTGCGTACGAGCTCCGCCGTGCTGGGGGAGTGTCCCTTCGGGAGGTCCGGCTCCGTGTCCGCTGAGAGGGCGCCGAAGATCCGGTCGACCTGCGCCTGCTCGGCCTCGCCGCCGCCGTCCAGCGTGCGGCGCAGCCCCGCGTACGCCTCCAGTTTGGCGCGCAGCCCCGCGAACGCGAACGGCTTGACCAGGTACTGCAGCGCCCCGAGCCGCATGGCGGCCTGCACCGTGGAGACGTCACGCGCCGCCGTCACCATGATCACGTCGGTCTGATGACCGCGGCGCCGGATCTCCTGAACGGTCGCCAGACCCGTCTCGTCCGGCAGGTAGTGGTCCATGAGGATCAGGTCGATCTGCGGCCGGGCCTCCACCTCGCGCAGGGCCTCGGCCGAGCTGTGCGCCTCGGCCACCACGCGGAAGCCCGCCACCTTCTGCACGTAGGCCGCGTTCACGCGCGCGACGCGGATGTCGTCGTCCACGACCAGCACTTCGATCATCGCGGGTCCTCCTTCGTGGGGGTGGCCAGGGCATCGGTGGTGGTGTTGCTCGCGGGGGTCATGGGCGCCCCGGCGGCCTCCTGCGCGAGGCCCGGATCCGTGAGCGCCTCGGGCAGGACGACGGTGAACTCCGCGCCTCCGCCGTCCGGTTCCCCCACGTGGACGCTGCCGCCCTGCCGTTCCGCGAGCCGGCGCACGAGGGGCAGGCCGATACCGCGCTTCCCGTGGGAGGGCAGCTTCTTGGTGGACCACCCTTCCGTGAAGATCAACTCCCGTCGGGCGGCGGGGATGCCGGGCCCCGTGTCGCGCACCCGCAACTCCACCGAGCGGTCGTCGGCCGCCCGCACATCGACCTCCACGCGCGCGTGGGGGGTTCCCGCGACAGCGTCCACCGCGTTGTCGACCAGATTCCCGACGATCGTGACGAGCCCTCGTGGGTCGATCAGCCGGTCGGGGAGGAGCGTCCTGTCGGAGATCCACAGGGCGACTCCGCGCTCCGCCGCCACCGTCGCCTTGCCGACGAGGAGAGCCGCGAGCAGCGGATCGTGCACCTTCTCGGTCACCTGTTCCGCGGTCGCCCTGTGGTCGCCCACCACCTCGCCGACGAACTCGACGGCGTCGTCGAACATCTCCAGTTCGAGCAGGCCGAGCAGCGTGTGCATGCGGTTGGCGTGTTCGTGGTCCTGGGCGCGCAGGGCGTCTATCAGGCCGCGCGTCGAGTCGAGCTCGCGCCCCAGCTGCTCCAGTTCGGTGCGGTCCCGGAGGGTGGCGACGGCGCCGCCGTCGTCCGTGGGCATGCGGTTGGCGATCAGGACGCGCTGGCCGCGGACCGTCACCAGATCCGTGCCCGTGGCCCGGCCCGCCAGCACATCGGTCGTACGACCAGGGCCCAGCGCGTCGTCGAGCGACTGCCCGATCACCTCGTCACCGATGCCCAGGAGCCGGTGCGCCTCGTCGTTGAGCAGCCGGATCCGGCCGCTCCGGTCCAGTGCGACGACGCCTTCCCGAATGCCGTGCAACATGGCCTCGCGCTCCGAGAGCAGCCCCGAGATATCGGAGAACGCCAGATCACGGGTCTGCCGCTGGACCCGGCGCGAGATCAGGTAGGCGGCCAGCGCTCCGACGGCGAGGGCGCCGCCCGCGTAGGCGAACAGGCCCGGAATGGCGTGGATGAGCCGCGCCCTGACGCTGTCGTACTCGATGCCCACCGAGACGGCCCCGACGATGTCCCCCTGCGCGTCGCGCAGGGGGACCTTCCCGCGCGCGGAGCGTCCCAGGGTGCCGCTGTCGATCTCCATGACCTCGTGGCCCGCGAGCGCCTCGCTGGGGTCCGTGGAGACGATCCTGCCGACCTCGCCCGGATCGGTGTGGGACCAGCGGACGCCTTCCTTGTTCATGATCACTACGTACTCGGCGCCACTGGCCCGGCGGATCCGCTCGGCCTCCCGCTGGACGGGGCCGTCGACCGTGGGACGTGAATGCCGCAGGTCCTCGGCGATGCTCGGCTGGGCCGCGGTGGTCTGCGCGATCGCCAGCGCGCGGCGCATCGCCTGGTCGTCGAGCTGGTCGCTGAGCGGTGCGAGGAAGAGCCCCGTCGCGAGCACGGCCACCCCGGCGGCGATCGCCACCTGCATCAGCAGCACCTGCGCGAAGACGCGCCGCGGCAGGCCGAAGCGCAGCCGGCGTGTGGGGGGAGTGGGGCTCATACGAAGAACGGTAAGGGGGCGGGCCGGGTACTCCGTAGCGGATGTGGCGGGTATCTCGCGTGCTGGGATGCGCCTCGTAAGGGGTGGTGGGGTGCCGTGGGCACGCCGGTGCGGGGCGCGATCCCGGCGGCTCAGCCGCTCGCGCTGAGGGGGCCCGTGACAGCGGGCGCGATCTCGTCCACCGTGAGTACGTCCATGCGCGCCGGAGTACCCAGTGCGGCACCGCAGCTCTCGGGGCGGGGCGGCAGTGAAGCGCCCTGCGCGACCGTGACGTGCCAGCGACGGCCGTCCGTGTGGGTGACAGTGACCTCCCAGAGGGCCCCATGCCCCGGCGTCGTGGCCTCCGTGCCGACGACGGTCAGCACTCCGGCGTCATCGATCCCGGCCGACGTGCGCACGGCGAGCTCGGCGGCCTGGCCGGGCCGCTCCCACGCGGAGTTCCCGCGGCACCCGTCGGTGGTGATCCGGCCGGCCCGTACCGCGTCGAGGGTGCCCTTGACGTGGGCGGCGTCGGCACGGCCGTACGCGTAGCCGTAGGGCAGTACGAGCAGCGTGGGGGAGAAGCGGTGGCCGCCGAGGTGGGTTACCTCCCAGATGCCGTCCTGTCCGGACGCGGCGAGGTCGGCGGCGAGAGGCCGGCCCAGGAGGGCGCAGCAGCGGTCGCGCTTGCCGTTGGTGCAGACGAGCGCGAGCGGCGCGCCCTTGTGCGGCGTGCCGAAGCCACGGTGGTCACCCGCTCCGAGGGCGCCGAAGTCGAGTGCGAGCAAGTCCTGTGGGGACTCGGTCATGGTGCCACGCAGCCATGTGTTTCCCGGGATGGTGTGGGCCACATACACATGGCGCTGGGTGGTGGCGTGGAAGTCCGCGTGCCGGCCCGGGCGTCTGATGAGGGCGACGCGGACGCCGGTCCCCTCCGCGGCCGCCTCCAGGGCCCTGCCGAGCTCCGGGTCGAGATGGCTGGACGTCAGCGCCTTCACGCCCCAGGGGCCCGGCTGCTCGATCAGCAGCCAGGTACTCGCGGTGGCGGCGGTCCCCGCGAGAGGCTCGATCAGATCCTGCGAGGCGGTCGTACACGTACTCACGTAGGGGAGCCTAACCTCACCGGGCCGGTAGGGGGGCGTCGGGCGCGGGCAGCGGCTGAGGCGGGCGCAGCCCCACGTACTGTCCGCTCGGCCGCATCCGCAGCGGACGCTCGCCGTACTCCTCCAGTGCGTGCGCGATCCAGCCCGCCGTCCGGGCCACCGCGAAGACGGTCTCGCCGGCCTCGGCGGGCATGCCGTACGAGACGGTGAAGACCGCGAGGGCGAGGTCCACATTCGCGTGCAGGTCGGTGTGGCGGGCGGTCGTCGCCACGACGTCGCGGGCCGCGGCGAGCGCCGGGTGGACCTGCGGGATCTCCTCCAGGAGGGCGAACAGGGCCTGGGCGCGTGGGTCCTCGCCCTTGTACAGGCGGTGGCCGAGGCCCGGGACGCGGCGCCCGGCACGCAGTTCGTCCGCCACCACAGGGGCCGCGCTGCCGCGGTCAAGGACTTCGAGGAGCATGCGGTGCGCGAGACCGCTGGCGGCGCCGTGGAGCGGCCCCTCCAGGACGCCGAGGCCCGCGGACACGGCCGCGTACGCGTGCGCGCGCGCCGACGCGGCGACCCGGACGGCGAGCGTCGACGCGGCGAGGTCGTGGTCGACGAGGAGCCCAAGTGCCGTGTCCAGGACGTGCAGTGACGGATCGTCGGGTTCACGTCCTGAGAGGCGGCCCCACAGGCGCTGGGCGAGCGGTCCGCCGTCGCGATGTGTGTGCCGTACGGGCGGCAGGGCGGCAACCAGTGTCGGGATGAGGGTGCGGGCCGTGCCGAGTACGGCCTCTTCGGAGAGGTCGAAGCGCAGCGGGTCGGTGACGGCGGCGGCGACGGCGGCGACCCGCAGGCGGTCGACGGGGCCGCTGTGCTCCGGCAGGGCCCCCACGGCGCGCCGGGCCGCGGCGAGGGACTGCCGGGGAGCGGTGAACCGGACCCCCGGCCGCAGGGCCCCGGTCCACAGCCACTCGGCGACCTCCTCGTACGAGTGGCGCGCGGCGAGCTCGGCGGCGTCGACCCCGCGGAAGTAGTAGCGGTCCTTGTCGATCAACGTGATGCGGGTGCGTACGGAGAGCTCGCCCGGGGCCGAACCGGCCGCGGGCTCCCGCTTGTTGCGCTGCGCGAGCGCCTCCACCTCGGCCGCGTCGAACGTGCTGCCGCGCGAGCCCGGTTCCGCCCGGCGACTGCTGAGCTGACCGCGGCTCACGTACGCGTACACGGTCTCGGGCTTCACACCCAGAAGTTCGGCCGTCTCCTTGGTGCTGAGCCGCCGGGCTTCCCGCGCGGGTGCGGGTTCGTGATCCGTCATGCGTGCCACCGTATATCCGTATTGCTTGTATTGATTCAATCAATATTGACAGACATTGAGTCAAGCATGGACAGTCGAATCAAGTCCAGGGAGGAAACATGCCTATCAACGGGACCACGGCCACCCCTGTCGACGTACCGCGGGGACTCGCGGGCGTCGTCGTCACCGACACCGAATTGGGTGACGTCAGAGGGCGTGAGGGCTTTTACCACTACCGCCGGTATTCGGCCGTCGAGCTCGCGCAGACCCGCGGCTTCGAGGACGTATGGCACCTGATGATCCACGGCGAGCTGCCTGACGCCGCGCAGTCCGCGGACTTCGCCGCGCGTACGGCGGCCCTGCGCCGGCTGCCCGACGACGTGCGGGCCGCGCTGCCCGTCATCGCCCGCGCCGGATCGCTCTCCGGCCCGCTCGCCGGGCTGCGCAGCGCCCTGTCGCTCTTCGGTGCCTCGCAGGGCTTCCGCCCCGTGTACGACATCGACGACGAGCGGCGGCGTGACGACACCCTGGCCGCCGCGGCGGTCGTGCCGACGCTGCTCACGGCGCTGCACCGGCTCGGTGACGGCCTCGAACCGGTCGAACCGCGCGACGACCTGTCGTACGCCGCGAACTATCTCTACATGCTGACGGGTTCGGAGCCGGAGCCCGCTCACGCGCGTGCCATCGAGCAGTACCTGATCTCAACCATTGATCACGGGTTCAATGCGTCAACGTTCACGGCGAGGGTCATCACGTCGACCGGTGCAGATGTCGCTGCCTGTCTGGTCGGCGCCGTGGGGGCGCTCTCCGGGCCGCTGCACGGCGGCGCCCCGAGTCGCGCGCTCGACACCCTCGACGCGATCGGCACGCCGGACCGGATCGACGGGTGGATCCGCGAGCGGGTCCTCGCGGGCGACCGGATCATGGGCTTCGGCCACCCTGTCTATCGCACGGAGGACCCCCGTTCGCGGATGCTGCGGGGCATCGCCGAGGGGTTCGGCGGGCCGACGGTGGAGTTCGCCGTCGAGGTCGAGCGTCACGTGGAGTCGATCCTCGCGGAGCTGAAGCCGGGCCGGGAACTTCACACGAACGTGGAGTTCTACGCGGGCGTGGTCATGGAGCTGTGCGGGTTGCCGCGCGCGATGTTCACTCCGACGTTCGCCGCTGCGCGGGTGGTGGGGTGGAGCGCGAACATCCTTGAGCAGGCCCGGGATTCGAAGATCATTCGCCCGGCGGCGCGGTATGTGGGCCCGGCCGCTCCGGCGCCGGTACCGGCCGTGTCCTGAACGCGCCGGAGCCCGGTCCTTCGTGGGGACCGGGCTCCGGGAAGCGGCGGGCTAGGCGTCCGGGATATCGGCCTTCGCGCGCACGAGCGTTTCACGGCTGACGATCACGATGCGCTCGTAGTCGGCCAGTGAGGCGTCGTCCGGAAGCTCTTTGCCGAGCTCCGCTGTGGCCTCTGTGCCGATGACGGCGAAGTTGCCGTCACTCAGCTCGAACACGTCAGGGCAGTTCGCGCCCGAGGTACTGCCACGGGCGTGCGGGGGCACACCGATGCGGCGCACGATCTTCAAGGGGTACCGATCCTTAGAGGAGGCTTACTTCCGGCAGGATGCCGACAGGCTAATGCGCCCCTTGGGACTCATGCGTAACGACGCCGCGGAATTTCTCAGAGGACTCGCTCGTGTGAGTGATATCAGCCTGTTGACGACCGAGAAGTCAGGACGTCGGTGGATCGCCGACCACCCACCACTCCTCTGTGTCCGCTTCCTCGAGCTCCTCGAGGAGACGGTCGGCGAGGCGGCCGAGCCGAGCTTCGGCGGAGGAGTGAATCAAGGTCGCCCGGTTAGGTCGACTGGCCCGCCAGTACTCGCGGAAGACCGGACTCTGGAACAGTTCGCGAAGACGGCCGTACACCTCTTGCTGGTCGATGATGCCCGCCTGGTCCAAGTGGAAGAGGTTGACGTACCAGGCATTCGCGAAGAAGAACTGCCGCACCTTCGCCGGTGGGATCTCGGCGTCGTACGTGTTGATCACCGCTGCGAGCGAGGGATCGTCGATCGCCTTGAGTGACAGTTCCCAGTGCACGCGCTGCTGACGTGCCCGAGCGCTGCGCTGTTGCGACAACTCTTCCTGCTCCAGCTCCTCGATGCGCAGACGCGCCTCGTCGAGACGACGCCGCTGCGCGGCGAGTGCGAGGGCGGCTCCGATGAGAGCCGCCCCGGCAATGACGGCGGACCCGATCCCTCGTACCCCAAAACTCTGTGTGGCCATGTCAACCCCCGGTTCAGGCGACCGTCCGCCGGTCGTCGGGTGCGGGGCGACGGGAAAGGACCGGCGAGCGGTGGGCGGCGCGCTTGCCGCCCCCCGGGGTGCCGAGCGGCGCTGGTCGGCGGGGAGGCGGAGAGGAGGCACACGGAGGCAAGCAGGGGTCGCTCGTCCGGGCGCCATGCCTGTCGTGTGCCCAGCCCGCGACGCTAACAATCGTTCACTTCGCGGTGTTTCTACGCGCTCGTATCCTGGGGCGGCATTCATTCGTCGTAAGAACGCCGGTATGCGCGTCCCTGGACGCGCCGGTGTGAGAGAGGTCGCGCGTTGAGTCAGCAGAGGCAGGAGCTTCCGCAGCAGATCCCGGTCGTCGTCCTCGCCGGGTTCCTGGGCTCCGGCAAGACCACCCTGCTGAACCATCTGCTGCACCACGGCGGCGGCACGCGGATCGGCGCGATCGTCAATGACTTCGGCTCCATCGAGATCGACGCCATGGCCGTCGCCGGGCAGCTCGGCGACTCCACCGTCTCCCTCGGCAACGGGTGCCTGTGCTGCGCCGTCGACGCGAGCGAGCTCGACGAGTACCTGGACCGGCTCACCCGGCCGTCGGGCCGCAACGGCATCGATGTGATCGTGATCGAGGCCAGTGGGCTCGCCGAGCCGCAGGAGCTCGTGCGCATGGTGCTCGCCAGCGAGAATCCGCGGATCGTGTACGGCGGTCTGGTCGAGGTGGTCGACGCCGTCGAGTTCGACACGACGCGGGAGCGACACCCGGAGCTCGACCGGCATCTGGCCATCGCCGACCTCGTGGTGGTCAACAAGGCCGACCGGGTCCCGGAGGGGGAGCACCGGCGTGTCCTGGAGCGGGTGCGCGGGCTGGCCGGAGGCGCGGCAGTCGTTCCCGCGACGTACGCGCGCGTGGACCCCGAGTTCCTCTTCGACTGCCGGCCGACGCGCGAGCGGATCGGCCAATTGTCGTTCGACGACCTCCATCGGTACGACGGCGGCAGTACGGCCGGAGACGAACACGACGAGCACGACGGCCATCTGCACTCCGCGTACGACAGTGTCTCCGTCGAGTCCGAAGTGCCGCTCGATCCACGCCGGTTGATGGCGTTCCTCGACAGCAGGCCCGAGGGGCTCTACCGCATCAAGGGGTACGTGGACTTCGGCGCGGCCGACACGCGCAACAGGTACACCGTGCACGCCGTGGGCCGGTTCCTGCGGTTCTCGCCGGAGCCCTGGGTGCCCGGGGAGCCGCGCCTCAGTCGGCTCGTGCTCATCGGGGCCGGGATCGACGCTCCACGGCTGAACAAGGAACTGACGGCCTGCGCCCAGGACGCCCCGCACACCTATGCCGACGAGCACAGCATGTGGGGCGTCCTGAGGTACGTACAGGAGCCGAGCGAAGCGGAACGCGACGCGGGCTAGACCGGCCCCGCCACCACCGAGACCGTCTTCGCGAGGGAGACGCCCGAGCCGTCGCGGCGCGGGTCGACCTCGGGCAGCTCGGCCGGGGTGCCGTTCTTCTGCGCCGCGCGGGCCGGTGTCGGGCCCGCCCAGCCCAGGCTCAGGCAGTCCTCGCCCTTCAGGAAGCGCTGGCAGCGCACGCCGCCCGTGGCCCGCCCCTTGCGCGGGTACTGGTCGAACGGGGTGAGCTTCGCCGTCGTCTGGACGGAGTCGTCGAGCGTGCCGCGCGATCCCGCCACCGTGAAGACGATCGCGTCCACAGCCGGATCGACGGCGGTGAACGAGATCACCTTGGCGCCGTCGGCCAGCTTGATGCCTGCCATACCGCCCGCGGCCCGGCCCTGCGGACGTACCTGCGAGGCCTGGTAGCGGAGCAACTGCGCGTCGTCCGTGATGAAGACCAGGTCCTCCTCGCCGGTGCGCAGCTCCACTGCGCCGACGATGCGGTCACCGTCCCTGAGGCCGATGACCTCCAACTCGTCCTTGTTCGCCGGGTAGTCGGGCACGACGCGCTTGACCACGCCCTGCTCGGTACCGATCGCCAGGCCGGGGGACGACTCGTCGAGGGTGGTCAGACAGACCACCTTCTCGTCCGCCTCCAGAGACGACAGGAACTCCGTGACGGGTGCGCCGCCGGAGAGGTTCGGCGCCGAGGCCGTCTCCGGGAGCTGCGGCAGGTCGATGACATTGAGCCGCAACAGGCGCCCCGTGGACGTGATAGCGCCGATCTCGCCGCGTGCCGTCGCCGGGACCGCGGAGACGATCACGTCGTGCTTGGTGCGCCGGGCGTCCTCGTCGTCCCCGAACGGGTCGGCGGTCGCCGTGCGCGCCAGGAGGCCCGTGGACGACAGGAGCACGCGGCACGGGTCGTCGGCGACCTGGAGGGGCACCGCGGTGACCGCCGTGCCCGCCGACTCCAGGAGCACGGTGCGGCGCTCGGTGCCGAACTTCTTCGCCACCGACGCCAGTTCGGCCGAGACGAGCTTGCGCAGCTCGGCGTCGGAGTCGAGGATCCCGGTCAGCTCGTCGATCTCGCCGTTGAGCCGGTCGCGCTCCGTCTCCAGCTCGATGCGGTCGAACTTGGTGAGGCGGCGCAGCGGCGTGTCCAGGATGTACTGCGTCTGGATCTCGCTCAGCGAGAAGCGCTCCATCAGGCGCTCCTTCGCCTGCGCGGAGTTGTCGCTGGAGCGGATGAGGCGGATGACCTCGTCGATGTCCACCAGCGCGACGAGCAGGCCCTCGACCAGATGCAAACGGTCCCGCTTCTTCGTACGGCGGAACTCGCTGCGGCGGCGTACGACCTCGAAGCGGTGGTCGAGATAGACCTCCAGGAGCTCCTTGAGGCCGAGCGTCAGGGGCTGGCCGTCGACCAGCGCCACGTTGTTGATGCCGAAGGACTCCTCCATCGGCGTCAGCTTGTAGAGCTGCTCCAGGACGGCCTCCGGGACGAAGCCGTTCTTGATCTCGATGACCAGACGCAGGCCGTGCTGGCGGTCGGTGAGGTCCTTGACGTCCGCGATGCCCTGGAGCTTCTTGGAGCCGACCAGGTCCTTGATCTTCGCGATGACCTTCTCGGGGCCGACCGCGAAGGGCAGTTCGGTGACGACGAGGCCCTTGCGGCGCGCCGTCACGTCCTCCACGGAGACCGTGGCGCGGATCTTGAAGGTGCCGCGGCCCGACTCGTAGGCGTCCTTGATGCCGGACAGGCCGACGATCCGGCCGCCGGTCGGCAGGTCGGGGCCCGGGACGAACTTCATGAGCGTCTCGAGGTCGGCGCCCGGGTGCCTGATCAGGTGACGGGCGGCGGCGATGACCTCGCCGAGATTGTGCGGCGGCATGTTCGTCGCCATGCCGACGGCGATGCCGGACGCGCCGTTGACCAGGAGGTTCGGGTAAGCGGCCGGCAGGACGGCGGGCTCCTGCTCCTGACCGTCGTAGTTCGGCCCGAAGTCGACGGTGTTCTCGTCGATCGACTCCGTCATCAGCGATGTCGCCGGGGCCATCCGGCACTCGGTGTACCGCATGGCGGCCGGCGGGTCGTCGTTGCCCAGGGAGCCGAAGTTCCCGTGGCCGTCGACCAGGGGGAGGCGCATCGAGAAGGGCTGGGCGAGCCGCACCAGGGCGTCGTAGATCGACGCGTCTCCGTGCGGGTGCAACTTACCCATGACCTCGCCGACGACGCGGGCGCACTTCACATAGCCGCGGTCGGGGCGCAGGCCCATCTCGTTCATCTGGTAGACGATGCGCCGGTGCACGGGCTTCATGCCGTCACGGGCGTCCGGCAGGGCCCGGGAGTAGATCACCGAGTAGGCGTACTCGAGGAAGGAGCCCTGCATTTCGTCGACAACGTCAATGTCGAGGATCCGCTCCTCGAAGTCGTCGGGAGGCGGGGTCTTCGTGCTGCGGCGGGCCATCGCTGCTGCGGCTCCTTCACAGATGCTGCCGGGGCATGTACGAGAATCTGACGCGCACCATTGTGGACCGCCCCACTGACAACGCCGACCGCGACCCGTCCGTACGGCGTTCGGTGCTCGCTCTCGGCGTACCCAGTGCGGGAACTTCGCCAGGCGTCAGAACGCTTGCATACAGTGGCAGAACTGGCAGCACATCTGCAGTTTCCGCGATAGTTCCGCGATCGAAGGGACGTACATGCCCATGGGTCACACGGCCACCGCCGAGGCCGGCTCCGGCGGCCTGACAGCGACCGAGCACCGCCTCGACAACGGGCTGCGCGTGGTGCTCTCCGAGGACCACCTGACCCCGGTCGCAGCCGTCTGCCTCTGGTACGACGTCGGCTCGCGCCACGAGGTCAAGGGCCGCACCGGCCTGGCTCACCTCTTCGAGCACCTGATGTTCCAGGGCTCTAAGCAGGTCCACGGGAACGGGCACTTCGAGCTGGTGCAGGGCGCCGGCGGCTCGCTGAACGGGACGACGAGTTTCGAGCGCACCAACTACTTCGAGACCATGCCGACCCACCAGCTGGAGCTCGCGCTCTGGCTGGAGGCCGACCGGATGGGCTCCCTCCTCGCCGCGCTCGACGAGGAGTCGATGGAGAACCAGCGCGACGTCGTCAAGAACGAGCGCCGCCAGCGCTACGACAACGTTCCGTACGGGACCGCGTTCGAGAAGCTGACCGCCCTCGTGTACCCGGAGGGCCACCCGTACCACCACACGCCCATCGGCTCCATGGCCGACCTGGACGCGGCCACGCTGGAGGACGCGCGGAACTTCTTCCGTACGTACTACGCCCCGAACAACGCCGTCCTCTCGGTCGTCGGGGACATCGACCCCGAGCAGACGCTGGCCTGGGTCGAGAAGTACTTCGGCTCCATCCCGCGCCACGACGGCAAGCAGCCCCCGCGCGACGGCGCCCTGCCCGACCGGATCGGTGAGGGCGTGCGTGAGGTCATCGAGGAGGAGGTCCCGGCCCGCGCGCTGATGGCCGCCTACCGGCTGCCGCAGGACGGCTCGCGCGCGTGCGACGCGGCCGACCTGGCCCTGACGGTCCTCGGCGGCGGCGAGTCGTCCCGGATCTACAACCGTCTCGTCCGCCGTGACCAGACCGCCGTCGCCGCGGGGTTCGGTCTCCTGAGGCTCGCGGGGGCGCCCTCCGTGGGGTGGCTGGACGTGAAGACGTCCGGCGACGTCGAGGTGCCGGTCATCGAGGAGGCTGTCGACGAGGAGCTCGCGCGGTTCGCCGCCGACGGTCCCACTCCGGAGGAAATGGAGCGCGCCCAGGCCCAGTTGGAGCGCGAGTGGCTCGACCGGCTCGGCACGGTCTCGGGCCGCGCCGACGAACTGTGCAGGTTCGCCGTCCTGTTCGGCGACCCGCAGCTCGCCCTGACCGCCGTCCAGCGCGTCCTCGACATCACCGCGGAGGAGGTCCAGGAGGTGGCCAAGGCCCATCTGCGCCCCGACAACCGCGCGGTGCTCGTCTACGAGCCCACGGCCCCTGAAGAAGCCCCCGAGGAGGCCGACGAGACCGCCCCCGAGACCACGGACGAGACCGCAGGCGGGACTGCAGACGAGGAGGCCGGCAAGTGACCGAGCTCGCGACCATGGACTTCCACCCGCAGCCCCAGGCCGGCACGGCGCGGCCGTGGGCGTTCCCCGCGCCCGAGCGCGGCACCCTCGACAACGGCCTGACGGTGCTGCGCTGCCACCGCCCGGGCCAGCAGGTCGTCGCCGTCGAGATCAACCTCGAGGCGCCCCTGGAGGCCGAGCCCGCCGGGCTCGACGGCGTGGCCACCATCATGGCGAGGGCCTTCTCCGAAGGCACCGACAAGCTCGCCGCCGAGGAGTTCGCCGCCGAGCTGGAGCGCTGCGGCGCCACCCTCGACGCGCACGCCGACCACCCCGGCGTCCGGGTCTCCCTGGAGGTCCCCGTCTCCCGTCTGCCGAAGGCGCTCGGCCTGCTCGCCGACGCCCTCAGGGCACCCGCGTTCGCGGACAGCGAGATCGAACGTCTCGTGCGCAACCGGCTCGACGAGATCCCGCACGAGACGGCCAACCCCGGCCGCCGCGCCGCCAAGGAGCTCTCGAAGCAGCTCTTCCCGGCCACCGCGCGCATGTCCCGCCCGCGCCAGGGCTCCGAAGAGACCGTCGCGGCCATCGACGCGGCGGCCGTACGTGCCTTCTACGACCGGCACGTGCGTCCCGCCACGGCCACCGCGGTCGTCGTGGGCGACCTCGCGGGCGTCGACCTCGACGTCCTGCTCGCGGACTCGCTGGGCGCCTGGACGGGGAACACGGCCGAGCCGCGCCCCGTACCGCCGGTGACGGCCGACGACACCGGCCGGGTCGTCATCGTCGACCGGCCGGGCGCGGTGCAGACGCAGCTCCTGATCGGCCGCGTCGGCGCGGACAGGCACGACCGGGTGTGGCCGGCCCAGGTGCTCGGCACGTACTGCCTGGGCGGCACCCTCACCTCCCGCCTGGACCGTGTCCTGCGCGAGGAGAAGGGATACACCTACGGCGTGCGGGCGTTCGGCCAGGTGCTGCGCTCGGCGCCGGACGGGACGGGCGCAGCGATGCTCGCCATCAGCGGCTCCGTGGACACGCCGAACACGGGTCCGGCGCTCGACGACCTCTGGAAGGTGCTGCGCACGCTCGCCGCCGAGGGTCTCACCGACGCCGAACGGGACGTGGCCGTACAGAACTTGGTCGGAGTCGCCCCGCTCAAGTTCGAGACCGCCGCGGCGGTCGCGGGGACGCTCGCCGATCAGGTCGAGCAGCACCTGCCGGACGACTTCCAGGCGGAGCTGTACCGGCGGCTCGCCGCGACGGGCACCGTGGAGGCCACCGCGGCCGTCGTGAGCGCCTTCCCGATGGACCGTCTGGTGACGGTGCTCGTCGGTGACGCAGCCCAGATCGAGGAGCCCGTCAGGGCGCTCGGCATCGGAGAGGTGACCGTCGTCACGGGCTGACCGTGACCGGTGTGCAACGAGGGGCCCCGGTGGGCGAGATGACCACCGGGGCCCCTGTATGTCCGAATTGAACCAGTGGTTGCCTGTCTGCCCTGTGGCATGCGCTACAAAAGCCCGGTTCCGTTTGTTGATTGAAAGATGCCCCGCTTAGCGTCGGTCCGGCTGTCCGCCAGATGTACGCCGCGCCCGCGGCACCGGACGGTCATCGCCGAGTCCCCCAAGGCGCGAGCCGGGGGAGCCGGGGACCCACCGTCCCTGGGGTGAATCGGACGCCCTTCCCTGAAGGGGGTCCGTAGGAGACCTTCCTGCTCCGAACCCGTCAGCTAACCCGGTAGGCGAGAAGGAAGGAAAGGATCAGCCACTCCATGGCGTTCACCCGTGCCACCGGGAAGCACCGTCGCCCGAGCCGTCTCACGCGCACCACCGCGCAGGTCGCCGGCGTCGCCGCGCTCACCACGACCGGTGTCATCGGAGGCCTCGCCGCCCCCGCCCTCGCCGCTGACGACGCGTCTCTCGAGCAGACCGGCCTGACCAAGGCCATCTCCATCGGCGACTCCCTCGCGGAGCAGATCGACGCGCAGGCCGCCGCCCAGCAGCATGCCGCCGACGTGGCCGCCGCGAAGGAGAAGGCCGAGGCCGCCGCCAAGAAGAAGGCCGAGGAGGACCGGCGCAAGGCCGCCGCCAAGGCCAAGGCCGAGCGCGAGGCCAAGGAGCGCGCAGCCCGTGCGGCCGAGCGCAAGCGCCTGAACGCCTTCGTCATGCCCGTCACCGGCTCGTACGTGTCGACCGCGTACAAGGCCAGCAGCGGCCTGTGGTCCTCCGGCAGCCACACCGGCATCGACTTCCACGCCGCCAGCGGCACTTCGGTCCACGCCGTGGGCGCGGGCACCGTCGTGGAGGCGGGCTGGGGCGGCGCCTACGGCAACAACATCGTCATCAAGATGAACGACGGCACGTACACGCAGTACGGCCACCTGTCGTCCATCGGCGTCTCCGTCGGCCAGACGGTCATCCCGGGGCAGCAGATAGGCCTCTCCGGGGCGACCGGCAACGTCACCGGCCCGCACCTCCACTTCGAGGCGCGCACGAGCCCCGAGTACGGCTCGGACATCGACCCCGTCGCGTACCTGCGCCTGCACGGCATCAACGTCTGACCTTCGCCGCGCAGTCGCGACGACGTCACCGAAAGCCCCGGCTCACCGAGCCGGGGCTTTCGGCGTCACCGGCCACGCTCGTCACCGACGCGGCTCGTTCGCCCCCGGCTGCGCTGTCCAAAAAATATCCATGGATTACGGCCTGCCATCGGAAATTCGCGCCCGCTGGAATAGAGTCGCCGGGCAGGCGCGCTGAACGGATTTCAATCGCGCTGTACGAGCGACTGTCAACCGCGTTTCGCGGGGATTAAGGCGGAGGTCGGTTCATGCGCATTCCGGCGCACTCGGTATGCACGGCGATCCGCGACGACATCGTCTCCGGTGTCCACGAGCGCGGCGGCAGACTCACCGAGGAGGTGCTCGCCCGCCGCTACGGAGTCTCCCGCGTCCCCGTGCGCGAAGCGCTGCGCACTCTGGAGGCCGAGGGCTTCGTCGTCACCCGCAGGCACGCGGGCGCGTGCGTCGCCGAACCCACCACGCAGGAGGCGGCGGACCAGCTGGAGATCCGGATGCTCCTCGAACCGCTCGCCGCGGCCCGCGCCGCGCAGCGCCGCACCGAGGCGCACCTGAAGGTGCTGCGAGGCCTGGTCAGGCTGGGCCAGGAGCGCTCCCGGCGAGGTCAGAGCGAGGATCTGCGCTCGCTGGGCGGATGGTTCCACGAGACGCTGGCGCAGGCGTCCGGCAGCAGGGGGCTGATCACGATGCTCACGCAGCTCCGCCACAAGATCGCGTGGATGTACACCGTCGAGCACCCCGCGCAGCCCGCCGACTCCTGGGCCGAGCACGGGGCGATCGTGGACGCCGTGGCGCGCGGTGACGTGGAGCGCGCGCGGGCGCTCACGGCGCAGCACACGGAGCGCGCGATGGCCGCTCACCATCTGCGCGCCCCTCGTAAGAGTGGTCATGTGAGGACTTCGCAACATCCCGTCAACACGGCGGGGCTTCAGCATTAACAGAGGCGCCGTATACAAAGAGGGCGGCCCATTTTAAGGGCCCTGTTTCTGCTGTCCCGAAATTATGAGAACAGGGTCGCAGAAAGATAAAGGGTCTGCTCGGAAAATCCGAACAGACCCTTTATGTGGCGCGATCTTCTGCGAGCAGCAAACGGCGCCCAAGAATCCAGGAACCCGGTAGGGGGCAACACTGAGCGACCCCGCACCGGCCCGTACTAGACGGTCTCGGGAAGCTCCTCGAGCCCCTCGGAGACCAGCTTGGCCAGGCGGTCGAGCGCGATGTCCGCACCCTCGACGTCGGAGGCCAGGACGATCTCCTCGCCGCCGCCGGCGCCCAGGCCGAGCACCGCGAGCATGGAGGCGGCGTTGACGGGGGTGCCGTCGAGCTTGGAGATCGTCACGGGGACGCCGGCCGCCGTGGCCGCGCGGACGAAGATGGAGGCGGGGCGGGCGTGGAGGCCCTCGGCCCAGCCGACGTTGACGCGGCGCTCAGCCATGTGATGCTGCCCTTCAGGATTCTCACGGTTGTCTAGACCAGTCTCCCACATCGGTGGACGTGCCCGATGTGGGTCCTACGTACCGTCCGCACACGCCCGTCGGCCCTCATAGCGTGCCTTCGGCCCGGTCGCGCCGCGACCCGTACGACTGTCACCGCCGCGCCGTACGCTGGGCCCATGCAGACCCCGTCGGACCGGCACGCATACCCCGCCCACTGGGAAGCAGACGTGGTGCTGCGCGACGGCGGCACCGCGCGCATCAGGCCCATCACCATCGACGACGCCGAGCGGCTCACGAGCTTCTACGAGCAGGTCTCCGACGAGTCGAAGTACTACCGCTTCTTCGCGCCGTACCCGCGCCTGTCCGCCAAGGACGTGCACCGCTTCACCCATCACGACTACGTGGACCGGGTGGGCCTCGCGGCCACCGTGGGCGGCGAGTTCATCGCGACCGTACGCTACGACCGCATCAACGCCCAGGGAATGCCCGCCTCCGCCCCCGCCGACGAGGCCGAGGTCGCCTTCCTCGTGCAGGACGCCCATCAGGGCCGGGGCGTCGCGTCCGCGCTCCTGGAGCACATCGCCGCCGTCGCCCGCGAGCGCGGGATCCGCCGCTTCGCCGCCGAGGTGCTGCCCGCCAACACCAAGATGATCAAGGTGTTCACGGACGCCGGATACACCCAGAAGCGCCACTTCGAGGACGGCGTCGTCCGCCTGGAGTTCGACCTCGAACCCACCGAGGCCTCGCTCGCCGTGCAGCGCGCCCGCGAGCAGCGCGCCGAGGCCCGCTCGGTGCACCGGCTCCTCGCCCCCGGTTCCGTCGCCGTCATCGGCGTGGGCCGCACGCCCGGCGGAGTCGGCCGCAGCGTCCTCGACAATCTCCGCGACGCCGGCTTCACCGGCCGCCTCCACGCAGTGAACAGGGCGTTCCCCGAGGATCTGCACGACCTGGACGGCGTCCCCGCGCACCGCTCCGTGCACGACATCGACGCCGCAGAGCCCGTCGACCTCGCCGTCGTCGCCGTCCCCGCGCGGTACGTCCCCGACGTCGTCGCCGAGTGCGGAGAGCGCGGCGTGCAGGGGATCGTCGTGGTCTCCGCCGGATACGCCGAGTCCGGCAGCGAGGGCCGCGCCCGCCAGCGCGAACTGGTGCACCAGGCCCGCTCGTACGGCATGCGCCTCATCGGGCCGAACGCCTTCGGCGTCATCAACACCTCGCCCGAGGTGCGGCTCAACGCGTCGCTCGCGCCCGAGATGCCGCGCGCCGGCCGCATGGGCCTGTTCGCCCAGTCCGGGGCCATCGGCATCGCGCTGCTCGCCCGCCTCCAGCGGCGCGGTGGCGGCGTCACCGGAGTGACAGGAGTGTCGACGTTCGTCTCCGCCGGCAACCGCGCGGACGTGTCCGGGAACGACGTACTCCAGTACTGGTACGACGACCCGGACACGGACGTCGCCCTGATGTACCTCGAAACCATCGGCAACCCGCGCAAGTTCACCCGCCTCGCCCGCCGCACGGCGGCAGCGAAGCCCCTCGTCGTGGTGCAGGGCGCCCGGCACAGCGGCATCGCGCCCCTCGGCCACGCGGTCCGCGCCACGCGCCTGCCGTACGCCACCGTCTCCGCCCTGCTGCGCCAGGCGGGTGTCATCCGCGTGGACACCATCACCGAACTCGTCGACACCGGCCTGCTGCTGGCCCGCCAGCCCCTCCCGCCGGGCCCCCGCGTGGCGATCCTCGGGAACTCGGAGTCGCTGGGCCTCCTCACGTACGACGTCTGCCTCGCCGAGGGCCTGCGGCCGAAGCCGCCGAAGGACCTGACGACCGCGGCGTCCGCCGAGGACTTCCACGCGGCGCTCACCGAGGCGCTCGCGGACGACAAGTGCGATGCGGTCGTCGTCACGGCGATGCCCGCGGTGGGGGAGTCGACCGCCGAGGACGCGGTGCTCGCCGAGGCCCTCAGTTCGGCCGCGGCCGGCACCACCACCAAGCCCGTCCTGGTCGTGCACGTGGAGCTCGGCGGCCTCGCCGAAGCGCTCTCCGCGGCCACCAGCACCGGCCCCAAGGCGCTCGCCAGGACCTCCGACGCGCCCCCGGCCGGACGCCCGCCCGTGGACGAGCCCGCCCCGACGCCCGCGCTCATCCCCGCCTACCCCGCCGCCGAGCGCGCCGTCCGCGCCCTCTCCGAAGCCGTCAAGTACGCCCAGTGGCGGCGCGACGCGGCGGAGCCCGGCAAGGTCCCCGAGTACGACGGCATCGACGAGACGGGCGCCGCCGAGCTCATCGCCGCGCTCCTCGCGAAGGACGACGACCCGCGCGGCGCCGAGCTCGCCCCCGAGGACGCTCGCGCCCTCCTCGCCCGCTACGGCATCGACGTACGGCAGACCCTGCCCGCCCCCGGGCCCGACGAGGCGGCCGCCGCCGCGCGCACCCTCGGCTACCCCGTCGCCCTCAAGACGACCGCCCCGCACCTGCGCCACCGGGCCGACCTCGGAGGAGTACGCCTCGACCTGCCGAACGAGGAGGAGCTGCGCCGCGCGTACGAAGAGCTGTCCGAGACCCTCGGCAAGCCCGAGGAGCTGCGGCCCGTCGTCCAGGCCATGGCACCCCGCGGCGTCGACACCGTCGTCCGCGCGGTCATCGACCCGGCCGCCGGCGCGGTGCTCTCCTTCGGACTCGCGGGCGCCGCGTCCGAGCTGCTGGGCGATACCGCCCACCGGCTGATTCCGGTCACCGACCGGGACGCCCAGTCGATCGTCCGGGGCATCAAGACAGCACCCCTGCTCTTCGGCTGGCGCGGCTCCGCACCGGTCGACACGGCCGCGCTCGAAGAGGTGCTGCAACGGGTCTCGCGGCTCGTGGACGACCATCCCGAGGTCGTCGCCGTCTCCCTGGAGCCCGTCGTCGTCGCCCAGAGCGGCCTCTCGGTCCTCGGCGCCTCGATACGGCTCGCCCCGCCACCCGCCCGCGACGACCTCGGCCCGCGCACCTTGCCCGCGTACTGAGCGGACCGCGTGAGACGAGCCCCACATACGGGTGTTTTCCGCACCCGTCCACAGGCGCACCGCGAGCCCCCCGCCGGGCTTTAGGATGGACCTCATGGCCAAGACCAGTACGACGACCCAAGGGCTCCGCGCGGCGATCGAGCGCAGCGGCTACTACCCGGCCCTCGTGGCCGAGGCGGTGGAGGCCGCGGTCGGCGGCGAACCCATCGGGTCGTATCTGGTCCACCAGGAGACCACCTTCGACTCGAACGAGGTGCGCAGGCACGTCACCGTGCTCGTCCTCACCGGCACCCGCTTCATCGTCAGCCACACCGACGAGCAGGCCGCCGACACCACGTCGCCGACGCCGTACGCCACGACGTCCACCGAATCCGTGAAGCTCGGCCGGATCTCGTCGGTCGTGCTGAGCCGCGTCGTCGCCAACCCGGAGAAGTACGTCCCGGGCGCCCTGCCCCGCGAGGTCGTCCTGACCATCGGCTGGGGTGCCGTCGCCCGCATCGACCTGGAGCCCGCGGCCTGCGGCGACCCCAATTGCGAGGCGGACCACGGGTACACGGGCAGCTCGACCGCCGACGACCTGAGCCTGCGCGTCAGCGAGACCGGGGACGGCCCGGACACCGTCCGTCAGACCCTCGCCTTCGCCCAGTCCCTGTCCGAGGCGACCGCGGCGACAGCGCGCTGATGGCCACGCCCGCCTGGGACGACGTAGAGCCTCTCGCCGTCCGGTCCGCCCCTGTGCCCGAGTACGGCGCCGGCTCCCTCGCCGACCTGCTGCCCACCCTCGGCTCCCACCTGGGCGTCCCCGGCTGCGCTCCTGCGATACCCGAGCTCGCACCCGCCGACCGCGCGTGCGTGTTCCTGATCGACGGGCTCGGCTGGGAGCAGCTCCAGGCCCACCCGGACGAGGCCCCGTTCCTGACCTCGCTCCTCGCCTCCTCGCGCGGCGGCACCGGCCGCCCGATCACCGCGGGCTACCCGGCGACCACCGCGACCTCGCTCGCCTCCGTCGGTACGGGCCTGCCGCCCGGAGCGCATGGCCTGCCCGGCTACACGGTCCGCAACCCGGACACCGGCGAGCTGATGAACCAGCTCCGCTGGAACCCCTGGACCCAGCCACACGTCTGGCAGCCGTACCCGACGATCTTCCAGCGCGCCCACGAGGCCGGTGTGCACACCGCGCAGGTCTCCGCCCCCGCGTTCGAGTCGACGCCCCTCACGAAGATCGCCCTCAGTGGCGGCACCTTCCGCGGGCGCCTCTCCGGCGAGGACCGCATGGACCTGGCCGCCGAGCAACTGGCTGCGGGCGACCGCTCGTTGGTGTACACGTACTACAGCGAGGTCGACGGCAAGGGCCACCGCTTCGGGGTCGACTCCGACCCGTGGCGCGGCCAGCTCATGTACGTGGACCGCCTCGCCCAGCGCCTCGCAGAGCAGCTTCCCCCGCGCAGCGCTCTCTACATCACGGCCGACCACGGCATGATCGACATCCCGTTCGACGAGCAGTCCCGCATCGACTTCGACGAGGACTGGGAGCTGAGCGCCGGCGTCGCCCTCCTCGGCGGCGAGGGCCGCGCCCGCCACGTCTACGCGGTGCCGGGCGCCGAGTCCGACGTCCTGACCGTGTGGCGCGAGGTGCTCGGCGAGCAGTTCTGGATCGCGAGCCGGGACGAGGCGATCGAGGCCGGCTGGTTCGGCCCGCACATCGACGAGCGGGTCTACGCGCGCCTGGGCGACGTCATCGCGGCCGCCCACGACGACGTGGTGATCATCGCCTCGGAGCGGGAGCCCAAGGAGTCGGCCATGGTCGGCAACCACGGCTCGATGACCCCCGCCGAGCAGCTCGTACCGCTGCTCGAAGTACGCTCCTGATCGTCCCCCACCATCGCGGAAAGGTCCTCAACTCCCCATGCCCGAGCTCGTGTTCTTCTCCGGAACGATGGACTGCGGAAAGAGCACCCTGGCTCTCCAGATAGAGCACAACCGCTCGTCGCGCGGCCTCAAGGGCATGATCCTCACACGCGACGACCGGGCCGGTGAGGGCAAGCTCTCCTCGCGTCTGGGCCTCGTCACCGACGCCGTCGAGGTCGCCGACGAGCTCGACGTGTACGCGTACGTCGTCGACCAGCTGTCCCAGGGCGGCCGCGTGGACTACGTCATCGCGGACGAGGCGCAGTTCCTCGCGCCCGCCCAGATCGACCAGCTCGCCCGCGTCGTCGACGACCTCGGCCTCGACGTCTACGCCTTCGGCATCACGACCGACTTCCGGTCCAAGCTGTTCCCCGGTTCCCAGCGCCTGGTCGAACTCGCCGACCGCGTCGAGGTCCTCCAGGTCGAGGCCCTGTGCTGGTGCGGCGCCCGCGCCACGCACAATGCCCGCACGGTCGGCGGCCGGATGGTCGTCGAGGGCGCGCAGGTCGTCGTCGGGGACGTCGACCGGAGCGACGACGAGGTCGGCTACGAGGTCCTGTGCCGACGTCACCACCGCAAGCAGCTGACAAGCGCCACGGCACACGCGGCGGCCCTGTCTCCCGAAGTGCTGCCGGTCGCTTCGGCCTGAAACCGCCGCTGACGTCCGCCAGGAGGCCCTAGGGCCTCTCGTCCGCCTCGCGCGGCGCCGACCGTACGAGGGTGAACACCGCGCCCTCCGGGTCCGCGACCGTCGCCAGACGGCCCTGGGAGCCCTCGCGCGCGGGCTTCAGGACGTGGCCGCCGAGCTCCTTGACCAGGGCCACCGACTCGTCGACGTCCGCCACCTCGAAGTACGTCATCCAGTGCGCGCCCCGGTCGCGCGGGAGCGCCTGGCCCACGCCGTGCACCGACGCCACCGGGCTGCCGTTCAGGTGCAGGGTCAGATAGTCGAAGTCGGCGGAGACGACGGCCTCCTCCTCGTAGCCGAAGGTCACCTCGTAGAACTTGGCGACGCTCGCCGTCTCCTGGGTCACCAGCTCGTTCCACGCCGGCGCCCCCGGTACCCCGGTGAGCGCCATCCCCAGGTGCTCGGCCGCCTGCCAGATGCCGAACACCGCGCCCGCCGGGTCCGACGCGATGGCCATCCGTCCCGCCTCACCGGCGTCGAGGGGTCCGACGCCGACGGTGCCGCCGCAGTGGCGAATGCTCTCGGACGTGGCGTCCACGTCGTCCGAGGCGAGGTACGGGGTCCAGGCGACGGGCAGGTGGCGGTCGGGCGGCATCTGCCCGATCCCGGCCACCTCATGACCGTCGAGCAGGGCCCGCACGTAGGGGCCGAGCTGCTGCGGTCCCGGCCGGAACTCCCAGCCGAACAGAGCCGCGTAGAACTCCTGGGTCGCCGCCATGCCGTGCACCATGAGACTCACCCAGCAGGGGGTGCCCGGCGCGCGCCTGGCTGCTGCCTCGGTCATCGTCACTCTCTCCTCGGAACAGGATCACGTGTCGCAACGCGCCCGAGCTGATGCTGGCACTCCGCGCCGCGGGAAGCTCATCGGCCGCGCCGCCACGGACGGACTCCTCGCACGAGGATGCCCGGTGAGATGTCCGTATCCATTGCCGCGCCGTGACCTCGCGATGTCAGGTCTGTCAACGCTCGGTAGTCGATCGTGCACGCTAGCCGACCAGCGGCGCTCGGGCCAGAGCATGAGCAAGGATGGCCCACATGAATGCCATCATCTCCGCAACCGAACTCGTGAGCGAGTCGGCGGGCGGGAACCCGCCGGTCATCCTCGACGTCCGCTGGCAGCTGAGCATGGCCAAGGCCACGGGAGCCCCGGCCTTCGACGGACGGGCCGCATACGAGGCCGGACACATCCCCGGCGCGGTCTACGTCGACCTCGACGCCGACCTCGCGGGACCGGCCGGGGCCGCCGGCCGGCATCCACTGCCGGACGTCGCGTCCTTCGGCGCCGCGATGCGGCGGGCCGGTGTGTCGGCCGACCGGGACGTGGTCGTGTACGACGGCGGACAGGGCTGGGCCGCAGCGCGCACCTGGTGGATGCTGCGCTGGACGGGTCACCCGTCCGTGCGAGTGCTCGACGGCGGTCTCGGCGCGTGGGAGGGCCCGCTGGAGACCGCGGTGCCGTCGCCCGCCCCGGGCACCTTCGAACCCGCGCCGGGCGCCGTGGGGCTCCTGGACGCGGACGGGGCGGCCGCGCTGGCACGCTCGGGGGTCCTGCTCGACGCCCGCGCCGCCGAGCGCTACCGGGGCGACGTGGAGCCGATCGACCGCGTCGGCGGCCACATCCCGGGCGCGGTGTCCGCTCCGACGTCGGAGAACGTGGCACAGGACGGCCGTTTCCTGCCCGTCGAAGCGCTCGCCTCCCGCTTCAAGTCCCTTGGCGCGTCCGGGGATTCGGGAGAGGTGGGCGTGTACTGCGGCTCCGGCGTCTCGGGTGCCCACGAAGTGCTCGCCCTCGCGGTGGCGGGCATCGACGCGGCGCTGTACGTCGGTTCGTGGTCCGAGTGGTCCTCGGACGAGTCACGCCCCGTGGCGACCGGCCCCGATCCCCAGTAGGGCATCGGCAGTTGAGAGCGTGAGAGGAGGCCCGCGCCGATGTGGCGCGGGCCTCCTCTGCGTGCGGTTCGTGTGCCGCGTACGCCTCGCGTTCCCCGTACGGCGTGAGGCTAGTCCTGCTTCTTGCGGCGGGTGCCGAAGACGATCTCGTCCCAGCTCGGCACGGCCGCGCGCCGTCCGGGACGGACCCCGTCGGCCTCGGCCTGGCGGTCGGTGGTGCCGGTGAGACGGTCCCGGTGTCCCGCGACACTGCGGGGCATGAGGACGTCCGCGTAGGCGGAGCCCGCTCCCGCGGACGCGGCGGGAGCCGGGGGCTCCTCCGCCTCGGCGGGCTCCGGCTCGTCCGTGACGGGCTCGGGTGCGGGCAACGCGGGGCGCTCGGGGACCACGATGTCGCCGCGGTAACTGGGTACGGCTTCCAGGAGGCTGGTCAGCGAGTCACGCTCGACGGCGGAGACGGCCGTCGGGCTCTCCTCGGTGATCTCCGGCGCGGGGGCCGGCGGCGCGGGACGCTCCAACTGCCGGTCGAGGGCCCGGTCGAGCGGGCGGTCGCGGGGCAGCCTCGCGATGCGCGGCACGAACGGAAAGCTGGGTTCCGGCGCGGCGATGTCGTCGGTCTCGCCGATGAGCGAGCGCGCCTCGTCGTCGACGGCCTGGACGAGCCGCCGGGGCGGGTCGTACGTCCAGCTCGCCGAGTGCGGCTCACCCGCGACCAGGTAGACGAGCAGGACTTCCCAAGTGCCGTCGTCGCGACGCCAGGAGTCCCACTGGATGGTCTCCCTGTCGGCGCCGCGCAGCACCAGACGCTCCTGCACCGCCTCGCCGAGCTGGGGGCCCGCGTTCTCGCCGGGGCGGCGTACGGGGGTCTTCCTGGCCCGCTCGGCCATGAAGGCGCGCTCGGCGAGGACGGGGCCCTCGAAGCGACGGACACGGTCGACGGGGATGCCTGCGAGCTGGGCCACCTCCTCGGCGGAGGCACCGGCACGTATACGCGCCTGGATGTCGCGGGGGCGGAGATGGCTCTCCACCTCGATCTCGATCTGGCCGAGGCGCGGACGGTCGCCGCGCACGGCGGCCCGGAGGCGCTCATCGATCGGAAGCGTGTACTCCGTGCTGTCCGCAGCCTTCAGCACCAGCCGTGTGCCGTCGTTAGAGACGGCCACGACACGCAGTTCGGGCATGGGGACCTCCCGGGTGGTGCCTGCCGACGTCACGTGCGTCGCTGCTTCCGCTAGTCGAGTGTGGCCTGCCCGGGTGCAGCCTGCCACAACCTTGCCGAGTTGCCCGGCGTGTCGGGCCAGGGCCCTGGATCGCCGTTATGGCACGGTTACCTGTTCGCAACGCTAAGTGACCGAGCTCGTCACCCTGTGCAACGAACTCCCTCCCGGCGGTCCTGGAAGGCCCCGGGCACCCTGACGGGAGACCGGACCCAGGGCTCGCAACGGTACTCCATTCGGGCCACTCGGGTGGACCGGCACGCCATCGAAGTTCTCATGGGGGGCGGGAGTTGGGTACGGGGCATCACTCGTTCGGGGTTCATTGACGTGGCGTGCTTCACGGAATCCCCAGAAACGGAACTAATCACTTCGTGCATCCGTCCCTATCTCGTGAAGTAAGTCGAGAAAGGCAGGCAAGGGTCGGAGATGGGCGAGAAGCCGGAAACCTCCCAGGATGCACAAGAAAAGCCCAAGGGGAAGCGGCTCGACCTGAGTCTGCCCCAGGTGGCGGGCAGCGCCGTGGCCGCCGTGGTGGCGGCCAAGCTGGCCGCCGGGCTCGGTGTGTACGGGACGATCGTCGGTGCGGGAGTGGTGAGCGTGCTGGCCACGTGCGGCGGCTCGCTCTTCCAGCACTTCTTCCGGCGCACGGGCGAGCAGATACGTGATGTCGCGGGCCAGGCGATACCGAAGGGCCGGCAGATCCCGGTGACGGAGGACGGGTATCCGGTACCGGAGACCTTCCGGTCCGACGCGGTCGCTGCTTCCGTGGTGCCGCCCGCGGCCACGGCGGCGATGCGGACGGACGTGCTCCCGAGGACGACGACCTGGGGGATGGGCGGTGCTCCGGCCCAGGACACCGACGCGACGACTGTCCTGCCGGCACTGGACGCGGAGCGGACGCGGGTCCTCAAGGCGGCCGGCGGCGACGCGGATCGGACGCAGCTCCTCACGGCCGGCGGTGGTGACCCGGATCGGACGCGGTTCCTCAGGGCGGGTGGCGGTGATCCGGAACGGACGCAGCTCCTGACAGTCGGCGGTGACGGTCCGGACCGGACCCGGCTCCTGAACGCAGGCGTCGGCGGTGCCGATCCGGAGAAGACCCAGGTGCTCAGGGCCGGGGCCCGTGATACGGAACTGCCGCCTCCGCCGGGCGACTTGGGCGACGGCCTCATCAACGGACTTCCCGACGAGTTCACCGAAGGGACCACGCACCGCGCGCGCGTGCGGAGCTGGAAGCGCCCCCTCGTCGCCGCTGCCGTGGTCTTCGGAGTGACCATGGGCGGCATCACGACGTACGAGCTCGCCTCGGGGCAGAGCTTCAGCGGTGACGGCCGGCGGACCACGCTCCGCGAAGCCTTCACCGGCGGAGGCGCCCCCTCGCCCCGCAACGACGACACCCCCGTGCCGAGCACCTCGCAGGAGCCGTCGGACGGCAGCAGCTCCGGGACGCAGAGCGGCACCCCGCAGGACGGCAGCGGGGCGCACAAGGGTGGCACCGAGGAGCCCACGCCCACGCCCAGCGCGAGCGAGGACTCCCGAACCGGTCAGGACAACGGCTCGAGCAGCGGTTCCGGGACCGGCGGGGACAAGTCCACGCCCACGCCGACCCCGACGCCCACTCCGAGTGCCTCGCAGAGCGGCGACGGAGCCGACGAGCCGCAGCAGCAGGCCGAGACGCCCGCGGAGTGAGCGCGGTCAGTCGCCGATGACCCGCCGCAGATAGTCGTTGGCGAACAGGCGGTCCGGGTCGAGACGGTCGCGCAGCTCCGTGAACTCGCCGAGGCGCGGATAGACCGTCGAGAAGTAGTCCGCGTCGCGCGTGTGCACCTTGCCCCAATGCGGCCGGCCCTCGTGCGCGGTGAAGATGTGCTCGGCCGCCGTGAAGTAGGCCTGGTACGGGGTGCCCTTGTACATGTGGACGGCGATGTACGCGCTCTCCCGGCCGGACGCCGTGGAGAGCGTGATGTCGTCCGCGGGGGCCGTGCGGACCTCGACGGGGAAGCTGATGCGCAGGTTCGAGCGATCGACCATGGACTTCAGCTCGCGCAGCGTCTCGACGAGTGCCGCACGCGGAACGGCGTACTCCATCTCCACGAAGCGGACGCGGCGCGGGGACGTGAAGACCTTGTAAGGGATGTCCGTGTAGGTGCGGGCCGAGAGTGCGCGGCTGGAGATCTTCGCGATCGACGGGATCGTCGAGGGGACCGCGCGGCCGAGTGAATTGACCGCCTGGAAGAGGCCGTTCGACAGCAGCTCGTCCTCGAGGAAGCTGCTGAACCTGCTGACGGGGGCTTCCGGCCCCGCGCTGCGGTTGTTGCGCTTGGTGTTGCAGTTGCCGGTGTGCGGGAACCAGTAGAACTCGAAGTGCTCGTTCTCCGCGTACAGCGCGTCGAAGTCGCTCATGACCCTGTCGAAGGTCATCGGCTCTTCACGGGCGGTGAGCAGGAAGATCGGCTCCACGGCGAACGTGATCGCCGTGATGACGCCCAGGGCGCCGAGTCCGATCCGCGCGGCCGCGAAGACCGCGCGTTCTTCTGCGGTCCCCTTCTCCGAGCAGGAAAGGACCGAGCCGTCTGCGGTGACCAGTTCGAGGCCCTTGATCTGCGCGGATATCGACGCCGATTCGCGGCCCGTGCCGTGCGTGCCGGTGCTCGTGGCACCCGACACCGTCTGCTCCATGATGTCGCCCATGTTCGTGAGCGACAGGCCCTCGCGGGCCAGGGCGAGGTTGAGTCGCTTGAGCGGGGTCCCGGCCTCCACCGTGACGGTGCCGGCCTCGCGGTCAATGTTGCGGATGCCGGTCAAGAGTTGAGGGCGTATCAATACACCGTCGGTCGCCGCAGCAGCGGTGAACGAGTGCCCCGTACCGACGGCCTTCACCTTCAGGCCGTCGTCGGCGGCCGCGCGGACGGCCGCAGAGAGCTCCTCCACCGACGCGGGCGTCACCTCGCGGACCGGCCGGGCGGTGACGTTCCCCGCCCAGTTACGCCACGGTTCGTTCCGTGTCCTGGCCTGCCGGGCTCGCGTCGTTTCGCTGCCCGAGTTCCCCGTGCTCATTGGTTCCTCCCCGCTGCGGCGCCGGCTGCTTCAGCCGGCGGTACCCCAGGAACCCGACCGCCACCGCGACGGCGCCGGCCACGGCCGGAACCCCGTACCCGGCCTTCGCGCCGGCGGCGTCGATCACCCAGCCGGCCGCGGAGGAGCCGAGCGCGACACCGACCGCGAGTCCGGTGCTCACCCAGGTCATGCCCTCGGTCAGTTTCGCGCGTGGTACGTGCTGCTCGACGAGGGCCATCGTCGAGATCATCGTCGGTGCGATGGACAGGCCCGCGACAAAGAGCGCCACGGCCAGAAACGGAAGGTTCCCGACCAGTAGGAGGGGGATCATACTCACGGCCGTCGTGCACACACCGACCAGCCACCGGCGTGCGGGCGCCCCCTTGAAGTGCAACAGCCCGAAGACCGCTCCCGCGACGCAGGACCCCGCCGCGTACACCGCGAGCACGAGACTGGCCGCCGCCTTGTGGCCCTCGTCCTCGGCGAACGCGACCGTCACCACGTCCACCGCTCCGAAGATCGTGCCCGTCGCCACGAACGTCGCCACCAGGACCTGGAGACCGCGCGACCCCAGGGCGGACCCCCCGGAGTGCTGTCCGCGCGGATGCGGCACCGGCTCGGTCGCGCGCTGCGCGGTCAGCCAGAAGACACCGGCCGCGAGGAAACAGCCCGCGAGAAGGGGCCCCGCCTCCGGGAACCAGGCGGTCGACAGACCGATCGAGATGATCGGCCCGAAGATGAAGCACACCTCGTCGATGACGGACTCGAAGGAGTACGCGGTGTGCAGCTGAGGGGTGTCCCTGTAGAGGGCCGCCCAGCGCGCCCGGATCATCGATCCGACGCTGGGCACGCAGCCGATCAGGGCGGCGAAGACGAACAGCGTCCAGTCCGGCGCCTCGAACTTCGCGCACAGCAGCAGACCGGCGACGGCGACGAGCGAGACCAGGGCGGCGGGGCGCAGCACACGGCGCTGCCCGTGCCGGTCGACGAGGCGTGAGATCTGCGGGCCGATGGCCGCCGCCGAGAGCGCCACGGTGGCGGACAGACCACCCGCGAGCCCGTATCGGCCGGTCAGCTGGGAGACCATCGTGACGATCCCGATGCCCATCATCGACAGGGGCATCCGGCCCAGGAACCCGGCGACCGAGAAGCTCTTGGTGCCGGGCAGGGCGAATATGGCGCGGTAGGGGCTGGGCAAGTCGACTCCGGTAAGGCGCGTAGGTGGCCAAGACAGCTTACGGGTCCCGGGGCTCACGAGCATGGTCGTTTTCCGCCTGTCAGTGACGGATGGCAGGATCAAAGGCATGTCCGATGCGCTCGATCCCACGCCCTTCGACGGCTACGACGCCCTGCTGCTGCTCTCGTTCGGAGGCCCCGAAGGCCCGGACGACGTGGTCCCGTTCCTGGAGAACGTGACGCGTGGCCGGGGAATCCCCAAGGAGCGGCTCAAGGAGGTGGGGCAGCACTACTTCCTGTTCGGCGGGGTCAGCCCCATCAACGAGCAGAACCGCGCCCTGCTGGACGCGCTCCGCAAGGACTTCGCGGACCACGGCCTCGACCTGCCCGTCCACTGGGGCAACCGGAACTGGGCGCCGTACCTGACGGACACCCTCCGCGAGATGGTCACCGACGGCCACCGGCGCATCCTCGTCCTCGCGACCAGCGCGTACGCGTCGTACTCGGGCTGCCGTCAGTACCGCGAGAATCTCGCGGAGTCCCTCGCCGCCCTGGAAGCGGAGGGGCTCGAAGTGCCGCGCGTCGACAAGCTGCGGCACTACTTCAACCACCCGGGCTTCGTGCGCCCCATGATCGACGGTGTCCTGAGGTCGCTCGCCGACCTCCCCGACGACGTGCGGGACGGCGCCCACATCGCGTTCACGACGCACTCCATCCCGACCGCGGCCGCCGACGTCTCCGGGCCGGTCGACGACCACGGCGACGGCGGTGCCTACGTGAAGGAGCACCTGGACGTCGCGCGCGTGATCGCCGACGCGGTCCGTGAGGAGACCGGGGTCGACCACCCCTGGCAGCTCGTCTACCAGTCGCGGTCCGGCGCCCCGCACATCCCGTGGCTGGAGCCCGACATCTGCGACCACCTCGAGGAGCTTCACGGCGCCGGTGTGCCGGCCGTCGTGATGGCGCCCATCGGGTTCGTCTCCGACCACATGGAGGTCCTCTACGACCTCGACACCGAGGCCACGGCCAAGGCCGCCGAGCTCGGCCTCCCGGTGCGCCGCTCCGCCACGGTCGGCGCGGACCCCCGCTTCGCCGCCGCGGTCCGCGACCTCGTCCTCGAGCGGACCGCCGCGGAGCGCGGCCGGGCCGTCACGCCGTGCGCCCTGGGCGCGCTGGGCGCGAGCCACAACCTCTGCCCGGTGGGCTGCTGCCCCTCCCGTGCCCCCAAGCCCGCGGCCGCGGGCGCCGACAGCCCGTACGCGTAAGGATCTCGACGTGACAGACCTGAAGGCCGAACTCCTCGAGGTCGCCCTGGAGGCCGCCGCCCGCGCCGGGACCTTCCTGCGCGACGGCCGGCCCGCCGACCTCGGCGTCGCCGCCACCAAGACCAGCGCCGTGGACGTCGTCACGGAGATGGACATCGCCTCCGAGAAGCTGATCACCGGTTTCCTCGCCGAGCGCAGGCCGGACGACGGCGTCCTGGGCGAGGAAGGCGCGAGCACCGAGGGCAGCAGCGGGATCACCTGGGTGATCGACCCCATCGACGGAACGGTCAACTACCTGTACGGGCGCCCCGAATGGTCGGTCTCGATCGCCGCCCGCCAGGGCGACGAGACCCTCGTCGGGGTCGTCGCGGCGCCCCTGCGCGGCGAGACCTACCGCGCGGTCCTCGGCCAGGGCGCGTTCGTGAACGACCGCCCGGCCCACGCGCGCGTGGCGCCCCCCTTCGAGCAGGCACTCGTCGGCACGGGATTCGGCTACCTCGCCGCACGCCGGGCCCACCAGGCCGATGTCGTACGGGAGTTGGTGCCCCACGTGCGCGACATCCGGCGCGGCGGTTCGGCTGCCATCGACCTGTGTGACGTCGCCGTCGGACGCCTCGACGCGTACTACGAGCGCGGCCTGAACCCCTGGGACCTGGCGGCCGGGGACCTCATCGCCAGGGAGGCGGGCGCGCTCACCGGCGGACGCCCCGGTGAGGTGCCGTCCGGCGAGCTGACGATCGCGGCGCCGCCCGGACTCTTCGAGCAGCTCCAGAGCCGCCTTGAGGAGCTCGGGGCCTGGCACGACTGACGGACAGCGGCCCGCCGAGCGCGCGGGAAGCACGGGAACGGCACAAGAAAGGGCCCCGGCGCCTGCCTGGATCGACCAGGCGCCGGGGCCCTTCCGTACTGCGTCAGACGCGCGCGACGCCGAGTTCCACGCCGTGTTCGGCGGCGAGCCGATGCAGGTCGTCCAGCTCGTCCTGCTCGATCTCGACGAGGAATTCGTCGCCCGTCGCGCGAGCCCGGCTCAGATCGGACTCGGTCGCCTTGATGCGCTGCAGAAGTCCTGCGGTGAATGCGTCCATGGTTGCGCCCCCTCGTCCTGGGTCGTGGGTCGGTGGCACGGGGATGTGCCCTCGGAAGGGGCGATCACGTCTCACACCGCCCTGCGGAAAGCGGGTCGTGGCACGCCACATACAAAGCGTGATCGCGGGTGTAAATCCGTCCTCCCCGCGCTCACTTACGCAGAAACCTCGGGCGGCCAGAAAATCCCGCATTCCCGGGGCGCCCCATCGCCTTACAGCCGGTTTATGGCCGAAAGGGGCAGGATGGAGCCCACACTCCACGACCCGGACCTGCTCACAGGTGCTCAGAACCTGCCCGCAGGTCACACAGGAAGGACAGCGACGTGCGCGTACTCGTCGTCGAGGACGAGCAGCTGCTCGCCGATGCGGTGGCCACCGGACTCCGCCGGGAGGCCATGGCCGTCGACGTCGTGTACGACGGTGCGGCCGCCCTCGAGCGCATCGGCGTGAACGACTACGACGTGGTCGTCCTCGACCGGGACCTCCCGCTCGTGCACGGCGACGACGTCTGCCGCAAGATCGTCGAACTGGGCATGCCGACCCGCGTCCTGATGCTGACCGCCTCCGGCGACGTCAGCGACCGCGTCGAGGGCCTCGAGATCGGCGCCGACGACTACCTGCCCAAGCCGTTCGCGTTCAGCGAGCTGATCGCCCGTGTGCGGGCGCTCGGACGCCGTACGAGCGTGCCGCTGCCGCCCGTCCTCGAACGCGCGGGCATCAAGCTCGACCCGAACCGCCGCGAGGTCTTCCGCGACGGCAAGGAGATCCAGCTCGCACCCAAGGAGTTCGCCGTCCTCGAGGTGCTGCTGCGCAGCGAGGGCGCCGTCGTCTCGGCCGAGCAGCTCCTGGAGAAGGCCTGGGACGAGAACACCGACCCCTTCACGAACGTTGTCCGGGTCACGGTCATGACCCTGCGCCGCAAGCTCGGAGAGCCCGCCGTCATCGTGACCGTGCCCGGCTCCGGATACCGGATCTGATCCCCTGTGGCCTCGACACCGGCGCCACCGGCCGCGCCTCCGAAACCCACCTGGGACCCCAGAAAAGCCGAGCCGCCCTACCCGTGGCTGCGCCCGACCATCCGTATACGCCTCACCCTGCTGTACGGCGGCATGTTCCTGATCGCCGGCATCGTGCTGCTGTCGATCATCTATCTGCTCGCCGCGCAGGCGCTGAACGTCGGCAGTGACCTGCCGTTCACCGTCACGAACGGCTCGGTGAGCAGTGGTACCTGCCGTAACTTCTCGGGCCTCCCCGACCACCCCACGACGGGCCAGCTCAATTCCGCGCTGAACGAGTGCGTCAACGAGATGCGTCAGCACGCACTCGACAACCTCCTCAGTCGCTCGCTCCTCGCCCTGCTCGGCCTCGCCGTGATCGCGTTCGCCTTCGGGTACGCGATGGCGGGTCGCGTCCTGGCCCCGCTGGGCCGCATCACGCGCACCGCGCGCCGGGTGGCCGGCACGGACCTGTCGCGGCGTATCGAGCTGGACGGCCCGGACGACGAGCTGAAGGAGCTGTCCGACACCTTCGACGACATGCTCGACCGCCTGGAGAGAGCCTTCACCGCGCAGCAGCGGTTCGTCGGCAACGCGTCGCACGAGCTGCGCACCCCGCTCGCGATCAACCGCACGCTCCTGGAGGTCCATCTCTCCGATCCCGGGGCGCCGATGGAGCTCCAGCAGCTCGGCAAGACGCTGCTGGCGACGAACGAGCGCAGCGAGCAGCTCGTCGAGGGCCTGCTCCTGCTCGCCCGCAGCGACAACCAGATCGTGGAGCGCAAACCGGTCGACCTCGCCGAGGTCGCCACCCAGGCCATCGACCAGGCCCGCTCGGAGGCCGACGCGAAGGGTGTCGAGATCCGCGGCGAACGCAAGGAGGCCGTCGTCCAGGGCAACGGCGTGCTCCTGGAGCGCATCGCCCTGAACCTCGTCCAGAACGCCGTCCGGTACAACGTCCCGGAGGGCGGCTGGGTCGAGGTCACCACCGAGGCCCAGCACGGCCAGGCGGTCCTCGTGGTGTCCAATACGGGGCCCGTGGTGCCCGCGTACGAGATCGACAACCTCTTCGAACCGTTCCGGCGGCTGCGCACCGAGCGCACCGGGAGCGACAAGGGAGTGGGGCTCGGTCTGTCGATCGCCCGCTCGGTGGCACGCGCCCATGGGGGCCGTATCATCGCGGAGCCGCGTGAAGGGGGTGGGCTCGTCATGCGGGTCACCCTGCCGATCTGAGGCCTCCGAGACACGCGTCACCTCCCGATCTGAGCGTTCCGAGATGCGGGTCGGCGACCGATCTGAGATGCTTCCGCCGACGTGCCGGGGGAGTTCGCTTTTAGCGGAATTTTCGGGACCCGGTCCCGGGAAGACCGTGTGTGATCGATCACAAGAGCGAATTTCCGGCCATCTACTCTCCGTGATCGCAAAAGCCCCCGGAAAGCCTGGAAAATCCGGGTTTTCAGGGGTCCTGATCACGGGAAGTACACGGGGTGGCGCCCGTGAAGTACAACCTTTGGACCGTGTACGGTCCCGTTCGCCATCCAACCCGATCACTCGTGAGGGATCCGGTTGGGTGTCGATTGAGTAACAGACCTTGATGTGAGGCAAAATCTCCGCCTCAGGTCGGGCACAAAGTCCGGCCTCCCGCGCGTTGTGCGCTGGAGACACCGCATACACCCAGAGGGGGAGAGCGACACATGGCAACGGATTACGACACCCCACGCAAGACCGACGATGATGTCAACGAGGACAGCATCGAGGAGCTCAAGGCTCGGCGGAACGACAAGTCGACCTCGTCGGTCGACGTCGACGAGTTCGAGGCTGCCGAAGGCCTGGAGCTCCCGGGAGCCGACCTCTCGAACGAGGAGCTGGCCGTCCGGGTCCTGCCCAAGCAGCAGGACGAGTTCACCTGCATGAGCTGCTTCCTGGTGCACCACAGGAGCCAGCTGGCCCGCGAGAAGAACGGCCAGCCGATCTGCCGCGACTGCGACTGAGGCAGGGTCGGCCGTGACTGGCTCGACCCCGCCCTGGAAGCGCCGCTCCCGGAAGAGCCGGGAAGCGGACGGTGGCCCGTCCGACGACGGCGTGCGTGACGACGAGCGAGGCTCTTCCCCCACAGGAGCAGCCTCGCTCGAGGACGCGGACGACCAAGAGGTGGCGGGCGACCTCGCGGCGGCGGGATACAGCGACGTGCCCGCCGTCTCCACAGCGGGTGACCAAGCGCCGATCGGCGGCCGTGCACAGGTCGCCAGGCGACGTGTGGCCGCCGTCAGGGACGGCGTCCGCAGGAGCGGCACCGCCGCCAAAGCGGGACTCGGCTATGGCGGCACCGCCGCCAAGGCGGGACTCGGCTACCTCGCCGACCGGATCATCGAGAATGCGCCGCGTGTGCCGGTGCGCGATCTGGCGACCCTGCGCAAACAGTTCCCCGGCCTGAGTGCCGAACAGCTCGCCGACAAACTCGTCGCGGGCGCCGCCAACGCCACCTCCACCGTGGGCGCGGGGATCGGCGCCGCCGCGATGATGCCCGTACCTCCCGCGATGCCCGCCGAGCTGGCGGCCGAGATCACCGGCGTCGCGGCCATCGAGATGAAGCTCGTCGCCGAGCTGCACGAGGTCTACGGCGTGCGCCCGCCCGGCCCCCTCAAGGACCGCAGCGCCGCATATCTGGCCTCGTGGACCGAGGAGCGCGGTATCCAGGTGACGAAGCCCTCGACGATCAATGCGGCGCTCGGCGGCCAGATGAAACGCGAGCTGCGCCAGCAGATCATGAAGCGCATGGTGCGCAACCTGCCGAACCTGATGCCGTTCATGGTCGGCGCCGCGGTCGGGGCGGTCATGAACCGCCGCGACACCAAGAAGCTCGCGGGGCGGATCCGCAAGGACCTGCGCAAGATCCAGGTCCCCTGGGACGCTCTGCCGGAGCTGCCGCCCCTGGAGCGCCCCGGCGACCCGCACCCGCTGATGCCGGGCGACGCACCCGGGCCCGAGGAGCTCGGAAGCTGACCGGCGCTACTTGCCGAGCGCCTTCGCCAGCCCCTGCGGGTCCCGCGTCGACAGATACACGTACGGGGTCGGGTCCTGCGGGTCGATGACGTCCACGCGCAGAGCCGTCGGGACATAGCTGCGCAGCAGCATGAAGGCGCGCGGGTCGGCCTTGTGCGTGCGCCAGGCGCGCGCACCCTCGGCGTCCAGGATCTCCGCGTCACCCAGCGCCGACAGAGGGATCTTCGCGTCTCCGGCGACCAGTGAGTCCGCCACGACGCGGATGCGCACGGAGCCGTACGAACTCGTCACCACGGCCGCCGCGGCCGTCCCGCCGACCAGCCCCCCGAGCAGCGGCAGCGTGCCGAACGGCAGCATGATCAGGGCGCAGGCGACGCCGAGCAGAAGTGAGACGAGCCACCACGAGCGGGGGGCGGTGAGGCGTTCTTCGAACGGTGCGGTGGAGAGCTCCATGCGGTCAAGCTTGGCACGGTGCGCTTTCTCCCAGGACGCGCGGGTAAGGTCTGCGCCTGTGAGTGGTACTTCTGCAGCTCTGACGCCCCCCGCCGACGCCATAGCGCCCGTGCGGCACCCCGATGCCCCCGCACCCGGTGAGCTCCTCGGCGCGCACTACGGACACTGTTTCGGATGCGGCGACGAACAGCCCCACGGGCTGCACCTGGCGGCTCGCGCGCAGGACGGCGTCCGCGTCACCGCCGAGTTCACGGTGCGCCCCGCGCACCAGGGCGCCCCCGGTCTCGCCCACGGCGGAATCCTGGCCACCGCCCTCGACGAGACGCTCGGCTCGCTGAACTGGCTGCTGCGTGTCATCGCGGTGACCGGCCGGCTGGAGACGGACTTCGTGCGGCCCGTGCCCGTGGACACCGTGCTGTACCTCGACGCCGAGGTCACCGCCGTCGCCGGCCGCAAGATCTACTCGACCGCCACCGGCCGGATCGGCGGCCCCGACGGGCCCGTCGCGGTCCGCGCCGACGCCCTCTTCATCGAGGTGAAGGTCGACCACTTCATCGACAACGGCCGCCCGGAGGAGATCCAGGCGGCCATGAGCGACCCGGACCAGGTCCGGCGCACCCGTGCCTTCGAGGTGAACCCGTGACCCGAGCCCCTCTCGACGTGCTGATCAGGCGCGTCGATCCCGACGTACCGCTGCCCTCGTACGAGCACCCCGGTGACGCGGGCGCGGACCTGCGGACCACCGAGGCGTGCGAGCTCGCGCCGGGCGAGCGGGCCGTACTTCCCACGGGGGTGTCGATCGCGCTGCCCGAGGGGTACGCCGCCTTCGTGCACCCGCGATCCGGACTCGCCGCCCGCTGCGGTGTCGCCCTGGTGAATGCCCCAGGGACGGTGGATGCCGGGTACCGTGGAGAGATCAAGGTGATCGTGGTGAATCTCGACCCGCGCGACAGCGTGCGGTTCGAGCGCTTCGACCGGATTGCCCAACTGGTCGTCCAGCAGGTCGAGAAGGTGCGCTTCCAGGAGGTGGCGGAGCTTCCCGACTCGGCGCGGGCCGAGGGGGGCTTCGGGTCCACCGGTGGTCATGCCGCCGTGGGACCGGGCCCGGGTGGGCATCAGGGTGGGAATCGATACGCATCGGTCGTATCCGACCGGGAAGGACAGTGACGTGTTCGGACGTCGCAAGAAGAACGGCGCCGCCGATGACGCGGCGGGCGAGGCCGAGCAGGTCGTCGACGGCGTAGCCGACGACAGCGACGCGGGCGAGGGCGAGTCGCAGCGCGTGCGGCTCGAGCCCGAGCCGCGTCCCGACGGCCCCTGGGACGCCTCCGAGGTCCGCGAGCCCGGCGAGGGCCGCGTGGACCTGGGCGGACTCTTCGTCCCCGGAGTCGAGGGCATGGAGCTGCGGGTCGAGGTCGCGGGCGACGCGATCGTCGCGGCCACCGTCGTCCTCCAGGACAGCGCCGTGCAGCTCCAGGGCTTCGCCGCCCCCAAGAAGGAGGGCATCTGGGGCGAGGTCCGTGAGGAGATCGCCTCGGGCATCACTCAGCAGGGTGGCGTGATCGACGAGGTCGAGGGTCCGCTCGGCTGGGAGCTGCGGGCCCAGGTGCCGGTGCAGCTGCCGGACGGCACGGGCGGCTTCCAGGTCGTCCGGTTCATCGGCGTCGACGGCCCCCGCTGGTTCCTGCGCGGAGTGATCTCCGGACAGGGCGCGGTGCAGCCGCAGGCGGCCGGGCTCCTGGAGCAGATCTTCCGGGACACCGTCGTGGTCCGTGGTGAGGGCCCGATGGCTCCGCGCGACCCGATCGTCCTGAAGTTGCCGGACGACGCGCAGATGGTCGCCGAGGGCGTGCAGCAGGAGCCGCAGGAAGGCTCCCGGTTCGCCGGCGGCATGGGGCAGCTGGCGCGCGGCCCCGAGATCACCGAGGTGCGCTGAGTCGCACCCTTACGGCCATCGATGGGCCGCACGCTCCGCCGGAGTGTGCGGCCCATCGGCGTTGCGCGGCTCGGCAGTTGAAGGTTGTCCAGACCACTGCGAGGTCTTCGCGCAACCCCCTGATGTGCCGCAATGCGCCGCGCGCAGGGGAGAGCGGCTCGTGGGCGTACGGCGGGTGCCCTGGCGGGGTGCGGGGGAGCGGGCACCATCAGCCGGTTCTGCGTGCCGCCCGGCCGGCGGTCGTGCTCGCGGCCACGATGCCCGCCGTGCTCGCCGCCCTCACGGAGCAGGCCGTCGAGGGCGGGGTGCGGCGCCGGCAGGCTGCCGATCCGCCGCTGTCGTCGAGGTGTCCGCCCGCTACCGTGCCGCCCGAGGAGGGCAGTTGGACCGCGAGGTGCGGTCCGCGCTCGACCGCTAGTACGGGGCCGCGTGCCGCACCACACCTGGTCCGTGCTGTGCGCGCGCCGTCGGCCCGCTCCACCGAACTGCCCGCCACCGAGGCCGCCGGGCGGCCACGCGCTTGTCGCGACCGTCGCCGTCGTCGCCCTCGGAGGGGCCGGACAGCACGCCGAACTCGTGTCCGAGCGCCGGCCGCGTGGCGGAGGCGACCCTGAGACCGCCCTGAAACGAGGCGCTCGCCACCGAAGACACGGAACCGGGTGTCCGCGCCGGTGGCGGTCTCACCGTGCGCACCACCGACAAGAAACGGCTCCGCCCGCGGATCGGCGGGCTCCACCGCACCGGCGACCGCAGCCCCGCCCTGTGGGTGAGCGTCACCTCCGCCTTCGCGACGCCCGACACCTTCGCCGTCGTCCCGCGTGAGGTGATCAGCAACGGCCCCGGGCTCTCCCGGGACGCGAGCGAGCTGTGGCTCGGCCTGCCGGACGGGGGACGGCTGCGGATCGACGACATCGGGCCGCTCGCCCGGTGCGCCGGGCGGTTCGGCGGCGGCGACGTATCGCTCTTGGTCTCCCGCGCCCGGGCGCCCACCCGCGGCGTGCTGTGGTGGCGGTCGTGTCCGGCCTGGCGGACGCGCTGCGTGTCCCGCCGGTGGACGGGTCGACCGGCGAGCTTGATACGGCGGGCGGGGAGGAGGTGTTCACGGTTCTGCGGTGCGCCGGGCGGTTCGGCGGCGGCGACGTATCGCTCTTGGTCCCCCGCGCCCGGGCGCCCACCCGCGGCGTGCTGTGGTGGCGGTCGTGTCTGGCCTGGCGGACGCGCCGCGTGTCCCGCCGGTGGACGGGTCGACCGGCGAGCTTGATACGGCGGGCGGGGAGGAGGTGTTCACGGTTCTGCGGTGCGCCGGGCGGTTCGGCGGCGGCGACGTATCGCTCTTGGTCCCCCGCGCCCGGGCGCCCACCCGCGGCGTGCTGTGGTGGCGGTCGTGTCTGGCCTGGCGGACGCGCCGCGTGTCCCGCCGGTGGACGGGTCGACCGGCGAGCTTGATACGGCGGGCGGGGAGGAGGTGTTCACGGTTCTGCGGTGCGCCGACGACAAGCTCGGCGGGACGGTTCTCGTCGTCACCCACGTCCCGCTCATGGCCTGCCGGGTGCGCCGCACGGTCCGTATGCGCGAGGGCCGCACGTCGGCGGAGACCTTGCGTGAACGCGGTGGAGAGGGTGAGGAGTTCACGGTTCTGGACCGGGCGGGCGGGCTCCGGCTGCCGCGGGACTCCGTGGAGGGGTACGGGCCGCGCGGCCGGGTTCGGCTCACGGGTGAGGCGGGTCACGTGGGCGTATGGCCGGATCGTGACGACCGCTGCGACGGCTGAACTGCGGCTCTTTCCTCAGCTCTTGACGGAGGGCTGGTACGTACCTAGGGTCTGCGGCCAACACCCGTGTTCATAAAGGTACTTCGCGTTCACGTAGAAGAACGGATGGCCCCCCACATGCCGAACACACCGGCCCCCGCTCGCCACCGGCGCAGACGACGCGCCGCCCTCCTCGCCACTCTGGCGACGACCACCACCGCACTCGTCGCCACCCTCCTCGCCTGGCCCGGCGCCGACCGCGCCGACGCCGCGCCCGCCACCTTCGCCCACCCGGGCGTCACCGTCTCCAAGAGCCAGCTCGACTTCGCCCGCGACAAGGTCAACGCCGGCGCGCAGCCCTGGAAGGGCGCGTACGACCAGATGGTGGCGAGCAAGTACGCCTCGCTCACCCGCACCGCCAAGCCCCGCGCCACCGTCGAGTGCGGCTCCTACTCCAACCCCAACTACGGCTGCACCGACGAGCGTGAGGACGCGATAGCCGCGTACACCGACGCCCTCACCTGGTACATCACGCGCGACGACCGCTACGCGAAGAAGTCCATCGAGCTGATGGACGCATGGTCGGCCACCATCAAGGAGCACACCAACAGCAACGCGCCGCTCCAGACGGGCTGGGCCGGCTCCTCCTGGCCCAAGGCCGCCGAGATCATCAAGTACACGTACACCGGCGGCTGGGCGAACGAGGGCCGTTTCCGGACGATGCTGCGCGACGTCTACCTCCCCAAGGTCATCAACGGCTCCAACTCCAACGGCAATTGGGAGCTGTCGATGATGGAGGCCGCCGTCGGCATCTCCGTCTTCCTGGAGGACAGGACGTCGTACGACAAGGCCATGGCCAAGTTCCGTACACGCACGGCCGCCTACGTCTACCTCGCCTCCGACGGCGACCTGCCGAAGACCGTGCCGAGCCAGAACCTCGACACCAAGGCCAAGATCGTCAGCTACTGGCAGGGGCAGTCCACCTTCGTCACCGGCCTCACCCAGGAGACCTGCCGCGACTTCACGCACACCGGATACGGCATCTCCGCCATCTCCCACATCGCCGAGACCAGCCGCATCCAGGGCCAGGACCTGTACGGCACCGACGTCGGACAGCGCCTCCAGCAGGCCCTCGGCTTCCAGGCCAAGTACGAACTGGGCGAGGCGCCGCCGAGCTGGCTGTGCGGCGGATCCGTCACGCGCGGGCTCGGGCCCGTCACCGAGGTCGGCTACAACGCGATGCACACCCGCCTCGGCAACGCCATGACGAACACCCAGAAGCTCACCGAGCAGAACCGCCCGGCGGGCTCCAACAACCTGTTCGTCGCCTGGGAGACCCTCACCCACGCCGAGAACCCCAACTGATCCCGGCCATTGCCCGGCCGGGCGCCGCGTGACCATACTGGCGCCCGGCCGGGGAACACACGGGGGAGCGCACATGAGTCAGAGCACAAAAGCGGGGACCGCCGTCCTCGGCCAGGACGGCGGCGGCCCCATGGTCGTCATCGAGGACCTGCACCGCTCCTACGGCACCGGGGCCTCGGCCGTGCACGCCCTGCGCGGCGTCTCCTTCGAGGTGCCGCGCGGCGAACTCGTCGCCCTCAAGGGCCGCTCGGGATCCGGCAAGACGACGCTCCTCAACCTCGTCGGGGGGCTCGACGAACCCGACGGCGGGCGCATCACCGTCGACGGACAGGACCTCTCCGGACTCGGCGAGAACGGGCTGCTGGAACTGCGCCGCGACCGCATCGGCTTCATCTTCCAGTCCTTCGGCCTGATCCCGATCCTGTCCGCCGCCGAGAACGTGGGGGTGCCGATGCGGCTGCGCAAGGCCGACCCCCGCGAACGCGAGGAGCGCGTCGAACTGCTCCTCGCCCTCGTCGGCCTCGCCGACCACGCCAGGCAGCGCCCCGGCGAACTGTCCGGCGGCCAGCAGCAGCGCGTCGCCATCGCCCGCGCCCTCGCCAACCGGCCCGCCCTGCTCATCGCCGACGAACCCACCGGCCAGCTCGACGCCGAGACCGGCCTCGCCGTCATGGAGCTGCTGCGCGCCGTCGTCCGCAGCGAACACGTCACCACGCTCGTCGCCACCCATGACGCGGCGCTGCTCGACCTCGCCGACCGGGTCCTCGAACTGCGCGACGGCGAGATCACGGAGATCACCGCGTCAGGGGAGACGCCCGGGCGCCGCTGACCGAGACGCCGCCGGTGCGGCGCGGCCCGCATCAGAGTTGCGTCAAAGACGCACGTCCGCGGCCCTCGCGCCCCATTTGCCGCAATTGGTGGCCGTAGGGTCGACGCTGCGTACAACACGTGCAGCGGGAAGACAATGGGGCCATGGGACGCGGCAAGCTTCGGATCTACCTCGGTGCGGCACCGGGCGTCGGCAAGACCTACGCGATGCTCTCCGAGGGCCACCGCCGTATCGAGCGGGGCACGGACTGTGCCGTCGGCTTCGTCGAGCACCACGGCAGGCCCCGTACGGAGGTGATGCTCCACGGCCTCGAACAGATCGCCCGCGAGGAGCTCACCTACCGCGGCGCCGTCTTCACCGAGATGGACGTCGACGCCGTACTCGCCCGCCGCCCCGAAGTCGCCCTGGTGGACGAACTCGCCCACACGAACGTGCCCGGCTCGCGCAACGCCAAGCGCTGGCAGGACGTCGAGGAACTCCTCGCGGCCGGCATCGACGTCGTGTCCACCGTCAACATCCAGCACCTGGAGTCACTCGGCGACGTCGTCGAGTCGATCACCGGCGTGCGCCAGCGCGAGACCGTCCCCGACGAGGTCGTGCGCCGCGCCGACCAGATCGAACTGGTCGACATGTCTCCCGAGGCGCTGCGCCGCCGCATGGCCCACGGCAACATCTACAAGCCGGACCGCATCGACGCCTCCCTCTCCAACTACTTCCGCCCCGGCAATCTCACCGCCCTGCGCGAACTGGCCCTGCTCTGGGTGGCCGACCGCGTCGACGAATACCTCCAGCAGTACCGCGGCGAACACAACATCCGCTCCACCTGGCAGGCCCGCGAGCGCATCGTCGTCGGCCTGACCGGCGGACCCGAGGGCCGCACCCTCGTCCGGCGCGCGGCGCGGATGGCCGCCAAGGGCTCGGGCAGCGAGATCCTCGCCGTCTACATCGCCCGCAGCGACGGCCTCACCGCCGCCTCCCCCAAGGAGCTCGCGCTCCAGCGCACCCTCGTCGAGGACCTGGGCGGCACCTTCCACCACGTGATAGGGGACGACATACCGGCCGCGCTCCTGGAGTTCGCACGCGGCGTCAACGCGACCCAGATCGTGCTGGGCTCCTCGCGCCGCAAGACGTGGCAGTACGTCTTCGGGCCCGGCGTCGGCATGACCGTGGCCCGCGAGTCGGGCCCCGACCTCGACGTGCACATCGTCACGCACGAGGAAGTTGCCAAGGGGCGCGGCCTCCCCGTCGCACGCGGCGCGCGTCTCGGCCGCTCCCGCATCATCTGGGGCTGGCTCATCGGCGTCGGCGGGCCCGCCGTGCTGTCCCTCGCGCTCACCCACGTCGCCACCGATCTCGGCCTCGCGAACGACATGCTCCTCTTCCTGTCCGTGACGGTGGCCGCCGCCCTCGTCGGCGGTCTCCTGCCGGCGCTGGCCTCGGCCGCCGTCGGCTCGCTCCTCCTGAACTACTACTTCACGCCGCCCCTGCACCTGTTCACCGTCGCCGACCCCAAGAACATCGTCGCCATCGTGATCTTCGTAGGGGTCGCGGTGTCGGTCGCCTCCGTCGTCGACCTCGCGGCCCGGCGCACCCATCAGGCCGCGAGGCTGCGGGCCGAGTCCGAGATCCTGTCCTTCCTCGCCGGCAGCGTCCTGCGCGGCGAGAACAGCCTCGACGCGCTGCTCGACCGGGTCCGCGAGACCTTCGCCATGGACTCCGTCGCCCTCCTCGAACGCGCGGGCGACGTCGAGCCGTGGACCCGCGCGGCCAGCGTCGGCCCGCACCCCGTGGAACGCCCCGAGGACGCGGACGTCGACATGCCGGTCGGCGACCACATGGCGCTCGCCCTGTCCGGCCGGGTGCTGCCCGCCGAGGACCGCCGCGTCCTCGCCGCCTTCGCGGCCCAGGCCGCCGTCGTCCTCGACCGCCAGCGCCTCCAGTCCGAGGCGGACCAGGCCCGCACCCTCGCCGAGGGCAACCGCATCCGCACCGCCCTGCTCGCCGCCGTCAGCCACGACCTGCGGACCCCGCTCGCCGGCATCAAGGCCTCCGTCTCCTCCCTGCGCTCCGACGACGTCGCCTGGTCCGAGGAGGACCAGGCGGAACTCCTCGCCGGCATCGAGGAGGGCGCCGACCGCCTCGACCACCTCGTCGGCAACCTCCTCGACATGTCCCGCCTCCAGACCGGCACCGTCACCCCGCTGATGCGCGAGATCGATCTCGATGAGGTGGTTCCGATGGCGCTGGTGGGCGTCCCCGACGGCAGCGTCGACCTCGACATTCCGGAGAGCCTGCCCATGGTCACCGTGGACAAGGGACTCCTGGAGCGCGCCGTCGCCAATATCGTCGAGAACGCGGTCAAGTACAGCCCCGAGGACGAGACGGTCCTCGTCGCGGCCAGCACACTCGGCGACCGCGTCGAGGTGCGCGTCGTGGACCGCGGTCCCGGTGTCCCCGACACCGCGAAGGACCGCATCTTCGCCCCGTTCCAGCGCTACGGTGACGCACCGCGCGGCGCCGGAGTGGGCCTCGGCCTCGCCGTCGCGCGCGGCTTCGTCGAGGCGATGAGCGGCACGCTCACGGCGGAGGACACCCCCGGCGGGGGCCTGACCATGGTCCTCACGCTCACCGCCGCGACCGGCCGCCCGCCGGCCGGCCCCATCAGCTCAGCCATTGCTCAGAGAGGCAGGTACGCATGACCCGGGTGCTCGTGGTCGACGACGAGCCGCAGATCGTGCGCGCCCTCGTCATCAACCTGAAGGCGCGCAAGTACGAGGTGGAGGCCGCGGCCGACGGCGCGGGCGCGCTCCAGCTCGCCGCCGCGTTCCACCCCGACGTGGTCGTGCTCGACCTGGGCCTGCCCGACATGGACGGCGTCGAGGTGATCAAGGGCCTGCGCGGCTGGACCCGCGTACCGATCCTGGTGCTGTCCGCGCGGCACTCCTCCGACGAGAAGGTCGAGGCGCTCGACGCGGGCGCCGACGACTACGTCACCAAGCCGTTCGGCATGGACGAGCTCCTGGCCCGCCTGCGCGCCGCGGTCCGCCGGGCCGAGCCCACCGGCGGCGGTGAGGACGAGGGCATCGTCGACACGGACGACTTCACCGTCGACCTGGCCGCGAAGAAGGTCAACCGCGACGGCCGCGACGTGCGTCTGACCCCCACCGAGTGGCACCTCCTGGAGGTCCTGGTCCGCAACACGGGCCGCCTGGTCAGCCAGAAGCAGCTCCTCCAGGAGGTCTGGGGCCCCTCCTACGGCACCGAGACGAACTATCTGCGGGTCTACATGGCCCAGCTCCGCCGCAAACTGGAGTCGGACCCCTCCCATCCGCGGCACTTCATCACGGAGCCCGGCATGGGGTATCGCTTCGAGCGCTGACCCGCTCATCCGTTGTCCCGGCCCCCCGGTACGCTTGATTTATGAGTGCTGTCCCTCGTTCCGATACGCCGTCCGAGAAGCCGGCAGGCCGCTTCCGGCGCATGCTCGACCGGCTGTCCTCCTCCCAGGAGGACCTGGAGTCGGAAGAGCTGCGCGAGGACTCGCAGACCACGGGCTGTACCCGCATCGGGGACTGCCAGGACCGGCAGATAGTCACCGTTACTGGTACCTTGCGCACGGTCACCCTCCGACCACGCGCCGGAGTCCCGGCCCTGGAGGCGGAGCTGTTCGACGGCTCCGCGGCTCTGGACGTCGTATGGCTCGGCCGCCGGTCCATCGTCGGCATCGAACCGGGCCGCAAGCTGATCGCTTCCGGACGGGTCTCGATGAGCCGGGGCCGTAGGGTGCTCTTCAACCCTAAGTACGAACTCAGACCGCTCGGACGGGAGTAGCCGGTGACGTCCCTCGACAAGCCGACCGCGGATCAGGAATCCGACTCGAAGGCGGTGACCGAGGCCGCCCTCTTCGAGGCCTTCGGCGGCCTGCGGGGCTTGGTGGAGACCGTCGTTCCCGGTCTCCTCTTCGTGACCATCTTCACGATCAACAAGGACCTGCACATGTCGGCCATCGCGGCCCTCGCGGTGTCCCTGGTCCTGGTCGTGGTCCGCCTGGTCATGAAGGGCACCGTCAAGCACGCCTTCAGCGGCGTCTTCGGCGTGGCCTTCGGCGTCGTCTTCGCGATGATGACGGGCAACGCCAAGGACTTCTATCTGCCCGGCATGCTCTACACGCTGGGCCTGGCCGTCGCCTACATCGTCACGACACTGTGCGGGGTGCCGCTGATCGGCCTGATCCTGGGGCCGGTCTTCAAGGAGAACCTCTCCTGGCGCACGCGCAACCCGGGCCGCAAGAAGGCCTACGCGAAGGCCAGTTGGGCCTGGGGCCTGATCCTGCTCGCCAAGTGCGCGATCCTCTTCCCGATGTACTGGTGGGCCGACACCACGAAGTTCGGCTGGGTCCTGATCGCCCTGAAGATCCCGCCGTTCCTGCTCGCCGTCTGGCTGACCTGGGTCTTCCTGGCGAAGGCGCCCGCGCCCATCGACGTGTTCGCGGAGATGGAGGCGGAGGAGCAGGCCGAGAAGGAAGCGAAGGCCGCCCGCAAGGATTCGGGGGCCGCGCGTCATCGCCGCGAGGTCTGAGCGTCGTCGGGAGGCGTGACCGCCGCCGCCCGCGACGTCCTGTCGTGACGAAGAGGGGCCCCGGAGTTCGCACTCCGGGGCCCCTCTTCGTACCTACGGAAGAACCGTCAGCCCGCGACGTCCTCGCGGCGGACCGACAGCAGGTCCTCGAGCTGTTCCTCACGGGCCTGGGCCGCCACGAACAGCAGCTCGTCGCCCGCCTCCAGCGAGTCCTCCTGGGACGGGGCCAGGACGCGGGTCCCGCGGATGATCGTCACCAGGGACGTGTCCTCGGGCCACTGGACGTCGCCCACGCGCGTGCCGGCCAGCGCCGACTCGGGCGGCAGCGTCAGCTCCACCAGGTTCGCGTCGCCGTGGCTGAAGCGCAGCAGGCGGACCAGGTCGCCCACGCTCACCGCCTCCTCGACGAGCGCGGACATGAGGCGCGGCGTGGAGACCGCGACATCGACGCCCCACGACTCGTTGAAGAGCCACTCGTTCTTCGGGTTGTTCACGCGGGCGACGACCCGCGGGACCCCGTACTCGGTCTTCGCGAGCAGCGAGACGACGAGGTTGACCTTGTCGTCGCCGGTGGCCGCGATGACCACGTTGCAGCGCTGGAGCGCCGCCTCGTCCAGGGACGTGATCTCACAGGCGTCGGCGAGCAGCCACTCCGCCTGCGGGACGCGCTCGACCGAGATGGCGGTCGGCGCCTTGTCGATGAGAAGGACCTCGTGTCCGTTCTCCAGGAGCTCACCGGCGATGGACCGGCCCACCGCGCCCGCTCCGGCAATGGCGACCCTCATCAGTGACCGCCCTCTTCCTCAGGACCCTCGGCGAACGCCGCTTCGACCTTCTCGACGTCGTCGGTGCGCATCATCACGTGCACCAGGTCGCCCTCCTGCAGGACCGTCTGCGACGTGGGCAGGATCGCCTCGCCGAGCCGGGTGAGGAACGCGACCCTGACGCCGGTCTCCTCCTGGAGCCGGCTGATCTTGTGGCCCACCCACGCGACCGAGGCGTGCACCTCGGCGAGCTGGACGCCCCCGGTGGGGTCGCGCCACAACGGTTCCGCACCGGACGGCAGGAGCCTGCGCAGCATCTGGTCCGCGGTCCACCGCACGGTCGCGACGGTCGGGATGCCCAGGCGCTGGTAGACCTCGGCGCGACGCGGGTCGTAGATACGGGCGGCGACGTTCTCGATGCCGAACATCTCGCGGGCCACGCGGGCGGCGATGATGTTCGAGTTGTCGCCGCTGGAGACGGCCGCGAACGCGCCGGCCTCCTCGATTCCCGCCTCACGCAGGGTGTCCTGGTCGAAGCCGACCCCGGTGACGCGGCGGCCGCCGAAGCCGGAGCCCAGGCGGCGGAACGCCGTGGGGTCCTGGTCGATGACCGCTACCGTGTGCCCCTGTTGCTCAAGGTTCTGGGCCAGGGCGGAACCCACGCGGCCGCACCCCATGATGACGATGTGCACCGGCCGCTACCCCGCACTCCTGGTCGCCCCGATGACCTGCGAAAACATCTCGCTCACTCTTCTCTCTCAGTCTGCCGGGCAACTAGAGGCAATCGCGTGCCGCGTTGCCAGGAGATGAGCTTAAGCCGCATGGCCTCCGTTGCCAGCATCCGCGTAGCCGGAAGCTTGATCAGCTTCGCCGCGCGCCGCCCCTGCCCGCGATCTCGGCCGCGTCCCGCCTGAACGCCCACTTCATCTCGGGTTCCATCGCGAAGCGGAAGAGGCGTTGCACGGGCGGGGTGCACAGGCTGGTGATGAGAGCGGCGGCGGCCAGCGTGACGGTGATCTCGCCGAGCGGGGTGTGCAGCCACCGAAGGTCGTACCAGTCCCAGAAGCGGGAGCCCTTGGCGACGAACCCGTGCAGCAGGTAGCCGTACAGCGTCCCCGCGCCCAGCACGGTGAACCACGTCTTCCGCCGCGGTACCCAGGCGAAGAAGCACGCGGTGAGGACGACGGAGCAGCCGAACATGGCGAGCGTCATGACGGCGCCCGACCAGCCGGGGGCGCCGAGTTCCTGGGCGCTGTCACGGCGGTAGAACCAGGCGGCGTTCATGCGCGGGGCCGCCCAGTACGCGAACAGCAGGGCGGCCGCGAAGACGGGGACGGCCAGGATCCGCGCCTCACGGCGGCGTACGAGCTGGAAGTGCTCCGGCTCGAGGACGAGGCCGAGCACGAAGAAGGGGAGGAACTGCAGTACGCGCTGGAGGTCGAGGTCGTCGCCGATGTCGGGGGAGACGGAGGCGAGGATCGCGATGGCCAGCGCGAGGGTCACGGGCCGGCGGACGGTCTTCCACAGCGGGGTGGTGAGCCGCCAGATGAACAGCGCGATGAGGAACCAGGTGAGGTACCAGGGGTCGAGGAGGCTGATCGGGTACGTCGGGTCGTCGTTCGCCCAGCGCTTGAAGAAGGTGTACGCGACCTCGAAGATCACGTACGGCACGGCGACCCCGGTCACCAGGCGCCTGAGGCGTCCCGGGCTCGCGTCGAAACTGCGCGAGAAATAGCCGGAGATGACGATGAACGCCGGCATGTGGAAGGTGTAGACGCTGATGTAGAGGGCGGCCGCCGCCCGGCTGTCGCCGCGCAGGGGCTCCCAGGCGTGCCCCATCGCGACGAGCACGATGGCCAGGTACTTGGCGTTGTCGAAGAACGCGTCGCGCGGCTTGGCGGGCTGCTTGTCCGGCTTCCCCGCGACCACCCGGGACCTGTCCGGCCCGTCCGGCTTCTGCGCGGTCGCGCGCTGCTCGTCCGGCTCGTGCGGCTTGTTCGCGGCCCGCCCGCGTGCCGTCGGCGGCTTCTCCGGCGGGAGCGCGGCGGGCACGGACGCGGGTTCCGGCGACGGCGCGGCGTGGTCACCCCGAGGTGCGACCGGCCGTTGCGCGGGGAGGTGGCTGCGGGACATCTCCCGCACCGTATCCACCCCTTCTCTCGCGCGTGAACCCGGACCACAGCGGCGTTACGGGCGTCACAGTGCCCACCTAGACTGGGGTCCTCCTTGGCCCGGTGAGCCGAAGCGGATGTGGAAGAGGACGACGACGGTGGTGACGCGCGTACGCGACTTCGATGACCGGCCCGCCTTCGACGACCCGCCCGCCGAGGTCATCGCGGAGGCGGCCGGGGCGTTCGGACTGCTCGCCTCCTCGGCCCGGCTGCACATCGTGTGGGCCCTCGCGCAGGGTGAGAGCGATGTCACAGGCCTCGCCGACCGCGTGGGCGGCGCGCTGCCCGCAGTGAGCCAGCACCTGACGAAGCTGAAGCTGGCCGGGCTCGTCCGGTCCCGGCGCGAAGGGCGCCGCCAGGTCTACTTCGTGGACGACCCGGACATCGTGGCCGTGGTGCGGCTGCTGGTCGGCCGGCTCGCCGAGCGGGCCGACCCGAACCCGGCCCGCCGGCTTCGCGGGGCCGGGGCCTAGCGAACGAAAGGCCACGGAGGAGGCAGGGGGATGGCGGAGCGGGGCGGACAGGCCAGGCGCGGGCCCTGGCTCTGGGGCGTGGTGCTGTTCGTCGTCCTGGTGGCCTGGGCGTGCGGTCGGTCGGGGGACACGGGCAATGACAGGACCGGTGGCGCCACGGGGGCCACGGGGTCCACGAGGAAGCCGGAAGCCTCCGCCCACCCCTCGCGAACACCCACGACCCCCACGCCGAAGCCCAGCCCCAGCGGCACCAACACCCCTTCAGGCAAGTACGACCCGGCGGCCTACGCCCCGCAGGTCAGGGCCCGCGCCGCCGAGGCCGGCGTCAGCCCGCGGCTCCTCATGGCGATCCTCTACAACGAGTCGTACAAACCCCACGACCCCGCCCTGGAACGCGCCTGGCAGCGCTACAAACCGGGCGCCGCCTTCGGGATCGCCAACATGCACCGTGCCGCGTTCGACGAGACCAAACGGGGCCGGGCCTTCGCGGGACGCCGGTGGGAGGAGCTGCCCGACGACCGGGACCTGGCCGTGCGCGCGGCCGCCTGGTACCTCCACGACCTGGCACGGCAACTGCCCGCGCACCCCTCGGGCCCGTACGACAAGGACGAGTTGCTCGGGCTCGGCTACAACACGGGCGCGGGGAACATGCAGGCCTTCGCGCGCGGCGCGACGCCCGGCAGCCAGGCCGCCGACTATCTGTCCCGGCTGCGTTCGAACTGGGGAAAGGCGGGACGGGCCGTCGCCCGGACCGGCGGCGGCTGAGACCGAAAGCCCTCGCCAGGACGGCCCGGTGCGAGGCCCGGCCCGGGGCCTTGTGTGAGGTTCCGGTGCACTTGGGGGGTGGTGGGTGGGCGGCCCCCCGTTCGAACGCTTACGATCCTCTGCGTGTCCAAACTGACCGACGTGCCCAAACGGATCTTGATCGGGCGCGCTCTGCGCAGCGACCGGCTCGGAGAAACGCTCCTGCCGAAGCGCATCGCCCTCCCCGTTTTCGCCTCCGACCCGCTGTCCTCCGTGGCCTACGCGCCGGGAGAGGTGCTGCTGGTCCTCTCCATCGCGGGCGTGTCGGCGTACCACTTCAGCCCCTGGATCGCCGTCGCGGTCGTGGTGCTGATGTTCACCGTGGTCGCCTCCTACCGCCAGAACGTCCACGCGTACCCGAGCGGCGGCGGTGACTACGAGGTCGCGACCACGAACCTCGGCCCCAAGGCCGGCCTCACCGTCGCGAGCGCCCTCCTCGTCGACTACGTCCTCACCGTCGCCGTGTCGATCGCCTCCGGCATCGAGAACCTCGGCTCGGCGATCCCGTTCGTCGTCCAGCACAAAGTCCTGTGCGCGGTCCTGGTCATCGTCCTGCTCACGCTGATGAACCTGCGCGGCGTGAAGGAGTCCGGGAAGCTCTTCGCCATCCCGACCTACGTCTTCGTGGCCGGCGTCTTCATCATGATCGCGTGGGGCGCGTTCCGCGGGCTCGTCCTCGGTGACACCATGCAGGCGCCCACCGCCGACTTCCACATCAAGGCCGAACACCAGGGTCTCGCGGGCTTCGCCCTCGTCTTCCTGCTGCTGCGCGCGTTCTCCTCGGGCTGTGCCGCGCTCACCGGTGTCGAGGCGATCAGCAACGGCGTACCGGCGTTCCGCAAGCCGAAGTCGAAGAACGCGGCGACCACGCTCGCGGCGATGGGCCTGCTGGCCGTCACCATGTTCTGCGGCATCATCGCGCTGGCCATGTCGACCAACGTCCGCATGGCGGAGAACCCGGCGACCGACCTGATCCACAACGGCGCCGCGGTCGGCGAGAGCTACGTCCAGAACCCGGTGATCTCCCAGGTCGCCGAGGCCGTCTTCGGCAAGGGCAGCTTCCTCTTCATCATCCTCGCCGCGGCCACCGCGCTGGTCCTCTTCCTCGCGGCCAACACCGCGTACAACGGCTTCCCGCTCCTCGGCTCGATCCTCGCCCAGGACCGCTACCTGCCGCGCCAGCTGCACACCCGCGGCGACCGCCTCGCGTTCTCGAACGGCATTGTGCTCCTCGCCGGCGCCGCGGCGCTCCTCGTCGTCATCTACGGTGCCGACTCGACGCGCCTGATCCAGCTCTACATCGTCGGCGTGTTCGTCTCGTTCACGCTGAGCCAGACCGGCATGGTCCGGCACTGGAACCGCCATCTGCGCACCGAGAAGGACCAGGCCAAGCGCCGCCACATGGTCCGCTCGCGCGCCATCAACACCTTCGGCGCGTTCTTCACCGGCCTCGTGCTCGTCGTGGTCCTCGTCACGAAGTTCACGCACGGCGCCTGGGTCGCCCTCCTCGGCATGTGCATCTTCTACGCGACGATGACCGCGATCCGTAAGCACTACGACCGCGTGGCCGAGGAGATCCAGGCCCCCGAGACGCCGACCGACGACAGTGTCCGGCCCTCCCGCGTCCACTCGATCGTCCTCGTCTCCAAGATCCACCGCCCGACGCTGCGCGCCCTCGCCTACGCGAAGCTCATGCGCAGCGACACCCTCGAGGCGCTCAGCGTGAACGTCGACCCGGCCGAGACGAAGGCCCTGCGCGAGGAGTGGGAGCGGCGCGGCATCGACGTACCGCTCAAGGTCCTCGACTCGCCCTACCGCGAGATCACCCGGCCGATCATCGAGTACGTCAAGGGCCTGCGCCGCGAGTCGCCCCGCGACGCGGTCAGCGTGATCATCCCCGAGTACGTGGTCGGCCACTGGTACGAGCACCTGCTCCACAACCAGTCGGCCCTGCGCCTCAAGGGCCGCCTCCTGTTCACCCCCGGCATCATGGTCACCTCGGTGCCCTACCAGCTGGAGTCGTCCGAGGTCGCCAAGAAGCGGGCCCGCAGGCGCCAGGACTGGAACGCGCCGGGTGCCGTGCGCCGCGGCCCGGTCGAGAAGCGCCCGAAGGAGCCCTCGAACAAGGGCTGACTCCCTCGGCTGTCGTGTGGCGAGCGGCCGGACAACACCCACGTAGACTGGTGGGCTGTTGTCCGGCCGTTCGCCGTGTCCCTTGCTTTCTTACGTTGTGGAGTCCCCCGCCATGCAGGCAGAACCGAAGAAGTCGCTGGTCGGGGAGGAGTACGAGGTCGAGATCGGCCCCGTCGCCCACGGTGGCCACTGCATCGCCCGCACGGACGAGGGCCAGGTCCTGTTCGTCCGGCACGCGCTGCCCGGCGAGAAGGTCGTGGCCCGCGTCACGGACGGCGAGGAAGGCGCCCGCTACCTGCGCGCCGACGCGGTCACCGTCATCGAGGCGTCCAAGGACCGCGTCGAGGCGCCCTGCCCGTACGCCGGCCCCGGCCGCTGCGGCGGCTGCGACTGGCAGCACGCCAAGCCGGGCGCGCAGCGCCGCCTCAAGGGCGAGGTCATCGCCGAGCAGCTCCAGCGCCTCGCGGGCCTCACGCCCGAGGAGGCCGGCTGGGACGGCACGGTCATGCCGGCCGAGGGCGACAAGCTCCCGGCGGGCGAGGTCCCGCAGTGGCGCACGCGCGTGCAGTACGCGGTCGACCCCGACACCGGGAAGGCAGGCCTGCGCCGCCACCGCTCGCACGAGGTCGAGCCGGTCGAGCACTGCATGATCGCGGCACCGGGCGTCTCCGAGCTCGGCATCGAGAAGCGCGACTGGACGGGCATGGAGTCCATCGAGGCGATCGCGGCGACGGGCTCCCAGGACCGCCAGGTCATCCTGACCCCGCGCCCCGGCGCGCGCCTGCCCCTGGTCGAACTCGACAAGCCGGTCTCCGTGCTGCGCGTCGACGAGAAGGACGGTGGCATCCACCGGGTCCACGGCCGCGGGTTCGTCCGCGAGCGCGCCGACGGCCGCACGCACCGCGTCGGCAGCGGCGGCTTCTGGCAGGTGCACCCGCAGGCGGCGGACACGCTGGTCAAGGCCGTCATGCAGGGCCTGCTGCCCCGCAAGGGCGAGATGGCGCTCGACCTGTACTGCGGCGTCGGCCTCTTCGCCGGCGCGATCGCGGACCGCATCGGCGACCAGGGCGCGGTGCTCGGCATCGAGTCGGGCAAGCGCGCGGTCGAGGACGCCCGCCACAACCTGGCCGCGTTCGACCGCGTCCGCATCGAACAGGGCAAGGTCGAATCGGTTCTCCCGCGCACGGGCATCACCGAGGTCGACCTGATCGTCCTGGACCCGCCGCGCGCGGGCGCGGGCAAGAAGACGGTGGAACACCTGGCGTCGCTCGGCGCCCGCCGCATCGCCTACGTGGCCTGCGACCCGGCAGCCCTGGCCCGCGACCTGGCGTACTTCCGCGACAGCGGCTACAAGGTCCGGACGCTGCGGGCGTTCGACCTGTTCCCGATGACGCATCACGTGGAGTGCGTGGCGGTTCTGGAGCCGGTGAAGAAGGACGCCTGACCTGAGGGTTCGCGAGTGTGGGACGGCCCCGCGGATCGAACGGTCGCGGGGCCGTCGGCCTGCTCGGTCAGGCGCGCAGCTGGCCGCCCTTGACCGCTGAGACGAAGGAGGACCAGCCGGCGGCCGGGAACACGAGAACCGGTCCGTGCGAGACCTTGCTGTCCCGTACCGGGACGATGACCGCGAAGTCGTCGGAGACCTCGACGCACTCGCCACCGTCCGAGTTGCTGTAGGAACTCTTGCGCCAGCTAACGGCACTCAGGTCGATACCTCGCACGGCACTTCCTCCAAGGTGGCCAGGACGAAATTCCGCGACTCGGCTGGGGACAGCGCCAAGTCGCGCATCGCATCGTACGCACGCTGCAGCCGCTCAACCGGCGAGTCCGCTTCGATGAGTTCGCCACGGTGTGCGTTCTCCGTATATGCAACCGTAAGCCCGCCGGGGAGCCGCAGGAACATCAGCGCGGTGCTGTCCAGACCGTGCATCCCGGCGCTCAGGGGAAGCACCTGCATCGTCACGGTCGGCCTCGCCGCCACCTCCGCGACGTACTCCAACTGCCGCCGCCACTGCGCCACTTCCCGCAACGGCGTCCGCAGCACCGCCTCCGAGAGGATCGTCCGGAACGGTGGCGCGTCCTCTCCCTCCAGCAACTCCCGCCGCCCCATCCGGGCCTCGACCTGCTGCTCCAGCTCCTTCCCCCGGAGTCCGCCCGCCGCCAGCACCTCGCGCGCGTACCCCGGCGTCTGCAACAGCCCCGGCAGCACGCTCACCGCGAAATGCCACAGGCTCACCGCCTCGGCCTCCAGCGCCATGTACCGCCGGTACCGCTCGCGGAACTGCGTATGGTCCCCGGCGGCGAGCTCCCACAGCGCCAGCAGCAGTCCCGGCGTCCCGTAGTGCTGGTCCAGGGCCTGGACGACCTCGGGGCTGCCGAGCGTCTCACCCTTCTCCATCTTGCCGAACAGGGAGTAGTCCCAGCCCAGCCGCTCGCCGAGCTGCCGCAGACTCGTCCCGCTCCCGGCCCGCAGGGTCCGCAGCTCCTCGGCGAACCTCTGACGCGGCTCCTGGCTGCGGCCGGTGACGACCCGTCGCTGCGGCATACGGCCGACTCCCGTCCGAGCCGCCGGCTCGTGGTCCGTGTGGAAGGTGTGGAACCAGCGCCGCACGACGGGGAAGCACCGCACGTCCACGGCGTGATCGGTCACATCCGCGCGCATCCTCGTAACGCCCGGACTACGCAGCGTAATTCACGCAGCTTGCCGGGGTCATGGAATCAGTCGGACCGACCAACCCGCCAGACCGACCGGCGAAGGACGAGGACACGTATGCCCCCCCACGCAGCGGCCCCCGCACCACTCGATCACCCCCGCCACCGGCCACACCGCCATCGTCACGGGCCCTTCGAAACCCCGTACGCCCAAGGTCCAGGAAGCGCTCGACGCCCGCGACGCCCTGGCCGGCGCTCTCCGCCAGGCAGGAGTCCAGCTCCCCGCAATGGACGTCCGCACCCCATGGGCGGGCGACGCAGGGGGCGAGAGCCGGTATGCGCTCGTCCACCTCGGGGTCTGCTCGGCGCCCGTGGCGCTGCAGTTGGCGGCCGTGATCGCCAAGGGGGCCGGTTCGTGACGCCGGAGCCGGTCCCGTTCCTGGAGGTGGGAGACGCCGTCCACGACACCGTGCGGGACCGGTTCGGGCGGGTCATGGGACATGAGGGGCCGTACCTCCGGATCCGTCCGCTGGCCGGTGGCCGCGAATGGGACGCCGACCCGGGCCACCTGCGGCTCCTGACCCAGGACGAGTTGCTGCGCGCCCTGGTGGCCGAGGCGAACGCCCGTAGTAGGCAGGGCATTTGACGGCGCAGCGGTCAATCAGGCGCGGAATCCCGACGACGCCCTCCTCGTGATCCACTCGGGCGGATGTACACCGCAGGCCAGCGCGGGTGTGCCCTCCATGGCGGCGGTGTCCGTGGCGCCGCCGGCTTCCGGTGGGAGAAGGGTGCTCACTCCTCCTCGGCGGCCGGGGGATTCGCGGGCCGGGCCGCGTCCCTGGGCTGCCGGAAGGCGGCGACGGCGGCCTCCACGGTGGGGAAGAAATGGCGCGGGTCGATGGTGCGGGTGAGTCCGTAGCGTTCGATCTTGTGGCGTACGGGGTCCTTGAGTTCGGCGAACACGAGGTGGACGTGTTCGGCGTTGAGTTCCCTGTCGAGATCCTCCAGGACGTCCGCGGCGGTGGTGTCCACGTCGGTCATCGGCTCCGCCGCGATGACGATCCAGCGCGGCCCCGGCTCCGTGCGCGCCAGCCGCCTGACCTCGTCGCGGAAGGTCTTGGCGTTGGCGAAGAAGAGCGGGGCGTCGAACCGGAGGATCACCAGGCCCGGCAGTTGTTCGGCGTGCGGGTAGGAGCGGATGTCGTGGTATCCCTCCAGGCCCTTCACCCGTCCCAGCACAGTGTTGTACGGCCACCAGGCGCGCCGGAAGACGTTGAGGACGGACAGGGCCACGGCGATGGCGATCCCCTCCAGGACACCGAGCAGGGCCACCCCGAGGAACGCGGCGACCGACAGCAGGCACTCCGTCCTGCTCTGCTGCCAGAGCCGTGCCGTCCCTCGCACGTCGGCCAGGGACAGCGAGGCGGTGATGACCACGGCGGCCAGGGCGGGCTGGGGAAGATTGCGGAACATGCCCGGTGCGAGGACGAGCATGAGGACGATGAGCACGGCCCCGACGACTCCGGTGAGCTGGCTTCTGGCGCCCGCCCGCTCCGCCACCGCCGTGCGGGATCCGCTCGTGCTGACCGGGAAGCCCTGGAAGAGACCGGCCGCCAGGTTGGCCGCACCGATCGCGGCCATTTCCTGGTTGCCGCGGACCTCCTGACCGCTACGGGCCGCGAACGCCGACGCGTTGGAGATCGTGTCGGCCAGGGACACCAGCGCGACGCCCAGCGCACCTCCGAACAGCGGAGCGAGGTCGGACGGCCGGACATCGGGGACGGTGAACGGCGGAAAGCCGTGCGGCAGTTCGCCGACCAGGTCGACTCCGTGGTTGCCGAGGTCGAACAGCGCTGCCGCCGCGATCGCCAGGACCACCATCACCAGCACCGCGGGGACCTTCGGCAGCCACCGCTGCAGCCCCAGTACCAGAAGGATCCCGCAGATGCCGACCGTGGCGGCAGCCGGCACCGTCGCTCCTTCGGCGACTTTCTGTACGAGGCCGACGCCCTCCCCGATCAGGTTTTCGGCGTCGACCTTGAAGCCGAGCAGTTTGGGCAACTGGCCGACCAGGATGGTGAGGGCCAGGCCGTTCATGTAGCCGATCATCGTCGGTTTGGAGATCAGGTCGGCGATGAAGCCCAGCTTCGCAACCGAGGCCAGGATCATGATCGCCGCCACCATCAGCGCGAGCACCGAGGCCAGGGCGACCGCCCGGTCGGGATCCTTGTCCGCCGCCACAAGGGGCAGCACCGTGGCGGCGATCATCGGCCCCAGTGAGGAATCCGGGCCCAGCACCAGAATGCGGGAAGGCCCGCACACGGCGTAGCCGAGCAGGCAGAGGACCGTCGTGTACAAACCGGTGATGGCCGGCAGACCCGCCAACTCGGCGTATGCCATGCCCTGTGGCACCAGCAGTGTCGTCAGGACGATCCCCGCGATCAAGTCCTTGGCCAGCCACTCACGGCGGTACGACGACACGGCACTGATCCCGGGAACCGCCCGGAGCCGGGACAGCACCGCGCGACCGCCGTGTCGGCCGTACCGGCCCTGCTCGTCGGTCACGGCCTGTCCTTTCGGCGCCGGGTGGTGACGCCCCGGCCCATCCGGCACCCCGGCTCGTCCGGCCTCCCTCACCCCTCGGGCCTCTCGTGAACGCCGGGGAAGAGCTTGCCCAGTTCCCACAGAATCAGCAGGCGACGGCGGTCAGCAGGCCCAGCCGTATGGTCCGGAGGTGATCGAGGTCGTCCCCAGGAGGCGGTGGAAGCCGTCCTGCCGGTGGCCGGCCGCGTGCGGGGGATCGGCCTGCCCCCACCTGATTCTCCGGCCCACGAGTCAAGATCGCCTCCTGGCCCATGGCGGCTCCGCCCGCGCGCACGGCCGGAAAGGCTGGGATCCTGAGTGTGGGCGGGCCCATGATCGGCCCCTGACAAGCAGCGGTGGTGAGCGCCGTGGCGGAGAGTTCCAAGCACACTCCGGGACCGGCCGGTCCGAGTGTTCCGTGCGTTGATCCTCTGGGGGACTCCTTTCTGCGCACGCGGATCGCTCTGCCGACGCGCCCCGCCGTCTACCTGCGGCGGCAGCGGCTCGACCGGCACCTCGACAAGGCACTTCGGACGCGGCTGACCCTGATCAACGGAGCGGCGGGCGCGGGCAAGACCCTGCTGGCCGCCGACTGGGCCGCCGGCCTGCCACAGCCGGTCGCCTGGCTGACCGCCGAGGACGAGGACCGGCAGCCCGGTGTGTTCTGGGCGTACGTGCTGGAGGCTCTTCGCGCGTGCGGTGTGCCGGTCTCCGGCGCGGTCGGGGTCCCTATGGAGGCGGCCCGCGTGGACCGCAAGCTGCTGGCGGCGCTCGCCGCCGATCTGGACGCACGCGACCAGCCGGTGACCGTCGTGATCGACGAGTTCGACCGCGTGACCACCCCCGAGGTCGCCGAGCAGCTGGAATTCGTCCTGCACCACGCCGGGCAGGGCATGCGCCTGGTCCTCGTCACCCGCACCGAACCCCTGCTGCCGTTGCATCGCTACCGGGCGGCCGGCGAGCTGACGGAGCTGCGCGGCGCCGAGCTGGCCTTCACCCCCGAGGAGGCCGTCTCGCTGCTGGAACTGCACGGTCTGCGCCTGCCGGTCGACGCCGCGCGCGGCCTGGTGGACCGCACCCGGGGCTGGGCCGCCGGACTGTGCCTGTGCGCCCTGGCCGCGCGGGAGAGCGCGGCCCCGGAGCTCTATCTGAAGGAGTTCGAGGCGGACCGGAGCGCGGTCGCGGACTTCCTGCTGGCCGAGGTGCTCAAGCGGCAGCCGGAGGAGACACAGGATCTCCTGCTGCGCGTCAGCGTCCTCCAGCGTTTCAGTCCTGATCTGGCGAACGCGCTGACCGGGCGGACCGACGCCGAGCCCCTGCTCGTCGAGCTGCACCGCGCGAACGCGTTCGTCGAGGACCTCGGGCACTCGTGGTTCCGGCTCCACCCGCTGTTCGGGGAGATACTCCGGGCCCACCTGCGGGTCCGCCTGCCGGGCCTTGAGCCCGAGCTCCACCGGCGTGCCGCGCTGTGGCTGCGCCGCTCCGGATCCCTCCCGGAGACACTCGCTCACGGCGCCGCCTCGGGCGACTGGGATTTCACCGCCGGCGCCCTCGTCGACGACCTGGCGATCGGACAGCTCTTCACCGGCCTGCGCTCGGGCGACCTCGACCAGCTGTTCTCCGGGATGGACCCCGAGGCCACCGGCCTCGCGACGGAGCTCGTCCGGGCGGCCCGCGACCTGTCCCGTTGCGACGTCGAGCGCGGTCTGTCCCATCTGCGCCGCGCCGAGGAGCGGCTTGCCGCCGACCCGCACGCCGGGGCGGCCGTGCAGCTGAGCTGTGCGCTGCTGGAGACGCTGGCCGCCCGGCTGACCGGTTCTCCCGGGCAGGCCGAGGAGGCCGCGCGGGCGGCCGCCCGGCTCCGGCGGGAGGTCCCGGAGCACCTCCTGGACAGGCATCCCGAACTCCAAGCGCTCCTCATGACCCATCTCGGCTCCACCCGCCTGTGGGCCGGGCGCTTCGAGGACGCGCGTGCCGCCCTGACCACGGTGGCGGGAATCCATGACGGACCGTCCACCGTGCTGCCCCGTGAGGAGTCGCTGGGGCACCTGGCACTGATCGACTATCTGAACGGCTGGATCGACAGGGCGGAGCGCAAGGCTCTCGCGGGTGCCTCCGAGGCGGAGAGGTTCCGTCCGCCCGAGCCGGGCGTCTCCGGTGCCGGCACGGGCATCGGGTTGCTGGTGCTGGCCGCCGTGGCCGTGGACCGTGACGAGCTGAGCCGGGCGCAGACCCTGCTCGACGAGACGGCCCCGCTCCCCTCCGCGACACACGATCCGGTGATCGCCGCGGTCCGGGCCGTCACCAAGGCGCGTCTCCTGCTGGTCCAGGGCCATGCCCGGGCCGCCGTCGAGGCGGCGGACCCAGGCATCCGCGTCCTTGCGGCCTCGCCCTGGGCGGCGGGCCAGGAGGCGCTGATCGCCTCGGCCGCGCACATGGCGGAAGGGCGCCCTGGGGCGGCCGCCGAGGTGCTCCAGGTCGTCTCCGGCGACCAGCCGGCCTGTGCCGTGGAAGCCGCGCGGATACTGCTCGCCGCAGGTCGCCCGGAAGCGGCCGTCGGTCTGCTCGACAGCATCGACACCGGGGGCCGGATCGGGCCGGCGGTGACCGTTCGGGCGGCGCTGGTCAGGGCACAGGCCGCGCACGGGGCGGGAGACGAGGCCACAGCGCACCGGCTCGTCGCGCAGGCACTGCTCGGCGCCCGCCGCGAGCGGCTTCGCAGACCCTTCCTCGACGCGCGGCCGTGGATCCGGCCTCTGCTGTCCACCGGGCCGCTCCAGGAGCTGGCCGCGGACTGGCTGACGCCCGCTCCGTCGCGTCCTGGTGAACCGGCCACGGACGACGCGCGGCCCTCTCCGCTCGTCGTGGAGCTGAGCGGACGCGAGCGGGACGTGCTGGAGCGGCTGGCCCGGATGATGTCGACCGAGGAGATCGCCGCCGACCTCTTCGTGTCGGTGAACACGGTGAAGACCCACCTCAAGAGCGTCTACCGGAAGCTGGCGGTGAACCGGCGCAACGAAGCGGTGCGCCGCGCGCGCGAACTCGGACTGGTGTGAACGGGCCCCGGCTGCCGGGACCGACCTTGGTGTCCCGGCACGAGCGCGGTCCCTCCCCCGTGGCGGGTGATGCGCGATGCGAGCACATCGGCTGCGATGGGAAGGGCGGCAGCGCCGGACTGCCGCGCTGAGCGGTAAGCCCTATGCGGTCCGAGGTCCGAGGTCCGAGTGTCCGAGTGTCCGAGGCTGTCACGGACTCCTGCGCCACCGTACAGCTCAGCGGGCCTGAAGACGGCGATCCTCGCCACCGGCGGCATCACCCTCCTCAGCTTCCTGGAGACATCCCATCGGCCGGCCGACGGGATGTCAGAGCCGTCCCCCGCCCGCGGGACACCCACGCTCCGGCCCGGGCGGCCGGACCGACGCCCCGGGCCGAGCCCGAGGAGGCACCCGTGTCCCGAACCACCGGACCCGTCAGAGCCGAGCGCCGAGCACGTGCCGACTACACGGGCGGCGTCTACGGATCCCTGCTCGCGGCCTCCGTGGTCGTCGGCGCCGGCTCGCTGGGCTCCTTTCCCCGCGCGGAGCTGGTGCTGCTGCTGTTGCTCACCGGCGTGGTGTTCTGGGTCGCGCACGTACACGCGCAGCTCTTCGGAGCTCGGCTGGCGCGGCGGACGGCACTGGACCGCGGGACTGTGCTGCGCGTGTGCCGCGACGAGTGGCCGATCGTCAACGCGGCCGTCCCGCCCGCCGCCGCGGTGGCCCTCAGCCCTGTCCTCGGGCTGGACGTGAAGGGCGCGCTCTGGCTGGCGCTGTCCGTCGCCGTGGCCGGGCAGGTGGGCTGGTCCGTGGCCGCGGCACGCAGGGCCGGTGCCCCCTGGCGCCTCATGGCCGGCACCGCGCTGGTCAACCTGGTGCTCGGTCTCCTGATCATCACCTTCAAGATCGTCCTGAAGCACTGAGCCGGACCGTCGTACGCCGGAGAAAGCGAGCAGGTCACCTCTACCGGGTGAGGCCCGGCCGGGCGCAGAGGCGGACGCTCGCAGGTATGGACGTCGCCCACCCGCCCCACGCTGCTCGCGGGAGAAATGCCCATGCGTTACGAGATCCGCGTCGAGGGACTCATGTCGGAAACGCTGACCAAGGCCTTCCCGGAGCTGGGCCACGTGATGATGGCCGGTCAGACGGTCCTGTTCGGCCCCGTGGTGGACGATGCGCACCTGTACGGGCTGCTGGCCCGGCTCCAGTCGCTGGGACTGCGGGTGCTGGAGATGCGGCAGCTGCCGGAGGGCCGGGCCGACTGATCAGAGGCGCTCCGCGCTGATCCGAATCCGGGAACGGCGAGCGACTCCGGTTCCTCACGCATCGCCCTGGCGGCGCCGACGGATCACCCGCCGTGGGTGACCCGGCGGGCTGCGGCGCGCGGGACGCTGAGGCGGTCAGGTCCCCGCGTACCGCCGGCCCCTTCGGCGGTCCGGGAACGACCCGCTCGATCATGCGAGGAGGAGCCATGACCATGCCGCGTGGTCCGGCGCCGCAGACCGGACCGGAACCCCCCGCCGGCGGGGCGCCCCACCGTCCGGTCGACGATCCCGCCGACGCGCTGGCGCGACTGGGCCGCTCATGGACCTGGATCCTGGGCTCGGCCGTCGTCACGCTGGTGCCCGGCATCCTGATCCTGGTCTGGCCGGCGGAGACACTGCACGTCCTGGCGGTCCTCATCGGCCTGTACCTGCTGGCCATGGGGGTGTTCCGGTTCGTGGCGGTCTTCGCGCGGGACGAGCACGGCGAACGGCTGTCGGGGCTGCTCCTTGCCGTGCTGTTCCTCCTGGCCGGGGTGCTGTGCCTGCGGAACCCGCTGCAGACCATCACCGCGCTCTCCCTGATCGTCGGCGTCGTCTGGCTCGTGTCCGGCGTCCTCACCCTCTACACCGCCATCGCCTCCAAGGACCTGCCGCACCGCGGCGTGCTCGTGGGCGTCGCGGTGCTCGGCATCGTCGCGGGGATCGTCGTACTGGCCCTGCCTGCCGCGTCGGCACAGGCCCTGACCCGGCTGCTCGGGCTGTGGCTCGTCCTGCTCGGTCTGGCCGAGGCGGCGGTCGCCCTCGCCTGGCGGTCCGCGCTTCGGAAGGCGGGCGTCACGGGCTCGCCCGGTCAGGCTCCGACGGCCTGACACCCCACCCACCGAGCTCACCCCCGTCGGGTGAGGCCACCCGGCCCGCGTCGGCCCACGCTGAAGACGGCAGGCAAAGGCGGCTGGGCGAGCGCCCGGGACGGAGAAGAGACATGAACGCGCAGACGTACCTGGCGTACGACTATCCCCTGATGAGCGTCTTCTGGAGCATGCTCTGGTTCTTCCTGTGGATCATGTGGTTCGTCCTGCTCTTCCGCGTCATCGGCGACATCTTCCGCGACGACGCCATGAGCGGCTGGGGGAAGGCCGGCTGGCTGGTGCTGACCATCTTCCTGCCCTTCCTGGGCGTCTTCGTCTACATGATCGCCCGGGGCAAGAACATGGGCCGCCGGGAGATGGCGCAGGCCCGTGAGCAGCAGAAGGCCTTCGACAGCTACATCAGGAAGACCGCGGGCGGTACGGACCGGCCCAGCAGCGTCGACGAGCTGGCCAGGCTGTCCGAGATCCGCGCCCGCGGCGACATCACGGAGGAGGAGTTCAGCAAGGCGAAGCAGCTGGTGCTGGCCGGCCGGGGTCCGGCCGAAGGCCCGGGTACCGACGCCGCCTCCGGCTCCGCAGGTTCCGGACGCTGAGCGCGTGCCGGACGAACACGAAACGAGGCACCACCATGACCGCACACACGCAGCCGGCCGACACGACGAAACAGGCGTGGGCAGGCGGCCTGACGATCTTCGCCGGCGTCATGCTCATGCTCGTCGGTGTGCTCGGCATCTGCCGGGGCATCATGGGGATCGCCAAGGACGACGTCTTCGTCGCCACACGCAATTACGTCTTCCAGTTCGACCTGACCGGCTGGGGCTGGGTCCACCTCGCCCTGGGCGTGGTCGCGGTGATCGTCAGCTTCGGGCTGCTCCGGACCGCGACGTGGGCACGCGTCGGCGGCGTCGCGATCGCCGGACTCGTCATCATCGCCAACTTCCTCTCCCTGCCGTACTACCCGGTCTGGTCGGTCGTGCTGATCGCGATCTCGGGATTCATCATCTGGGCGCTGTGTGTGGTCCAGAAGGACGAGTCCGACTGGTTCTAGGGGGCACCTCACGGCGTCGAGTGACGCAGAGGGGAACCGCAGGGATCGGGACGGTTGTCCGGAGCCCGGGCAACCGTCCCGATCCCTGCCACCGTACGAACGCCCGCGCGAGTTGTCGCGAGGCGAGCCCCACCTCGCCGTCGGGGTTCGGCCACCTGGGCCCCGACGGCGAGGTGGTTCCAGGGCTGCGGCTGGAGTTGATCCGCTTGTGCGGCTTGAATGGTCTTATCGACTCGCACGTACTGTGTGATCAGGCTGTTCTGGGCTGCATGTGCGGATTGGGGCGAGGCTGTGGGCGTACTGGTGGTGCAGCATGTGCGGGCCGAGGGGCCCCACGCGATCGGTGAGGCACTGGTGGCGGCCGGGCTGCGGCTGCGGGTGTGCCGGGTGTGGGCGGGGGATCCGCTGCCGGAGAGCCTGGCCGGCGTCGAGGCGCTGGTGGTGATGGGCGGGCCCATGGCCGCTCACAGCGACGCCGGGTTCCCGACGCGTCATGCCGAACTGGACCTGCTCCGGGAGGCGTTGGCCGCCGAGGTGCCGGTGCTCGGGGTGGGTCTGGGGGCCCGGCTTCTCGCCGTCGCGGCCGGCGGCGCGGCCCGTACGGGTTCCGGCCCGCAGGTGGGCTGGGCTGAGGTACGCACCGGTCCGGCGGCCGACCGGGATCCCCTGTTCGCGGGTGCGCCCGAGCGGCTGCGCGTGCCGCACCGGCACGGCGACACCATGGAACTTCCCCACGGGGCGGCGCTGTTGGCCTCCTGCGAGCGGTGTCCGGTGCAGGCGTTCCGGGTGGGCGCCTCGGCGTGGGGGCTGCAGTTTCACCTGGAGATGGACGAGGCCGCCGCGGACGCCTTCGTGACGGTATTCGCGCAAGAGGCCGCCACCGCTCCCGGCAACAGCGATGCCGCGCCGGGTGAAGGGGCAGAACAGGGACCGTACCGGGACCGGGTGTTCGGGCGGTTCGCGGCGCTGGTCGCCGCGCGCGCCGCGCACACCGCCACCCGTACGTTCTTCACGCCCAGGGCCGACGCCTGGGAGGCGCGCTTCGCCGCCGACGGCCCGAGGTACGTGGCGGCGGTCGCCCGGATGGGACTGCTCCCCGGCCAGACGGCCCTCGACCTGGGCTGCGGCAGTGGACGCGCCCTGCCTGCCCTGCGCGCCGGGGTGGGTGACAAGGGGAAGGTGTTCGGGGTGGACGTCACCTCGGCCATGCTCACGGCGGCCGCCCGGGAGGGGCGCGCTGGTCCGGCCTGCCTGCTGGTCGCCGACTGCCACCGGTTGCCGTTGCCGCCGGGCACGACGGACGGCATCTTCAGTGCCGGGCTGCTCGACCATCTCCCCGCCCCGCCCGTGGCCCTGCGGGAATGGGCCCGCGTCACCGCCCCCGGCGGCACGCTCCTCCTCTTCCACCCCTCCGGCCGCGCCGAACGCGCCGCCCGCCACGGCCGTCCCCTGAGCCCCGACGACCCGCTGGGTGAGCCGAATCTGAGGCCCATGCTGGACGGCAACGGCTGGCAACTCGTCTGCTACGAAGACAAGTCCGAGTACTTCCTGGCCCGCGCCGTTCGCGTCGCTGACGAGGCGCGCAACTGAGCGGAACACCCGACCGCAGGGCATTCAAGGGCATTCATGAACACCGAACTCAACCGCGCCGCACGCCTGTTGGACGCCCAGGCCCAAGCCGCCGAGCTCTTCGCCGAGATCGAGGCGAGGAAGCCGGTCGAGCCGGGGAGGGGGAGCGGGCGGTCAGTAAAAGTCCTCCGCCACCGGCGGCCTCCGCACCATCCACGCGAACAGAAACCGAGTGATATCTGTTCCGACGAGTGCAGAAATTGAGGGCGCGAGGCTGAAGTTTTTCCGGGCGGCAGGGCTGGGAAATTTGAGTTCTGCGGGGATTTCTGGGTGGCGTGCTACTGTTGGATTTAGTTGCAGTTGTGGTTCCCAAAAACTTTGAGTGCCCCCGCCGGAATATCTGTTCCGGCGGGAGTGCTTCTGTGTTTCCGGTGTCCTTTCCGGGCGGGGCGATGATCGCAGCGACAGGAGTTCGCACAGTGCGGGCTCCGGGCACTGCCCCGAAGGAGATATGACATGGCTGCTGGCACCGTGAAGTGGTTCAACGCGGAAAAGGGTTTCGGCTTCATCGAGCAGGACGGTGGCGGCCCCGACGTCTTCGCCCACTACTCGAACATCGCCGCCCAGGGCTTCCGTGAGCTGCAGGAAGGCCAGAAGGTGAACTTCGACATCGGTCAGGGCCAGAAGGGCCCGACGGCCGAGAACATCGTTCCCGCCTGACGTCGTCGCTGACGCGTAGACCGTAGCTGGGGCCCGCACCTTGGGGTGCGGGCCCCAGCTCGTTTCTTTTCCGGGTGTCGTTCATGTTTTTGGCATCCAATTATTCGGCTCGTTTCCGCGATTCCCTCTGCTGTTCAAATGCCGCGGGAATTCCCTGACGCGTGCCGTGCATTTTCGTGCCGCGTTCAGGAAGGTTTTGCCGATCATGAAACGTACGTATGGGGCAGGTCGAGGGAGTCGAGACGGGCGAACGGGCCGGAGTGTGGTTTCCGGGGAGTTCGCGTTGCCGAAGACCGTTCGGCCGGGCCTTCCCGCAGTCGCTTCCTTCGGGGAACTCGCCCTGCCGGACGAGCTCCTGCGGATGCTCACCAGCCTCGGCATGAACGAGCCGTTCCCCATCCAGGCCGCGACCCTGCCCAACTCCCTCGCCGGGCGTGACGTGCTCGGCCGCGGCCGTACCGGGTCCGGCAAGACCCTCGCGTTCGGGCTCGCCCTCCTCGCCCGTACCGCCGGGCGGCGCGCCGAGCCCCGCAGCCCGCTCGCCCTGGTCCTCGTGCCCACCCGCGAACTCGCCCAGCAGGTCGCCGAGGCACTCACCCCCTACGCGAAGTCGCTGAAGCTGCGGATGGCCACCGTGGTGGGCGGCATGTCCATCGGGCGTCAGGCCGGAGCGCTGCGAGGCGGCGTCGAGATCGTCGTCGCCACCCCGGGGCGGCTCAAGGACCTCATCGACCGGGGCGACTGCCGGCTCGACGAGGTGGCCGTCACGGTGCTAGACGAGGCCGACCAGATGGCCGACATGGGGTTCATGCCCCAGGTCACGGCCCTGCTCGACCAGGTGCGGCGGGAGGGGCAGCGCATGCTGTTCTCCGCCACGCTCGACCGCAACGTCGACCTCCTCGTGCGCCGCTATCTGCACGACCCGGTGGTCCACTCCGTCGACCCGTCGGCCGGCGCCGTGACCACGATGGAACACCACGTCCTGCACGTCCACCCCGTCGACAAGCACGCGGCCACCACCGAGATCGCCGCCCGCGACGGCCGGGTCATCATGTTCCTCGACACCAAGCACGCGGTGGACCGGCTGACCCGGGACCTGCTCGGCGTCGGTGTGCGTGCCGCCGCCCTGCACGGCGGCAAGTCCCAGCCCCAGCGCACCCGCACCCTCGCCCAGTTCAAGAGCGGACACGTCACCGTCCTGGTCGCGACCAACGTCGCCGCCCGCGGCATCCACGTCGACAGCCTCGACCTCGTGGTCAACGTCGACCCGCCGAGCGACCACAAGGACTACCTGCACCGCGGCGGCCGTACCGCCCGCGCCGGCGAGTCCGGCAGCGTCGTCACCCTCGTCCTGCCCTACCAGCGCCGCGACATGAGCCGTCTGATGCGCGACGCCGGGATCACCCCGCAGATCGCCCAAGTCCGGGCGGGCGAGGCCGAGTTGAGCCGCATCACCGGGGCGCGGGCGCCGTCCGGTGTGCCGGTCGTCATCACCGCGCCGGTGACGGAACGCCCGCGGCGCAGCGGGGCGAGCACCCGAGGCCGCCGCAGCCGTTCCGCCGAGGCCCGGCGCGCCGCCGGTCCGAGGCGCGCCCCCGACCAGCCGCGGACGGGGCAGGGACCGGGAGCCTCCCGGCCGACCGCGTCCTCGGTCGCCGTGGCGTCCTGACCTGTCACGCCACGGCCCCACCCCATCCCGCCATCCCGTAGGAGGCACTTTGACACTGGTCGAGACACATCCGCGCAAGACGGCCCGCCCCTCTTCGGGGGCAGAGTCCCTGAGGCCGTCGGGACCCCACGTCTGGGCCGACATGACCGTCGAGGTGGCCCTGTCCGTCCTCGACAGTTCCCGTGCCGGCCGGCTCCTCCTCTGCGACGAGGACGGCCGCTGCACCGGTACGGTCAGCCGCGCCGAGCTGAGCGCCGCGCGCGACAGCGCCCGCTACACCGATCGCACCCAGCTGCGGGACATCGTCCACAGCTCCGGACCGTCCCTCTCCCTGTGAGGCCCTCATGCGCTGTGTCATCGCCAGATTCCCCTTCGACCTGTTCAGCAGTGACGTGCTGGACGCGATGAAGGGCGTCAAGCCCGAACCCGTCACCGGCGACTCCGTGCTCATCGGGCGGCGCCGCTACCCCGTCAAGCAGGTCGGGGCCGTCATCACCCGGCAGGACCGGCGCGACTTCACCTCCGCTGAGGTGGTCAGGGCGCTGACCGCGCTCGGCTTCACCTGTACGGAGGTCTCCGCGGGCGGCTCCGCCCGGGCTGAACTCACCCCGCTCCAGGCCGCGTCGGCGCTGATGGGCCTGCCGGCCTCCGCGTAGACGCGCCACCGCCTGCCGCCGAGGCCGGGCGGTACCGAGGGCCCCGACCGGTGAACCGGTCGGGGCCCTCGGCGTGTGCGCGGCCCGGCGGCGGCGCGGTCCTGCGGACGCATGGTGTTCAATTTGGCCGGGGCACGGCGGCCGCGACGGCGCCGGGCCCCCTCCACGCGCCCCTCGACGAGGTGAGATGACAGCAGAAGAACCGCTCGGCCGTCTCGACGACGACGACTACCCCGCCTTCACGATGGGACGGGCCGCCGAGATGATCGGCACCACGCCCGCGTTCCTGCGGGCCATCGGCGAAGCGCGCCTGATCACTCCGCTGCGGTCGGCCGGCGGACACCGCCGCTACTCCCGCTACCAGCTGCGTATCGCGGCACGTGCCCGCGAGCTCGTCGACCGGGGCACCCCCGTCGACGCCGCCTGCCGCATCATCATCCTCGAGGACCAGCTCGAGGAGGCCCTGCGCATCAACGCGGAGTTCCGCCGCGCGGCGGCCGGACCGGACACCGGGGCCGAGGGCCGTTAGGCCCCACCCGAAGACACAGCCCCTCAGGCAACTCCCTGCCATGCAGCTTCCTGGCGTGGCCGGATGCGGACAGTGGGGGTGGCGCGGTGATTATCTCTAGGCACGCAGTCGGAACGGCCGAGACGGACCGGACCGGCGCAGGTCAACGCATCGAACGTACGCCGCACCGTACTCGCGAATGGAGACCTCCCATGTCCCGTGCCACCACCCGCTGTACCGTCCTCGCCGCCGCCGTACTCGGCGGGATCCTGTGGGCCGTGCCCGCGCAGGCCCTCCCCTCCGGGCCCACCGGGCACGAAGCCGGCGCCCCGAAGGCGGCCCCCTCCTCCGCCGACGACTTCGTGTGGCCGACCCCGCCGGCCCGGCCCTTCGACTTCGTGTGGCCGAGCCTTCCGCAGAACCTGCCCGGCCTGCCCGGCATACCCGCCTCGCCCGACGACTTCGTCTGGCCCGTCACCCCTCAGCGGTGAGTGCGATGCGGACGACGACGCCCCGTCAGATCCATTCCCTGCGCGTGGCCTGCACGCCGGCCTCGAAGCGGCTCGACGCGCCGAGGCGCTCCATCAGCTCCGCCATGATGCGGCGCTCGGTGCGCACCCCGATACCGAGGGCACGGGCCACGGCCTCGTCGGTGAGACCCGTCGCGAGGAGCTGGAGGAGCTTGCGCTCCTGCGGTGTGAGCCCGCCGGGCAGAGCGTCGCCGGGCCGGTCGAGGGGGCAGGAGTGCTCCCAGTACGCCTCGAACAGGGCCCGCATCGCGAGGACCACCGGCTGGCTGCTGAACAGCAGCGCGGACGGCTGGGCCTGACCCGGCAGACCGGCCACGATCGCGGCGGTGTTGTCGACGATGAGCAGCCGCATCGGCAGCGTGGGCGAGGTCCGGATCTCGCTGTGCCGCTCCGCCATCCACTGCGCGTGCGCCTTGGTGACGCGGTCGTTGGCGACGCTGTCGAGGTAGATCGACCGGAAGCGCACCCCCCGCGCGAGCGCCCGCTCGTTGAGGGGCCGACCGGCCTCGATCGACTCCTGGGTCAGCGCGTTGACCGGATGGAACGCGAGGGACTCGCGCACGCAGGACTCGGCGAGTGCCTCCAGACGGATACGGATGTCGTCGACGTTGTCGAGGTGTTCCGTGCCGTCGAGGGTGTTCGACCAGCCGGACGCCGTGTACTCGGCGGCGAGCGCGGCCAGCGCGGCGCGGTTCTGCTCGATGCGCTGCTGGCGCCAGGCCAGTTCGTTCTGCTCCCGCTGGAGGAGGACCTTCAGGCCGAGCGACGGGTTCACCGCCCGCAGCCGGCCGGGTGAGTCCGTCGAAGGTGCGAGGAGGGCGAGTTCGGACAGCCTGTCAAGGGCCGCCTCCACCGCCTCCGGTGTGCAGTCGAGTAAAGAGGCGAGGCGCTTCGGATCGTGTTCCTTGTGGAACAGAATGGCGCGGTAGACGCCGAGCGTCTGCTGATCCAGTGACGAGACTTCGTCCACGTGGTGTTTCCCCCTTGAACCACGGTTGAACGTTTATTCAGCGCCAGGTCATGGCGCCTGAACTCCACTTCATCAGGGCGCGCCGCTTTCCCGGCGACGCGCACGTTTCAAGCCGTCCACAGATTCCGCACGTTACCTGCTCATCGTATTCCGCGAACAGGGAGTCCTCGTGTCCCACGCAGCGTCCTACGCACCCCCACCGCTCGACGGCTGCGTCGTCCTCGTCGTCGACGCCACCACCGGCACCGGACGGGTCGTCACCGCGCGGCTCTGTGCCGCCGGGGCCGCCGTGGCCGTCGTCGGCGCGGGCCATCGGGGGCGCGGGGACGACGCGGCCACCAACGCCGCCTTCCTGTGCAAGGAGCTGGCCGACATCGGTCTCGTGGCGCTGCCGTACCAGGTGGACGCCGAGGACACCGAGGCGGTGCTGGGGCTGCCGGCGCAGATAGCCGCCGACATCGGTCCGCTCACGGCCGCCGTCGTGATCGTCCCGGCCGAGGACGCTCCGTACGGCCTCGCGGACACGTTCCGCGCGGTGTCGGCCGCCGTCGTGGCGGGCCTGCCCGCCCACGCCGTGCACATCGAGATCGACCAGGAGGCCCGGGCCGAGGAACTGGCCAGGTCCGTGGTCGACCGGCTGCTCGGCACGTCCGGTTCCGAGTGCGAGTCCGAGCCTGAGTCCAGTAGATCGATACGGGGGTAAAGGGATGTCCGTACGCGTGGTCGTAGCAGGTGATCACCAGCTGGTCCTCGAAGCGTTCGCCGAGACGCTCAACGGCACCAACGGCCTGGACGTCGTGGGGCTCGCCACGACCTACGAGGCCGTGCTGCCCGCCGTCGAACGGCACCGGCCGACCGTGCTGCTCCTCGGGGAGCCCACCATGGGCGGCAAGGCGCTGCGGGCCGCGACCGATGTGCGCGCGCGGCACCCCAAGTGCGGCGTCGCCCTCATGGTCGGAGCGGCCACCCCCGCGGTGGTCGACCGGGCCGTCGCCGCGGGCGCGCTCGGCATCGTCCCCAAGAACGCGCGCCTGCCGCAGCTGATCACCACCCTCATGGGCGTCGCGGGCGGCTGTCTCACCGTCGACCCGGCGCTGCTGCGGCCGCCCACGGCCGGTGAATCGGCGCTCAGCGTGAGGGAGATGGACGTGCTGCGCCTCACCGCCGGCGGCGCCACGGTGAAGGAGATCGCCGGCGAGCTGTATCTCGCCGCGGGGACCGTACGGAACCTCACCTCGGCGGCCATCAAGAAGCTCGGCGGCCGCAACCGGTTCGACGCGGCGCGCATCGCGAGCGAGCACGGATGGCTGTGAGACCGGGGCGGCCCGGGGCCGGACGCGCGCCGGCCCCGGCACGGGGTGTGCCGGGGCGGGGCGTCCTGGTGCGCGGCGTACGGGCGCTGCTCACGCGCGTACGGGCGCTGCTACTTCTCCAGGCAGAACTCGTTGATCGGGTAGCCGACGTGGCGGTCGGCCGTGGGCAGATGACCCAGGATCGTGTCGCCCGGCTTGAGTTCGGTGCTGTTGAGGACCGAGGCGCCGGGGCCGAGGACACGAACGTGCCAGTCGTCCTGGAGGATCAGGTTGACCGTCTGGCCGTTGGGCGCGACCGCGTCGATGGAGATCAGCGGACGCGTCTCGATCTTCACCCTGCCGACGCTGACGGGACGCGTGCGGCCCTTCACGTCGACCGCAAGCACCGAGCTGCCGGCGTGCAGTTCGCTCAGGTAGTGGGTGCGCCCGTGCTGCGCCACGGTGTACGAGTGCAGCGCGCCCGCGTTGACCCGGAAGGGGCGCGTCGGCATGTACGGCAGCGGGTGGGTCTCGCTGACGCACAGCACCATGCCCTTGGAGTGCGAGCCGACGAGGATGCCCTCGTCCTTGCGGAAGTGGGTCGTCGTGTCGACGCAGGCACGCTCACCCATCCCGATGTGCGTGGCGCCGGTGACCGTCAGCTCCACCAGCGGGATCTCCCCGCCGCGCGAGGTGGCCGCGGTGCGCAGGGCGGTGGCGTCGCCCACGGTGCGGCCGCGCATCAGGACGCCGTCCGAGCCCAGTTCGAGCACGCCGTAGACGATCTCGGCCTCCTCGTTGTTGGCCGCGGTCGTGACGATGGAGCCCGGGGCGCCGGTGGCCGCCGCGATGACGATCTCCAGCGGGATCTTCGTCGGGTCGCGGAAGTCGAGGACGCTCCACGCCTCCAGACGCGCCGCCAGGCAGGCGTCCTCCAGGGTGTCGGCGTCGACGATCTCGACATAGCGCCCGAACTCGACGTCGGGGTGTGCCTCCACGAGCGGGGCCCGCTCGTCCTTGCCGCCGGGCACGATCACCAGGTCGGCCTCGCCGAGGTCGGCGGGGACCGAGGCCGCCCCGTCCTCGAACAGGAGGATCTTGCGGACGGTCGGGGGCAGACCGGTGAAGGCGGCCGGGTCGGCGGCGACGACGCCGTCGATCCGCTGGTGGACGGCCTCTTCGAGGATGGCGGCGGTGGCGGTGCCGGCGTCGCGGATGTCAAGCCAGCACAGTTTTGCGTCCGTCATGATGCGGACCTCCTGTCAGATCGTGGGAGAGCGGGGCGGTGGTCGGTGCGTCGAGGTGGTCCGGGGTGAGCCGGGCGTCGCTGTCCGTGTCGGCGGACGCGGTGAAGGGGCCCGGCCCGAAGTGCTGTTCGGGGAAGTGGTGGACGAGCCGGGCGACCTTGGCGGCGAGCCGCCTGGGGTCGGCGGCCTGGAAGATGTTGCGGCCCATCGCCACGCCGCCCGCGCCGCCCGCCAGGGCGTCCCGCACGTACGCGAGGACGTCCTCCTCGTCGGCGAGGGCGGGGCCGCCCGCCACGAGCACCGGCACCGGACACGCCGCCGTCAGGTCGAGCATCTCCGCGGTGGAGCCGAGGAAGACGGTCTTGACCAGGTCGGCGCCCAGGTCGGCGGCGATCGTCACGGCGTGCGCGACGAGCTCCGGGTCCCGGGGGTCGGTGATCCGCGGGCCGCGCGGGTACACCATGGCGAGCAGTGGCAGGTTCCAGCGGTCGCAGGCGTCGGCGATCCGGCCGAGGTCGCCGATCTGCTGCCGCTCGTCGTCGGAGCCGAGGTTGACGTGGACGCTGACGGCGTCCGCGCCCAGGCGCAGGGCCTCCTCGACGCCGGCGACGACGTACTTGGCGTTGGGGTCGAGCGCCTGGCTGGTGCTCGCGTTGAGGTGGATGATCAGGGACATCGCGGCGAACCGCTCCGGACTGATGTGCCGCACACTGCCCTTGTGCACGACGACGGCGTCCGAACCGCCGGCCGCGAGGCGGCCCGCGAGATGGTCGAGTGACATGCCCTTGGACACCACGGGACCGTCACTGATCGAATGGTCGAGAGGGGTGATCATCAGGCCGGCCGTGCTGTGGCGGTAGAGCCGCCGCAGCCGCAGCGACCGGGCGAAGTGGCCGTATGCGGTCATGAGACGCCCTTTCTGGTTCGCGGGATGGCGTGATCGGGCGGAGCACCCGTGCCGCGTACGCGGACGGGGCCGTCCCGCGCGGTGGCTCCGCGCGGGGAGCTGGTGGCGGGCGCCGGAGCCGTCCCTGAGCGCTCGGGTGTGGACGACACCCGGCGCAGATACGCGCGGTCCGGCTTGCCCGACGGGGTCAGAGGCAGCTGCGGCCAGACGGAGATCCGGACCGGGGTGTGCTCCGGAGTCAGCGTCGCGGCCACGTACCCGCGCAGGTCGCACGAGGTGCGGGCGGCACCCGAGTGCAGTTCGACGGCGGCGTGCACCTGCTCCACGTAGTCGTCGTCCCGCACGCCGAAGACCGTGGCCTGGCGTACCTGCGGATGCTTGAGGAGCGCGTCCTCGATCGCCGTGGGGTCCAGCTTCAGACCGCCGTGTTTGATCACGTCGCCGACGCGTCCGTCGAGCCGCAGATAGCCGTAGCGGTCCCAGTGCCCGAGGTCACCGGTGCGCAGCCAGCCGTCCCTGAGGGTGGCGCCGGTGAGCTCGTCGTCGTCCAGGTAACCGGCCGTCACCGTGGGGGAGTTGACCCACAGCTCGCCCGTGACGCCCCGCTCGACCTGTGGTCCGCCGCCGGGCGCCCTGATCTCCAGACGCACCCAGGGGAAGGGCCGGCCGACCGAGCCGAGCAGTTCCGGCTCCCGGTGGTCGAGCGGGTTGAGGCTGCTGATGCCGCCCGCCTCCGTGGTGCCGTACACCTGGATGAGGACGTCCCCGAAGAGGCGGACGGCCCGCTCCACGCGGTCCGGGGCCGCGGGTGTGCCGCTGTAGGTGATGCGGCGCAGCGAGGACAGGTCGGTCGTGTCGATGCCCGGATGGTCGAGCAGCCGGTACAGGTGGGGCACCGCCAAGTACACGTCGGTGACCCGCTGTCGGGCGAAGGCGCGCAGGACGTCGTCGGGGTCGAAGCCGTCGTGGAGCACCACCGTTCCCCCGCCCGACAGGACGGCGTCGGCCATCGGTGCCGTGGTGTGGCTGATCGGTGTGACGGACAGAAGCGTCGCGGGTCCCCGGGGATCGAGGCCATGGGCGAGGCGGTCGACGAGCTCCTCACGGGTGCCGAACTGCTGGGCGACCATCTTGGGCCGGCCCGTGCTGCCGCTGGTGAAGTCGACGACGGCGAGCGCGTCGGCCCGCGGCGGCGGCAGCCGGCCCGGATCCAGGGCCCGGGCTGGAGCCCCGCGCGGGATCGGCAGCACGGTGAGCCCCGGCAGACGGTGGGACAGCCAGCGCCCCCGCTCGGCACTCTCCTCGTCCACCAGCAGGAGCAACGCGCACAGATCGCCAAGGAGTTGGGTCTGCGTGCCGAGCGAGAACGTCTCCGTGTCGGTCCTCGGGTTCATGGACCGTACGTAGACGGACGTGGCCCCCAGGAGGTGCACGGCGTACCGGGCGCTGAGCATCAGCGGATGGTTCGGCCCGGTCAGGACGGCCACGGTGTCGCCCCGGCCGACCCCGTGGTCGTACAGCAGGGCCGCGGTGGCGTGCACGGAGTCGCTCAGCTCACCGGCGGTGACGGTGCCGTCCGGCCGGTGCAGGACCGCGCGGGACGGATCCCGTTCGAGCGCGTCGAGAATGCGGCGGACGTACGGGCTTGATCGTGCGGTCATGTTTCCCCCTTTCTCCAGCAATTCGGTGTGCGGAATGGGCGGTTCAAGAGATCTTCATCTGCGCCATCATTCCCATGGCGCTGTGGTCGATCATGTGGCAGTGGTAGGGATAGACGCCCTTGTGCGTGTCGAAGGTGAGCTGGAGTCTGGCCGTCTGCCCCGGAAAGAGCAGCACGGTGTCCTTGAGGCCGGCCTCCGCCGGATAGACCGGCTGCCCGTCGCGTTCGAGAATGCGGAACTGCACCAGGTGCGTATGGAAGTTGTGCGGAATAGTGGTGCTGGTGTTCGTGACCGTCCAGACCTCGGTGTCGCCCCATCTGATGTGCGTGTCGATGCGGCCGGCGTCGAAGGTCTTTCCGTTGATGTAGGCCTTGTCGCCGGTGCCGGGCTCGTCCATCCGCAGCTCGAAGCTGCGCTCGACGGTCGGCTTCGGCAGGGCGGGCAGGGTGGTGAGGACGTCGGGCACGCGGCTGGTGTCGGGCGTCTTCTCGCCGACGTCGAACCGCATGATCTGGCCGACGAGTTCGGTCGGTCCGGGGCCCAGCATGTTCTGGAGCGTGAGCTGGGTGCCGGGCGCGTACTTGGAGAAGTCGACGACGAAGTCGGCGCGTTCACCGGGGGACAGGACGAGGACCGGGGTGGCGGCGGGTGCCGGGAGCAGGCCGCCGTCCGAGCCGATCTGGGTGACCTGGCTGCCGTCGTTCAGGCAGAGGATGAAGATGCGCAGGTTGCATGAATTGAGCATCCGGAAGCGGTACTTGCGCGCCTCGACCTTCATGTACGGCCACGGGGCGCCGTTGACGAGGATGGTCGTCCGGTTCTCCGCGTCGTCCATCGTGTAGACCATCTGGCCCGCCGCGTCGAACTGGGCGTCCCGCAGGATCAGCGGTACCTCGTAGCGGCCGGACGGCAGGCCGAGCGCGTCCTCCGCCTTGTCGCCGAGCAGATAGAGACCGGAAAGGCCCCGGTAGACGTGCTCGGACTCCATGTGGTGGGCGTGGTCGTGGGTCCACAGCGTGGCCCCGACCTGGTCGTTGGCGTAGACGTACGTCCTGGAGCGGCCCGGCGCGATCGTGTCCATCATGCCGCCGTCGTGCTCCACGGGGTTGCTGCCGCCGTGCAGATGGACGGAGGTCGGCATGTCCAGGGCGTTGATCTGCCGGACCACCGCGGTGCGGCCCTTGCGGGCTCGGATGGTGGGGCCGGGGAACGTGCCGTTGTAGGTCAGCACGTCCGTGCGGGTGCCGGGCAGGATCTGGTGGCTGGTGCGGCTCATGGTGACCGCGTAGTGGTCGGCGGTGCTCGTTCTCCGGTACGGGGCGAGGACCTTGGGCACGGACAGCGGGACCGCGAACGGCGTGACGGCCGGGGCGCCGGCCGCCGTTGCCGCGTTCGCGGATCCGCCCGACGTCAGTGTCTGGAAGAGCCCTCCCGCGGCGCCCACTGCGCCGACGGCACCGGTGGTGAGACCGAGGCGTATTGCATGACGACGTGTAAGCACGGCGGGGATTCCTTAACTGAGGTCGCTCGGCCGACTTGCCCGGCCGGATGGTGAATTCGTCTTCCGAGCATGCGGACCAGGGCGCGGAATTCCGAGCGTTCGACGCCTCGCGGTGACGGGTGTCATGGCCGCCGATGGTGTACGTCACCGATTTCACGCGAGACAGGGGGAGGGGTTCCCGTTCGGCCTGACAGTGATTTCCGGAGTACGCCCTCGACCGCACGCCGACTGGGCAAGTCGCCTCAAAGGAACCGGAGATCAGCATGCAGACCGAGAAGACGGCGAAATCACCGCCCCGGACCGCGCCCGCGTTCCGCGCCGACGTGCGGGTCCTCTTCGACGGGGAGTCGGCGACCCTCGCGGGCCCCGCCACCTCGCTCACCCTGCGACCGGTGCGCGGCGGCATCCGCACCGCGCTCGGCCGGCTCGCCGAAGGACCGCGCCCCATGGGCGAGTTGCTGGACGGGCTGCGGGCCGCCGAGGTCGTCCAGGTGGAACGGTTCCTCGACCGCGCGGGCCATCTCGTCGCGCGCAGCGTCCTCACCCGGGGCGGACCCGCCGACCGCAGGGAGCTCCTGCGCATCGAGCCCACCGCGCGTGACGCCGAGCACCGGATCGCCGTGGTGGCGCCGGGCACGACCGTGCGCCTCTCCCGGTTCGCGTTCTGCCGTACCCGCGAGGGCGTACTGGTCCTGGAGTCACCGCTCGTGAAGTTCCGCGCGGTGCTCGTGGACCGCGCGGCCCGCGAACTGGTCGCCGCCCTGGGCGAACCCGTCGCGGCCGGCGCGCTCGGCACCGGCCTGCACGAGGACGACGCCCTCGACGCGCTCGCCCACCTCGTGGGGGCCGGCTTCGTCGAACCCGCCGACGAGGACGGCGCGTTCGCCTCCGACACGGAGCCGACGCTGCGCCAGTGGGACTTCCACGACCTGCTGTTCCACTCCCGCATCCGCTCCGGGCGCTACGACGACGTGTTCGGCGCCGTCTACCCGTACCGCGGCGAGATCGACCCCCAGCCCGCCGTGAAGCCCGCCCCGGACGGACCGGCCGTGGACCTGTACCGGCCCACGCGCGAGGAGATCGCCGGGCGCGACCCGTCCCTCACCACCGCCCTGGAGACGCGCCGCTCCATCCGCTCCTACGGAGAAGGGGAGTTGACGGCCGAGCAGCTGGGCGAGTTCCTCTACCGGGTCGCCCGGGTCCGCGCCCACTACACCCCCGAGGACGGCAGCGGCCGCGACGAGGTCGTCTCCCGCCCCTATCCCAGCGGCGGCCAGGGCTACGAACTGGAGCTGTACGTGACCGTGCGGCGGTGCGCGGGACTCGTCGCGGGCATCTACTACTACGACCCCGTCGCGCACCGCCTCGTCCTCGTCAACGACGCGGAGACGGACCGGGAGTCCCTCTTCCATGTGGCGTCGCGCGCCACCGGGATGGAGGCGCGCCCCGACGTGCTCATCACCGTCACGGCGCGCTTCCAGCGCATGGCGTGGAAATACCGCGCCATCGCCTACGCCACGACGCTGCGGCACACCGGTGTGCTCTACCAGACCATGTACCTGGTGGCGACGGCCCTCGGCCTCGCCCCGTGCGGCCTGGGCAACGGCGACGCGGACATGTCCGCCCGTGTCCTCGGCCTCGACTATCTCAAGGAGTCGTCCGTGGGCGACTTTCTGCTGGGCAGCCGCAGCCCCGACGATTCCGTGGCCGGCGATCCCGAGGCGGGCTGGGCCATGCTCAACAGCCCGGAATGGTCGCTGCCGGTCGATTCCCCCGTGATAAATGTCAGCGAGGGGGCGCAAAGGCTGGCCACCGAATGACCGGCCGAGCATTATTAATTGCGCAGCCACCGGTTGCGGAAAGAAAAAAGACCCCCCGGAAATCTCCGGGAAGGTTCCTCCGGGGAATCCCCGGGAACTCCTGAAAGGAATTCATCACATGAGCATCAACGACATCAAGAACGGTGACGACGCGGAGAAGGCGTTCGACAGCTTCGACGTCGACGAGCTGGAGACCCTTGAGGTCGCCCAGGGCGTGGCCCTCCCGGAGATGGGTGCCTCCAGCGGTTCGATCGGCACCTCGTCGTCCTCCTCGTCGACCTGCTCCGCCTGCTGACTTCCCCTCACCCACCCCTCATCCACCCCGCGAAGCCACTTCGCGGAACACCGGAAGGAATTCATCACATGAGCATCAACGACATCAAGAACGGTGACGACGCGGAGAAGGCGTTCGACAGCTTCGACGTCGACGAGCTGGAGACCCTTGAGGTCGCGCAGGGTGTGGCCCTCCCCGAGATGGGCGCCTCCAGCGGTTCGATCGGCACCTCGTCGTCCTCGTCCAGCACCTGCTCCGCCTGCTGATCCACCGTTCCAAAGGATGCGCCCATCCAGCCGGGAGCTGGATGGGTACATCCTTTTGTGGGGACGTTTCGCGGGCCCCTGCGGGGGCCGGCCGCGTTCCCGCGTCAGCCCCGCACGGCGACGTGGAACGACGAGGCCCACAGCACCAGCGCGGCGCCCAGGCCGACCACGACACGCACCGTCTCCATCGTCGTGCCGGTCGCGGCGACCACCAGGCCGGCCACCGCGACCGCGGTCAGGAAGACGGCCGTCCACTTGTACTGCCACTGGTCGAAGAGGCGGGCGAGCGGGAAGAAGTGCAGGCCCACGACCAGGCAGATGCCGGGCGGGATCAGCTCCGGGTGGCCGCTCGCGTTCGACGCCGCGATCACCACGAAGATCGCCACCAGCTCGGCCATGTTCACCATGCCGACGCCGCGGTTCCACTTCTCCGGGAGCCGCACCATGCGCGAGGCCGGACCGGCCCCGCCGCGGAAGGCCAGGACCACCGCCACGACGGTCACCGCGGCGGCGAGCACGCCGATCGTCACCGAAACCCCCACGGCACTTATGCCGGAGCCGCCCGCAAAAGCCCACACCAGGGCAAAAACCGCGAGGACGATGGCCCCGCGGCGGCGCAGATTCTGCGTGAGTGCGAGGCACTCCGAGTCCGTAGTCATGGCCGGAGGGTACAGCGATCTTGGCGCCGGCCCGGCAGTTTTCGGCCAACCTGTCCGTGACTCGTCGGGCGCCCGTGTCACGAAAGCGGTGACGTATGTAAGCGGCCGCCCCGCATTCCCTTTCCGGGCGCAAGTCGCCGCCACAGAATTCCAGTCAAAACATTCCGCAAGATCTGTTGAAGATTTCCTGGAAGGTGCGAAAAACATGGGGGTTGAAGCGCCGGAGCGCACTGCCGTGAAGCCGGACTCCGCCGGCCTGACGGGAGTGCGGCTCCACACACGGATGCCGGTGACACCGGCGTGGCTCGCCCGGCACGTCGTGCCGGTCGCCCGCGCCCTGAGCGAACGGGGCGCTCCCGCCGTCCAGTTGAGGCGCGGCTGGCTGCACGGCCCGCATGTCGACGTCCTCGCCCTCGCGGTGCCGGGCGGCCCCGACTGGACCGAGGTCGCGGACCTCCTCGACGCCGGTCCGCTCGACCCGCCGCGCGCCCTGACCGAGGAGGCGTACCTGGAGCAGGCCCGCGAGTTCGGCCGGCTCGAAGCGGTGCAGCCGCCCTACCTGCCGCTGCACGAGCACGGCGCCGTCTCGCGGGTGGGCCCCGCCGACACGGCGTCCCGTGAGCCGCGCCTCGACCAGTTCCGCACCGTCGTGCTCGGCGCTCTCAACAAGCCCCTGCTGCGCATGATCGAGGGCATCGCGGCCGAGCCCGCCACCGCCACCGTGCGGCTCGCCGAGGCGTTCGCCGCGCTAGTCGACACCCACTTCCTCGGCCCCGCCTACGGGGTGTTCTCGCCCCGCTCCCACGTGGAGGCGTTCCTCGCCTGGGCCGCGCCCACCAAGGACGTCAGGCCCGTCTTCCAGGACCGGCTCGCCAAGGACGCGCCCCGGCTGCGTACCGTCGTCGAACAGCGTCTGTCCGGCGAGGTGTCGGCCGGGGCCGCCGAGTGGCGGACCGCGTTCGCGTACAGTTCCGGCGCCCTGGAGAGCGCCGTCGCCGCCGGGACACTCACCCTCGACCTGCTCGACTCCGTCACCGACGGTGTGGACCGCAGCGAGATGGGCCCGCCCGGAGCGACCCGCGTCGTCCCGCAGGGCGACCAGCCCGACAGCGACTTCCACCGCGCCGTCGGCGAGTCCGGAGTGGTCGCCGACCCCTCCCGCTGGTTCGCCGCCTTCCGCCTCCTGACGAACCTCTTCTACGAGCAGCTGCCGCTTCTGACCGTCTCGCCGATGCAGCGCTACTACATGTGCTTCGCCATCGCCGAGACCGTCGACGACGTCCTCGGCGTGTCCTGGCAGGACCGCCTCAACGACCGCCGTGACCGCATGGCCGGCGCGGCGGCCGACCCGACGGGAGTCACGCGATGACCGGCCCGACCACACCCGAGTCCCTCTGGTTCCTGCGCGTCAACCCGCTGCGCCGCACCCGCCTCGCCGACCCGGCACAGCGCCGTACCCTCGCCGAACTCGCCGCCGCCGAGGAGGTGTTGAGGCAGGCCGCCGACGCGTGCTCCGACGAGCTGTACCACCGCATCGGCGCCGCCGCCGACGACGCCGAGCGCCGCGACCTCATCGCGCTGCGCCGCTCCATCCACAACGGCCGCGCACCCAAGAAGCCGCCGGCCCCCACGCCCGCCGTCACCGAGTGGCTGGCCGCGCGGGACGCCAGGGAGCGGCTGCGCGACGCCGTCGTCGACGGCTACACCGAGGCCGCCGACCGTGAACGTGCGGTCCTGGCCGCCCTGCTGGGCGACGACGACCTGCTGCGCTCGCTCGCCCTGGTGGCACCCGAGGTCCACCAGGAGGCCGAGCGCTACCGTGCCGCCGTCCTCGGCCCCGGCAAGGTCTCCGCCCGCACCCGCAAGTCCGAGCGCGGCCTCATCCAGTACGTCACCCGGGCCATGGTCCGCACCAGCCCGCTGTCCCGGTTCACCGCCGTGGGCATCGCGGAGCCCGACCCGGCCGGGGTCGACCCCGGCGACGTCCCCTTCGAGGGCGCCACCGCCTTCCCCGGGCTCGACCGCGTCATGCTCGGCTACGTGCTCGGCGGGCTCCCCGCGGCCGACACCGCCGACCTCACGGACCTTTGGGTGGGCATCCCGCCCACCTCCGCGCCCGACCCCGAGTCCGGCAAGCTGTTCTTCCTGCGGCTCACCGACGCGGGCATGCGCCGGCTAGCCGTACCCCTGGACGGGCCCGTCGGCGACCTGCTCGACGCGGTGTCCATGGGGCCGCGGCTCTTCCCCGCCGTCGTCGCCCACGTCGCCGAACGCGCCGGCATCCCGGCCGAGGCCGCCGACAAGCGCGTACGGCAGGCCGTGGGCCAGGGCCTGCTGTGCACCTTCCACGAGGCCGAGGACGGCTCCGCCGACTACGACGACCTCCTCACCCCCGACGACCCGCGCGCCACCGCCCTCGCCGCAGGCATCCGCGCCGGACTGCCCCGCCTCGCCGGTGCCCCGTCGCCCGAACGGGGCGGTGTGCTCGCCGAGTTGCGCGGCGACCTCGGCAAGCTGAGCCACCTCGCCGGGCGGCCCGCCCAGATCACCGTCGAGGAGGACTACGTCATGCCGCCGCTGAAGGTGGCGACCCGGCAGTGGCACAAGCCGCTCGCCGACCTCGGCCCGGCCGTCGAGCTCCTGTCCGTCTTCGACTGGCTGCACGACGTGCGCGTCCTGATGACGGCCGCGTTCGTCGAACGGTTCGGCGCCGGGGCCAACATCCCGCTCGCCGCGAACGCCGCGTTCGTCGTCGGCGAGGTGTCCCGGCGCGCCGCCGCCATGGACGCCGTGTACGGGCCGCACGGCACCGGCGACCCGTCCGCACTCGCCGGCATCGGCCCCGCCGACGGCTCCCTGGAGCGCATGTACCTGCTGCGCCGCGAGCTCACCGAGGCCGTCCACGCCCGCCTGTCCAAGACCGTCGACGCAGGCGACGACACCCTCGTCCTCAGCCCCGACGACGTGGCGGGCCTGACCGCGTCCCTGCCCGAACGCTTCCGCCGGGACCCCCTCATCTACGGCGTCCTCCTCCAAGAGGGCGACGGCAGGCTCGTCCTCAACGACGGACTGCCGGGCCACGGCATGCTCTACGCCCGCTTCCTCGACGCCGACCGCCGCATGGGCGGCCGCGCCCTGCCCCGCCTCGCCGGACACCTCCAGCGGGAGTACGGCTTCGACGGCGCCCGCGTCACCGAGGACCTCGGCCTGCACCGTCTCAACGTCAACGCGCACGCGCCGATCCTGCCCGGCGGCCTCACCCCCGAGGACTGGTTCACGCTGCGCCTCGCGCACGACCCGGACACCGACACGCTGCGCGTCGAGGACGCCGACGGCGCGCCCCTGCGCGTACTCCCGCTCGGTACGGGCCACCCCGGCCTGTTCCCGCCGCCCCTGTCCGTCGCCTCGGGCCTCGCCATCAGCGGCCGCCTCTTCAACAGCCTGCCCAACAGCTGGCACGCGGCGACGCCGTGGGACCGCGCCACCACCAGGACCGCGCCCCGCATGGCCGTCGGCGACGTCCTCATCGGGCGCCGCCGCTGGTACGGCGGCGACGAGCTCACCACCGCGGTCGCCACGGGACCCGACGAGCACGACCGGCTCCTCGCGCTCAACGCGTGGCGCGCCCGGCACGGCGTCGCCGAAGAGGTCGTCATCAAGAACGCGCCCGAGGACGAGGGACCTCTCTCGGTGGGCGCCCCCGACGTGCAGTCCAAGCGGCTCCAGCAGAAGCCGCAGTACGTCGACCTCACCAGCGCCCTGAGCGCCCGCGTCCTGCCGCGCATGCTCGACCGGCGCGGCGCCGACGGCTGCTACCTGGAGGAGGCGCTGCCGTCCGTCGTCGACGGCACGCACGCCACCGAGTGGGTCGTCGAGGTCGGCCGCGACGACGGCGGCCGCTTCACCTACCGAGGGGGACAGGCATGACGAACGCCAGGCTCAAGGCCCGCCCGGACCTGCACTTCGCGCCCGTGCCCGGCGGCGTCTACCTCAGCGGCACGCGCGGCCAGGTCGTCCTGCGCGGCTCCGACGTCCTGCACGCCGTGGCCGAGGGCTGCGTCCCCCTCCTGGAGAACGGCGCGACCGAGGACGAACTCGTCGCCGAACTCGGCACCGAGCGCTCCCGGCCCGCCGTACGCCACCTCGTCGGCAAACTGCGCGACGCGGGGCTTCTGCTCGACCCCGACGCGTTCACCGCCCCCGAACCGACCGCCGAGGAGCGCGCGCCGCACGCCGAGTCCGTCGCCCGCCTCGAAGCCCGACTCGACGACCCGTACGCTGCGTTCGCCCGCCTGCGCGCCGCCCGGGTCCTCGTCACGGGCCCGCCCGAAGCGACGGGGCCGGCGGCGCGCGGGCTGCGCCGGGCCGGAGTGGGGGAGGTGACGGTCGCCGAGGCGCCCGGTTCGTCCGACCACGTGTACGAAGGTGCTGACGCCGTACTGGAGATCCGTACCGCAGCCGATGGTGCGGGGCCCGAACTCCCCTCAATGACACACCACTTGACCGTTCTTCTCGGCGACACGGTTCATGTCGTGGGCCCCGTTGTCGCGGGTGGTCCCGAGGGCGCCGAGGCCTTCCGTGAGCGGGTCCTGTCCTGGACGGACGAGGGCGACGGGCCCGTACCGCGCCCGGTGGCCGACGCCGTCGCCGGGGCCCTCGCGGGACAGCTGCTCATCGACACGCTGACAGGGACGGCGGACGCGGGCGAGGCCCACGTCGTGCACGGGGCGGACCTGGTCTCCGACCGGGTGACCGTCGGGGGAGCCCGCATGGCGGCCGCGCCCGGCCGGCCGGGCTCCCTCCTCACCGACGCCCCCTCGGCACCGATGCCCGAACCCGAGGACGCGCGCGAGTCGGCCGTGACCCTCGCCGGACGCTGGACCGGACTGTTCGCCTACACCGCCGACGAGGAGCTGCCGCAGATGCCGCTCGCGCTGCGCGCCGTGGAACAGCGCGGGGAGCGGACGGGCACGGTCGTCGCCTGGGGACCGCACCAGGAGACCGCGACCGTCGCCGCCGCGCTGCTCGCCCTGCGGGACCGCGTCCCGGGGGCGGCAGCGGGACTGACCGAGGAACACTGGCTGCTCGACGGCGCGCTGCGGCTGCTGGCCCCGCGCGCGGTGGAGCTCGCCGGGGCCGACGCGACGCCCGACGCCGAAGGGCGGCGCATCCTGTCCGCCCTCCGGCAACTCGTGGACGGCGGGCCGCGGCTCGCGCTGCGTCACGTCCCCGGCGTCGACTGGCGTCTCGCCGAGGTCACCACGGCGGCCGGTGAACTCCTCGGCGCGGGCTGGGGATCCACCCCCCAGGAGGCGCTGCGCACCGCCCTGTGCGAGGCCGTCGCCCACGCGCAGACGGACCGGCCCGGCCGGCTCTCCACGGACGCGCTGCTCTTCGCCGATCCGGCCGCCGTCGGCGCCCTGCGCGCACAGCTCATCGCCCACGCCGACACCGTCGGCGGCGCCTTCATAGGCCACGCCGTCGCCGCGGACCCGGTGCTCGGCGAGATCCCCTTCTGGTACGGGCCGGTCGAGGCCGCAGCACGCACGCGGGAGACCCACGATGCACAGTGACACGGCGGACACGACGGACACGATCACCGCGCGGCGCGCTCCCGACGCGTACGACGACGAGATCTGGCGCGACGTCTGCGCCGGGCTCGGCGCACCGGCCGTCGCGGACGGCGTGAGCGTCTCCGTCCGGCGCGGCTGGGACCTAGGCTGGGAACGCCAACACCTCGACGCGGCAAGGGAGTCGGGCCGCCCGCATCTGTCCGTGCGCGTCCACGGTGACGAGGTCCTCGTCGGACCGTTGTGGGCGCCGGACACCGATGCCGGGTGCGCGGGCTGCGCAGAGGTCCGCGAGCGCACCGTCGTCGACCACCCCCTGGTCGGCGACCTCACCCACGCCGTCGACGGCCCAGCGCCGTCCGAGGCGCTGCTGCCCGAACTGCTCCGGGCGTCCCTGGAGCATCTGGCGCGGCGGCCCGTCGGCCCCGGCGAGCTCTACGCCGTCTCGGCGCGCGGCCTGCGCCGCCACCGCGTCGCCCGCAGCTTCCACTGCCCGCTGTGCGGCCCGGAGAAGGGCGAACTCGCCTCCGGACAGCAGCCGTTGCCCCTCGCGCTGCGCAACCGGCCGGCCTCCCCGGGCGACCCGACCCGGTCCGGCGACAGCCGTCTCGTCGAGCGCGGTCTGCTGCGCGAGCGCCTCGTCGACGACCGCTTCGGCCCGGTCCGAGCCATCCTGCGCGAGTCCCGCACCCCGTTCGCGATGAGCATGGCGGTCGTGCCGGACGCGCCGGCGATGGGCCACGGCCGCGCCAGGACGTTCGCCGAGACCGAGCCGGTCGCCGTCCTGGAGGCGTACGAGAGGCTCGGCGGATTCCCGTACGACATCCCGGTCCTCACGGACCGCGCGTACACGGACGTCGCCGAGCACGCCGTGGACCCGGCGACCCTCGGCCGGTACACGGACGAGCAGCTGGCCCACCCGACGAGCCGGGTGACACCCCACACGGCCGACACCCCGATGGACTGGGTGTGGGGCCACGACCTCGACGACGGGCGGGCCCTGCTGGTCCCCGCCGACCACGCCTTCTACCAGTACGAGTACGCGTTCCGCCGGGACCGGCGCGCCGCGAGGGCCGTCGAACCGCACGAGCGCAAGCACTACTTCTACGAGTCGTCCAGCGGCTGCGCCGTCGGCGCGAACCTCGAAGAGGCGGCGCTGCACTCGCTGTTCGAGCTGGCCGAGCGCGACGCGTTCCTGACCTCCTGGTACCGGGCCGTGTCGTTGCCCCACATCCCGGAGAGCTCGATCACCGACCCGACGAGCCGCGCCATGATCGAGCTGATCCAGGCACGCGGCTTCGACATCCATCTGCTGGTCGCCACGCGGGACATCGCGCTGCCCGTGGTCTGGGTCCTCGCCGTCAACCGCCTCCACCCGTTCCCCGCGACGTTCTCCTCGGCCGGGTCCGGGGCGGACCCGCAGTCCGCGATCCGCGGCGCCCTGCGCGAGGTCGCCCAGCTCGTCACCAACCCGGTCGACTGGACCAGGGAACAGGTCGAGGCCATGGCCGAAGACCCCTGGCTGGTCCAGGAGCTGGAGGATCACGTCCGGTTCTCCTCGATCCCCGAGACGCGCGAGCGGGCCACGGCCGCGCTCGGCGGCCCGAGCGTCACACCGGACGAGGCGTTCCCCGACTGGCCGCGGCGCCTCGCCGACGCGTCGGGCGGCGATGTGCGCGGCGCGCTGGACTTCGTGCGCTCCCTGTTCGCCGACGCGGGCCTCGACCGGATCGTCCTCGTCGACCAGACGAGCCGCGAGCACGCCGACGCGGGCATCCACGTCGCGCGCGCGGTCGTCCCCGGCATCCTGCCGATGTGCTTCGGCCACGCACAGCAGCGCCTGGCGGGCCTGCCCCGCCTGGAGGCGGCCCTGCGCGGCACCGCCCAGGAGCACCGGACGTCCCCCTACGACCCCCACCCGTTCCCGTGACCGCGCCCGCGCCGGCCCGGCGTTCCCCCGTGGAACTGCCGGGCCCCGAAGGCGACAACAGCATCGCGCGCGAACCCCTCTGGTACGCGTACGGCGCCGGCGCCGACCGGCCCGAGCCGCCCCCGTGGACCTGGACCCCGGAACCGCCGCCGGACACGCACGTCCCGCCCGAGCCCCCGCGCGCGGGCGATCCGCGCGAGACCCTCCCGCTCGGCACCGTCGACCTGCTGGAGGCCATGCCCTACCCCGCGCTCCCGCCGCCGCGCGACGTGCCGGACCGCCTGGCCCGCGCGCTGATCACCGCGTTCGGCCCGCAGCGCCGCGAGCCCGAGAACCCGTACAACGACCACCGCCCCTACGCCTCCCCGCGCTGCCTCTTCCCCGTGCACGCCTTCGTGGCCGGGGGCAGCGGCGGGGCGCCGTGGCGTGTCCTCGACCCTGACCGGCACGCGCTGACCGGTGAGCCGGGCGGGGGCGCACCGCGCCGGATCGCCCTCACCGGCCGCTACACGGCGATCCCCGCCGCCTACAAGTGGTTCAGGGGATCGCTGGTCGCGCTCGAACTCGGCATCGTGCTGCGAGCGTTGGGCGTGGGCTGCGAACTGTTCGACGTACCCGCGCGGCTCTCGCTGCCCGGGCCCGACGGGCATGAACTCCTCGGGGACCTCGGGCTCGACCCGGCATGGGAGTGGTCGCTGCCGCTCACCCTCGACGTCGGCGACCCGGCCCCGGTCCTGCCCGTACGGCGTCGTGCCGCCATCCCCGACCTGCGCGACCCGTCCCTCGCCGACCTCGTGCGCGTCAACCGGCAGCAGACGTACGACGGTTCACCCGTCCCTGTCGGGCGCGCGATCCCGCGGGACCTGCCCCTCTCGCGCACTGTCCCGAACTGGGCGGAGCTGCTGTGGCAGCGGCACTCCGGGCGCATGCCCCGCGCCCTGCACGGCATGAGCGGCCGCCGCGCCCGGCTCCCCGCCGAGGCGTTCGACAGCGTACTGCGGTGGCTCGCCGTCCCGCCCCCGGGACCCGACCTCGCGGCGGCCTTCGACGCGGTGAACGTCACCGCCGTCGTCCAGGGCGTCGACGGCCACGAGGACGGGGTCCACCGCGCGGTCCCGGGCGGCGCCCGCCTGCTGCGCGCCGACCCGGAAGCGCCCGCCCGCCTGGAGGAGCACTACGGGTACGGCGTCTCGCCCGTCAACGGCTGCCGCATCCGGCACGCGCCCATGACCGTGTTCTTCTCCGTGCGCCCCCGCGACCTGTTCGCCCGCTCGGGGCCGGCCGGGTGGGGCGCCGCACAGCACGCCGTCGGCTGGGCCGCCCACGGCCTGTGCCTCTCGGCGGCGGCCTCAGGCCTCTTCGCGCGGCCCGTCCGCGCGTTCAAGGAGATCCCCACGCAGCGCGTCCTCGGCCTCGATCCGGACGAGACGATCGTCCTCTCCGTCGTCGTCGGCGCCCCGCAGGACTCGGGCGGCGCGCTTCTGGACCTGCGGCTGTGACCGCCCGCACCCCGACCACTCAGGGAGACCTCATGACATGGAGCTCGTGGCACCTCCACCTCGCCACCACCGCCCGGTCCGCGCACGACCGCGTCCTGACCGACGTGATCGGCCCCACGATCGGCGAACTCGCCCCCGGCACACCCTGGTTCTTCATCCGCTACTGGCAGGCAGGACCCCATCTGCGGCTGCGGATCAGGGACGTGGACCCGGATGCGTACGACCGTGTCGAGGAGCAGCTGCGCGTCCGGCTCGCCGATGCCGGAACGCTCGGGCCCGGCGAGGAGCCGCTCGACCCCGACGCCTACCTCGAAGGCGCGGGAGCGCTCGCCTCCGCGGGCGAGCAGGGCGACGACCGGCACGTACGGGCCATGCTGGCGCCCGGCGTCCACCGCGCCGACTACGACCCCGAGTTCGACCGCTACGGCGGCCCCGCCCTGATGCCCGCCACCGAGGACCTGTTCCGGCTCTCCAGCGAGCTCGTCCTGCGCCTCGCACCGAAGGCTCCCGCGCAGGCGCAGCGATCCCTGCTCGCCCTGCGCGGCACCATGGCCGCCGCCGCAGCCCTCGGTGACACCGCCGAACGCGGCTACTTCTACGCGCACGGCCTCGGCGCCTGGCGGGCCTGGGCCGGGGAGGCCGGCTACCCGGACGAGCTCCTCGACTCGCTGACCACGATCACCCGGGACGCCGGCGCCAAGCCCGTGGACCCGCTCGCCCACGGCCCGTTCGCCCACTGGCACGACAGGCTCGCCGCCCTCACCGGCGACATCCGGGAGAAGTCCCCGACCCACCCCGGAATGATCCTCTTCTCACACGCCCACATGCTCCACAACCGCCTGGGCCTGAGCCTCCTGGAGGAGCTGCGCAACTACGCCTGGCTGGCGCATGTCTTCCCGGTCACGGAGGGCGCCCTCGCCTGACCCGGGAGCGCGCACGACGAGGCCCGGCCGGTAGAGCACCGGCCGGGCCTTCGTGTTGTGCCGCACGCGGATCAGGCGCGTACGAACACCGCCGTCACCCGCAGCCGCAGCCGGGGACCCACCATCGCCCGCATCGCGCTCACGCCGCACGCGTGCCGGTCGACCGTCGCCGACGCGCGCACGACCGTGCTGGCGCCCTCCGGGACGACCTCGTCGACCGTGAGGACCAGCGGCACCGCGCGGCCCTTGACGGACAGCAGGCCGGAGACGGTCCAGGGCTCGCCCGTGGCGAGGGTCTCACCGTCGAAGCGCAGGAGCGGGTGGTGCTGCGTGTCGAGGAAGGCGGGGCCGCGGACGGCGTCGTCCCGGCGCGGGTTCCCGGTCGTGAAGCCGGCCGCGTCGAGCGCGACGTCGAGGTGCCCGAGCCGGCCCTCCCCGTCGAGTTCCGCGGCGCCGGAGCGCACCGGCATCGACCCGGTCACCGGGAGGAGGAGAAAGTGCCGGCCGGTGAACTCGACGGAACTGGCGGAGGGTTCGAGGGTCCAGGCACCGGCGAGGTCGGCCGGCCCGGGGCGCGTGTGCGGTTCGGTGAGCGACATGCGAGGGGGTTCCCTTCGGGATGGGGGGGTGGGGCGAGGTGCCGAGGGGGCCTCCGAGGAGGCCCCCAAGAAGTGCGCGGGGTACGGCGCGTGGTCTACTCCGGCCGCGGGTCCCAGCGGAAGCTGCGCACCGCGATCAGGGCGCCGACGACACCCCAGGCCGCGAGAACGGCGAGGTCGCGCCACTGGTAGCCGGAGTTCTGCGCGAACGGCGCCAGCATCGCGTCGTTGAACGGCTTCACCGGGAGCAGCCCGGCGATGTTGTTGAGGACCTCGGAGTGGATCGGGAAGTAGCTGCCCGAGATGAACACCAGGGGGAACTGGATGAACTGCACCACGGCGGGTGCCGCCTCCGAGTTCTTGATGAGCGAGGCGACACCCACGCCCAGCGCGCAGAAGCTCGCCGCGCCGAGCACGAGGGTGAGCATGATCGCGCCCCAGTGCGTCGGCAGAGGCACGTCGTACAGCGAGCCGATACCGATGACGAGCGCGACGTCGACGACGCTCACGACGATGCAGTGCACGAGCAGGCCCGTGAAGTAGACCCAGGCCGGCAGCGGCGTCGCGTGCAGCCGCTTGAGCACCCCGGTCTGCCGCCGCATCGCGAGGACGATCGCCAACTGCCCGTAACAGGCGCCCAGTACGGACACCGCGGCGATCGTCGGCGTGTAGTACTGCATGCCGGACAGGCCGAAGAAGAACTTGTCGTCGGCGCTGCCGCTGAACACCGCGCCGAAGATCGCGATGATGACGATCGGCAGCACGAACGTGAACACCATCGACTGCGGGTTGCGCCAGAACGACAGCTGCTCGTAACGGATCTGATGGCCGAGCAGCGCCAGCGGGCTCCGCTCGGTGCGCGCGGTGCGTCCGGCGCCGGCGGCCGTGGTCGGGGTCAGGGTGGTCATGAGCGGCTCCGTCCGGGTCGGCGCCCTCGCCGCGAGGACGGCCCGCGCCCGCGTTCGGAGGACGGTGAGGATGCTTCCTGTTCCGCGTACTTGCTGGTCAGGCCCAGGTAGATGTCTTCGAGCGTGGGCTGCTCCACGGTCAGGCGCTCCAGCGGGGTGCCGCGCCGCAGCGCCCACTCGGTGAGCCGGTGGAGCGCGGCCGTCGGCTCGTCCGACTCCGCCGTGACCAGGCCCTCCTGCACATCGCTCACCTGCAGCGGCACATCGGTGAGGGCCGCGCCGTGCGGCAGCAGGAAACGGATCCGGGCCAGCGCGCTGTCCCGGCCGCCCAGCGTGTCGGGCGTGCCCGCGGCGACGATCTCACCGCCCGCGATCACGGCGACCGAGTCGGCGAGCGCCTGCGCCTCGTCCATGTAGTGCGTGGTCAGGACGATGGTGGTGCCCGCGTCCCGCAGGTTCTTGACGACCTCCCAGGCGCCGCGCCGCGCGTTCGGGTCGAAGCCCGTCGTCGGCTCGTCGAGGAAGAGGAGCTGCGGGTTGCCGACGACGCCGAGTGCCAGGTCGAGCCGCCGCTTCTGCCCGCCGGACAGGTCCTTCACCTTCGCGCCGCGCTTCTCGTCGAGCCCGACCAGGTCGATGACCTCGTCGATGCCGCGGGGCGCGGGGTAGTAGCCGGCGTTGCGCGCGATCGTCTCGCGCACCGACAGATACGGCTCGACGGCGATGTCCTGGAGCACGAGCCCGATCTGCCCGCGCAGCCACTTGCCGTCCGCCTTCTTGCCCGGGTCGCGCCCGAGCACCTCGACACTCCCGCCGTCCCGGCCGCGGAAGCCCTCGAGGATCTCCAGTGTGGTGGTCTTGCCCGCGCCGTTCGGTCCGAGCAGGGCGAAGATCTCCCCGTCCGAGACGGTGAAGTCGACGCCGCGTACGGCCTCGTGGTCCCCGTAGCGCTTGCGCAGGCCCTCCACGGCCACCGCGGTCACCGCGGTCCCTCCGCTTCCGTCACTGTGTGCCTCCCGGCGTCGTCAGATGTCGCTGTCACCTGGAAGTTAGGCCCGGACGGGGGCACTTGAGCCGCCGTGGCCCGGTTCCGATGACGGACGTCACGCAAGCGGCGACAGTTGTCAGGTCAGGGGGTGACGGCCGTTGCCGCGCGGGCCGTGAGCCGCCGATGCTCTGGGAGCGGCGAAGGGCGGGACCCCGGCACTCCGGGCTTCTCGCACCGCCGCGCACCTGGCCGGTAGACAGCGACGCGGAAGGCGGTCCCAGACGTGCGGTTCGGGGAAGTGGGCGAAGGGGAACGGCCGCGGATCACTGTGGTCGGCGCGGGCATCGGAGGCCTGGCACTGGCCGGCGCGCTGGCCGCGCACGACCTGCCGTACGTGGTCTTCGAGCAGACCAGGCGCCTCGCGGAGGTGGGGGCGGGCGTCCAGCTCTCGCCGAACGCGATCAGGCCGCTGCTGCGTCTCGGCCTCGGCCCGGCGCTGCGCGAGCACGCCGTGCGCATCGAGGCGATGGAGGTACGCGGCTGGACCGGCCGCCCCATCGCCCGTACCCCGCTCGGCGAGGACTGCGAGCGGATGTTCGGGGCGCCGTACTACGCGATCCACCGTGCGCATCTGCACGAGGCGCTGCTGTCACTGGTCGACCGGGACAGCCTCCGGCTCGGCCAACGCCTGCGCGGCGCCGACGAGTCCGACGACGGCGCCCGGCTCACCTTCGAGGACGGCACCGTCCGCGAGGCGGAGGTCGTCGTCGGCGCCGACGGCATCCACTCGACCGTCCGCGAGACGTTCCTGCGCGACGAGCCGGTCTTCGCGGGGCTCGGCATCTACCGGGGCCTGGTCCCCGTGGACCGGCTCCCCGACGAGGCGCGCGCCGCGCTCGTGCGCCTCTGGCTCGGTCCCGGCGGGCACTTCGTCTGCTACCCGGTGTCCGGCGGCCGCCACCTCAGCTTCGCCGCGACCGTCCCCATGACGGACGCGCCGCCCGAGTCGTGGTCGGCGCCCGGCGACCCGGAGGAGCTGCGCCGCGCGTTCGGCTCGTGGACCGGCCTCGTCTCCGACATCGTCGAGGCCGTCGAGGTGACCCATCAGTGGGCGCTCCACGACCGGCCGCCGCTGCGGCAGTGGTCGAGCCGCCACATCACGCTCCTCGGCGACGCGGCGCACCCGATGCTGCCGTTCATGGCACAGGGCGCCAACCAGGCCATCGAGGACGCGATGGACCTGGCGGCCTGCCTCGCCGCCCCGACCGACGAGCCGACCGGCACCCGCCTCGCCCGCTACGAGTCCCTGCGCATCCCGCGCACGGCCGAGATCCAGCGCGGCTCCCGCGGCAACGCCGGCGTGCTGCACCTGCCCGACGGCCCGGCCCAGCGCCGCCGCGACGCGCAGATGGCGGTGCACGCCGCTCTGCGCGACCGGACGACGCTGTACGCCCACGAGACGGGCCGCAGCGTGGTGCCTTCGGGGGTGTGACTCCCGGGCGCGCCTACGGCGGTGTGCCGTCGAAGGTGTGACTTCGGTGGTGTGCCTTCGGAGGTGTGCCTTTTCGAGGGGAGGCGGACAGTGTGACGGGGCGTCGGCCGCCGTCTACTGTTCGGCCCATGCAGTCCTACACCATCGGGCAGGCGGCGCGTCTGCTCGGCGTCAGCCCCGACACGGCACGCCGCTGGGCCGACGCGGGCCGCGTCGCCACCCACCGCGACGAGGGCGGCCGCCGCCTGATCCGCGGCCAGGACCTGGCCGCCTTCTCCGTCGAGGTCGGCCAGTCCGGACCCGACGGAGAGGACGCCTCGTACACCTCCGCGCGCAACGCCTTCCCCGGCATCGTCACCGGCGTGAAACTCGGCGACGTGGCGGCCCAGGTCGAGATCCAGGCGGGCCCGCACCGGCTCGTCTCGCTCCTGACCCGCGAGGCCGTCGAGGAGCTGGGCCTGGAAGTGGGCATGCAGGCCATCGCCCGCGTGAAGTCGACCAACGTACACATCGACCTCACCTGACCCGGCCCCACCGGGTACCCGGACGAGGGGGGTGTACGTAGCGACACCCGAGGTCCGGGCCGTACGCCCCATGTGCCGGAGAGCCGCCGTCCCTAACGTCGTGGTCATGGCGCAGACAGCGCCGTGACGACGACGGTGGACGGGGAGAGACCATGTTCCGACGCAGGGGCCGCGCGGGCGGCAGCGGACCGGCAGGACACGGCGGCGAGGCCCTGCGGCTGGTCAAGGTCAGCAAGACGTACGGGGCCGGGGAGGGCGCCGAGAACGCCGTGACCGCACTCGACGACGTGACCCTGAGCCTGCGGAGCGGCACGTTCACCGCCGTGATGGGTCCCTCCGGCTCCGGCAAGTCCACGCTCCTGCAGTGCGCGGCCGGACTGGACCGGCCCGACAGCGGCATCGTGATGGTCGACGGCGAGGAGATGACGGGCGGCACCGAGGCGGCCCTCACCAGGTTCCGCCGCCGCCGGATCGGCTTCGTCTTCCAGCAGTACAACCTGCTGCCGACGCTGACCGTCGCCCAGAACACCACTCTGCCGCTCCGGCTCGCCGGGCGCCGCGTGAACCGGGCCCGCGCCCAGGAGATCCTCACCCAGGTCGGCCTCGGCGACCGGCTCGGCCATCGCCCCGACCAGCTCTCCGGCGGCCAGCGCCAGCGCGTCGCCATCGCCCGCGCCCTCGTCACCGAACCCGCCGTGATCTTCGCGGACGAACCGACCGGCGCCCTCGACACCCGCAGCGCGCGCGACGTCCTGCGCCTCCTCCAGGAAGCCGTGCGCCTGCACGGCAGGACCGTCGTCATGGTGACGCACGACCCGGTCGCCGCGTCGTACGCGGACTCCGTGCTCTTCCTCGCGGACGGCCGCCTCGCGGGCGAGATGACCGCACCCACCGCCGACGCCGTGGCCGAACGCCTCGCGCACCTCGGCGACACCACGCCGGCGGGGGTGTGAGCCGTGTTCGCACTCGCCCTGCGCTCCGTCCGGCTGCGCCCCGGCCGCCTCCTCGCGACGCTCCTGTCCGCCTTCCTCGGCGCGGCGATCATCATGACATTCAACTCGCTGCACGACACGGCGGGCGCTCCCGGCGTCGATCACGTCAGCGCGGACACCCTCACCACCGCGGCGAGCGTCGTCGGCGGCTACGGCACCCTCCTCGTGTTCTTCGCCGTCGCCTCCACCCTGACCGTCAACGTCCGCCGACGCACCGACGAGATCACCCTCCTGCGCCACACCGGCGCCACCCCCGCCCAGATCAAGCGCATGATCGTCGGCGAGTCCGTCATCGTCGCCCTCGCCGGTACGGTGCTCGCCGCCGGGCCCGCCGTGCTCGGCGGCCACGCTCTGCTCGACGTGTTCAAGGACAGCGGCCAGGTCGCCGACGGCGTCGACCACGTCTTCGGTCCCGTCGCCCTCGTGTCCGGCCTCGCCGTCACCCTGCTCGCCTCCGCGGGCGCCGCGTTCCTCGCGGTGCGGCGCGCCACGAGGGCCGCCGCCGGAACGGGCCAAGGGCGCGGCAGGGCACGGAAGTTCGCGGCCTGGGGCGCGCTCGCCGGCGGCGCCGCCGGTGTCCTGAGCACCTTCGCGATGAAGGCCACCGACGCGGCCCTCATGGCGGCGCCCGCCTACGGCGCGATCCTGCTCTCCATCGGCTTCGCGCTCCTGTCCCCGGCCCTGCTGCGCGCCCTCCTCGGCCGCGCCGAACCCCTTCTCACCGCACTCACCGGCGCGAGCGGCTATCTGACGGTACGGAACATGCGGCAGCGTGCCGAGCAGCTCTCCGGCGTCCTGATGCCGCTGATCCTCTTCACCGGCATGGCCACGGCCACCCTCTCCATGCAGGCTGTCGAGAACGACGCGATCAAGGCGTCCGGTCTCGCCAGGTCCGTCGAGGACAAGAACCTGGAGACCCTCAACTTCGTGGTCGTCGGCATCATCGTCGTCTTCGCCTGCGTGATGCTCGTCAACACCCTGTACGCGGCGACCTCCTACCGGGTCCGCGAGTTCGGACAGCAGCGCCTCGCCGGAGCCACTCCGGGGCAGGTCCTCGGGACGGTCGCGGTCGAGAGCCTCGTACTCACGGTGACGGGTGTGTTCTTCGGCACGGTCGCGGGCCTCGCGGGAATCGTCCCCTTCACCGCCGTCCGCACCGACTCGGCCCTGCCCGGCCAGGTCCTCGGAATCTGGCTCACGGTCGTGGCGTCGGCGGCCACGGCGACGTTCGTGACCAGTCTGGGAACGGCCCGCAGGACCCTGCGCGTCAAGGCCGTGGACGCCGTCGCGATCGCCGCCTGACACCGGATCCGCCCGCCCGGCACGGTCCGCGCCCGCCACCACGGCGGACGCGGACCGTGTCGCTGTTGGGCTGAACGGGTGACTTGGCGTAAGAATGGCGGGTGCAGACAAAAGTACGAGCCCGGACGGGGTGGGGGCAGTGAACAGCCACGACGTCACTGACGAACAATGGGAAGGGCTCGCCCAGGTCGTACCTCTGCGCGGCCGTAACGCATGGCCGTCGGCGGTCGACCACAGGGCCGTTCCCGAAGCGGAGACCGAGACGCGGCGACGGTTCGTCGTGCTGCGGGTCAACGTGTTCGCGGACGCCCGCGAGGTCGCCGAGACCGTGATGACGGGCATCCCCGTGCTGCTCGACCTGAGCGGCGCCGAGTCCGATGTCGCCAAGCGCGTCCTGGACTTCAGCAGCGGCGTGGTCCTCGGCCTCGGCTGCGGCATGCACCGTGTCGACCGCAATGTCTTCCTGCTCGCCCCTCCCGGCACCGAGGTGCAGGACTTCGTGGCGGGGGCCGTTCCCCGGGCCTAGGGCCTGTCCGGCGGATCTTGTCGCGGGCGCGGGGTCTGGCACGCCGACCTGCGGCGTTGTCGTCGGTTGCCAACGCTCCGCGTTGTCGCCCTCCTCCGCCTTGCATCTCGACGCGCCAGACCCCGCTCACCAGCACAGATCAGCGCGGGCCCCCGAGCGCGACCTGATCCGCCGGACAGACCCCAGTCACCCGGCCCGGGCCTTCGGGTCCCCCGATCGTAGGAAGGTCCGCCCGGAAGAACGGTTCTCCGGGCGGAGTGCCGCCTACCGTCCGGGACATGACCTTGTTCGCGCGGGGCGGCGGTGCACCCCCGGCCCCCCAGAACCGGCCGAGCCTCACCGAACTGCGGCTCTCCGCCTTCGCCGCGCACCGGGGCGCCGGCTTCCCGCTCGGCCCGCTGACCCTCTTCGCCGGGCCGAGCGGCAGCGGCAAGTCCAGTGCCCTGAAGGCCTACGAAGGTCTGGCCCGGCTCGGCGGCGGCGCGGCCCTCGACGAGGTGTTCCCCGACCCGTCCGCCTGCGTCCCCGACCGGGCGCGGCCCGACGCGCAGCGACGCCGCGGCTTCCGCATCGGCTGCACCGTCACCGGGCCCGTCGGCCCGGTCCGCCTCGACCTCGCGATCCAGGCGGAGCCCGAACTGCGCATCGTCGGCGAACGATTGACCCGCGACGGCCGCACTCTCCTGGAAACCGCCCTGCGCGACCCCGGACGCCACGTCGTCCAGGCCGCCTGGCACACGGCGGGGGCGACCTCCGTGACCCGCGCGCCCCTGCCGGACGACCTGCTCGGCACGGCACTCCTGCCGCTGCGCGTCGCGGGCAGGACGGAAGGCCAGCGGCTCGTCGTCGCCGCCGCCGAACAGGTCGTGGTCGCCCTGCGCTCCGTCTTCTCCTGCGACCCCCGGCCCGACCGCATGCGCCGCCCCGCCCCGGCCACCGCCGACCGTCTCCGGAGCGACTGCGACAACCTCGCCGCCGTCCTGTGGCGCACACGCTCCGAGTGCGGCACCCGGCACGCGCTGCTCGTCGCCGCGGCCCGCGCCGGCTGCGCGGGACCCGTCGTCGACGTCCTGTCGGAGGACCTCGGCAACGGCACGGTACGGGCCGTGCTCGACCGCGGCGACGGGCTGCGCACCCCCGTCGACCGGCTCGGGGACGGGGAGTTGAGGTACCTGGCGCTCGCCGCCCTGGTCCTGCTCACCGGCCCCCGGGTGCTCGCGGTCGACACGGCGGCGGAGGTCCCCGAGGCGTACCAGACGCTCACCGTCCTTGCTGACGGCCTCGACCGCAGCCTCGACCCGCGCCAGCTGAGGGAGCTGACGGCGCTCGCGGTGCGGATGTGCGGACGTGGGCACATCCGGCTGGCGGGGGCGGTCGGCGACGGGACGTGGGTGGCACGGGAGCACGGCGCGGCGGTGGTAGACCTGGGGCCGTGACAGAACTTGATGTGGCGGGGCTGCAGCGCCGGCTGGCCCGATTCGCGGCGGCCAGGAACTGGGAGCAGTACCACACGCCGAAGAACCTGGTGGCCGCGCTGAGCGTGGAGGCGTCCGAACTGGTCGAGATCTTCCAGTGGTTGACCCCGGAGGAGTCGGCCGGCGTGATGACGGACCCGGACACGGCGCATCGGGTGCGCGACGAGGTCGCGGACGTCCTCGCGTATCTGCTGCAACTGTGCGAGGTGCTCGGGATCGACGCGCTGGCGGCCCTGTCGGCGAAGATCGACCGCAACGAGGACCGGTTTCCGGTGCCCGGGGAGGGCTGAGACCGGCTGCAGGGAGCCGCCCGACCGGTCTTGTCACTCTATGGAGTCACGAAATTATCAACATTGGACTCCGTGTCCACAGATTTCGGTCGTCCTCTGGCTTTTCGCCACCCGGACCCTCACTCTGGGTAGTGGTCAAGGGAGTTCAGGACGGGGGCTGCGCATGGACGCGGTGCGACTCATCAGGGCGAGCCGACGGGCCCTGGCGGAGAGCCAGGACGCGCCGGCCATCACGCGGGAGGCATGGCAGGCCCAGGCCCTCGCGCAAGCCATGGGGAACAGGCTGGCGAGAGAGGGCCCGCCGGAGCTGAGGGGGGAAGCGCTGGGACTGAGCGAGGCGGGCGGCAGAGGCTGCTCGGGCTCGGCGATCCCGGTCATCGGGTCGGGCGGCATACGGGCGGCGCAGCTCACGGAACTGCCGGAGGCGCACCAGGCGCTGATCGGTCTGGCCGCGCTGCTCGGCGAAGTGGGGATCGCCCTGGTGGGCATAGCCAGCGAGGCGGAGGAGGAGGGTGCCTACTGGCACTGCATGGACGCCATTGACGCCGCCGACGAATCACGCGACAGGGTCCTCGAGATAATCCGCCGGCTCGGCCTGCGCCGCGACACCATGTCGGAGCCGGACTCGGCGGCGTAGGGGCCACCAGTTGATGCCGCTGCGGCAGCGGCCTTCGGGGGCGCACCGGCACCGGTGCGACGCGCCCCCGGCGGGGTCAGAGGCGGTGGCCCTCGTCGGCGGACGGGGCGCCGGGTCCGGTGGACTGCTGAAGGTCGGCGTCGAGTTGCGACAGATCCGCGTTGAGCGCGGCCATCAGCTCTTCCATCTGCTGGAGCAGACCCTTGGGTGCGCCGTCCTCAACCGGTGCGGCCGGTTCGTGCACGACCTGCTCGGACATGGCTTCCTGGGACATGACGGCCTCCTCGGCCCTCGCCCTCCCCACGGGGGAGAGCAGGTGACGCAAGCGTCGCCCGGCCGCGGCAGCCGCCGCCGGTGCGGGTGCCGGGCGGTCCGGCTCCGCCCGAGCCAACGATCACTCGCGTGGCCGGTCACTGGCGCGCGCCCCGGCCACGTGCCCGGTTGACGGATATTCACCCGACAGGGGCGGGGCCGGAGCGGCCGGACCAGCGGAGCCGACGCTCAGCCGGGCAGCCGATCAGCTGCTCAGTCGGCCGGGTGGTGCGTGGGCCGGGAAAGCTGGGGCATCACCTCGGTGGCGATCAGCTCCAAGTGGTCCAGGTCGTCCAGGTCGAGCATCTGGAGATACATCCGCTGCGAGCCGACGGCCTGGTACGCGGCGATCCGCTCGACGACCTCGGCGGGCGAGCCGGCGAGCCCGTTCGCCTTCAGCTCGTCCACATCACGGCCGATCGTCGCGGCGCGGCGCCTGACGTGCGCGTCGGTCTTGCCGACGCACGCGACCAGGGCGTTGGAGTAGACGAGGCTGCCGGCACTGCGCCCGTGCTCCTCCGCCACCGCACGGACCCGCTTGAACTGCTGCTCCGTGTCGCTGAGCGACGCGAACGGGATGTTGAACTCGTCGGCGTACTGCGCGGCGAGCGCCGGGGTCCGCTTGGCGCCGTGCCCGCCGATCAGGACCGGCACCTTGTTCTGCGCCGGCTTCGGCAGCGCGGGGGAGTCCTTCAGCTGGTAGTACGTGCCGTTGAAGCTGAAGCGCTCTCCGACGGGCGTGCGCCACAGGCCCGTGACAATGGCGAGTTGCTCCTCGAGGCGGCCGAACTTCTCCTTGGGGAAGGGGATGCCGTAAGCCTCGTGCTCCGCTCCGTACCAGCCGGAGCCGAGGCCCAACTCCACGCGTCCGCCCGACATCTGGTCGACCTGCGCGACCTGGATCGCGAGGACGCCCGGGAGGCGGAAGGTGCCGGCGGTCATCAGTGTGCCCAGGCGGATCCGCTTGGTCTCGCGGGCGAGGCCGGCCAGCGTGATCCAGGCATCGGTGGGGCCGGGGAGCCCGTCGGCGGAGCCCATGTGCAAGTAGTGGTCGGACCGGAAAAACGCTCCATAACTGAGGTCTTCAGCGGCCTTCGCCACGCGGAGAAGTGTCTCGTAGGTGGCGCCCTGCTGCGGTTCTGTGAATACTCGAAGATCCATTCAGCCATCATGCACCGGTCACTTCTGGTGACCTTTTAGAACCGCAGCGTCCCCGGGGACAAATGCGTGGTCGGGGGCGGTACTGGCGGACCATACTCGGACGCGTGTTCCTGACGATCAGCACGACCGGCACCCCTGAACGCCCCGCGACCGACCTCGGGTTTCTGCTGCACAAGCATCCCGGCAACGCGCAGGCGTTCTCCACCTCGCACGGAACCGCGCACGTCCTGTACCCGGAGGCGTCCGCGGAGCGTTGCACCGCGGCGCTGCTCCTGGAGGTGGATCCGGTCGCGCTCGTGCGCCGCGGCAAGGGCAAGGGCCGTGGCGGCGCCCCCGACGCGGCGCTCGCGCAGTACGTGAACGACCGGCCGTACGCCGCCTCGTCCCTGCTCGCCGTGGCGATCGGCAGTGTGTTCTCCAGCGCCCTGCGCGGACAGTGCAAGGCCATGCCCGAGCGGGCCGGGCAGCCGATGCCGCTCCGTATCGAGGTGCCGGCGGTGCCCGCGCGCGGCGGGGCGGCGCTGGTGCGCCGGCTCTTCGAGCCCCTCGGCTGGGCCACGGTGACGGCCGACCCGGTGGCGCTCGACGAGCGGTTCCCCGAGTGGGGCGACTCGCGCTATGTACGTCTCGTCCTGGAGGGCGAGCTGCGCCTCTACGAAGCGCTGCGGCATCTGTACGTGCTGCTGCCCGTGCTCGACGACGCCAAGCACTACTGGGTCTCGGCCGACGAGGTCGACAAGCTGCTCCGGGCGGGTGAGGGCTGGCTGCCCACGCACCCCGAGCAGAACCTGATCACCAGCCGCTACCTCTCGCGGCGCCGGGCGCTCACCCGCAGCGCCATGGAGCGCCTGGAGCTGGTGCGGCTCGCCGACGCGGACGACACCGACATGGAGGACATCGACAACGCGGTCGACGAGGCGACGGACACCGAGGAGCAGCCCGTACCGCTGGCCGTCCAGCGGCGCGACGCGATCACCGCAGCGCTCAGGGCCGCCGGGGCCGGGCGCGTGCTCGACCTGGGCTGCGGACAGGGCCAGTTGGTGCACGAGCTGCTCAAGGACACCCGGTTCACCGAGGTCGTGGGAGTCGACGTGTCGATGCGGGCCCTGACGATCGCCGCCCGGCGCCTCAAGATCGACCGGATGGGAGAGCGCCAGGCCTCCCGCGTCACGCTCCTCCAGGGCTCGCTCGCGTACACCGACAAGCGGCTCAAGGGGTACGACGCGGCGGTGCTCAGTGAGGTCATCGAGCACCTCGACCTGCCCCGGCTGCCCGCACTGGAGTACGCGGTGTTCGGATCCGCGCGGCCGAGGACGGTCCTCGTGACGACGCCGAACGTCGAGTACAACGTCCGCTGGGAGACCCTGCCCGCCGGACACGTCCGGCACGGCGACCACCGCTTCGAGTGGACCCGCGAGGAGTTCCGTACCTGGTCGCGCACGGTGGCCGAACGGCACGGCTACGGCGTGGAGTTCGAGCCCGTGGGTCCCGACGACCCGGAGGTCGGCCCGCCCACGCAGATGGGCGTCTTCACCCTCACCGACCAGACCCTGGCCGACCCGAGCCCGAAGGAGGCGAAGGCCGCATGACCACCACCGGTTCCCACGCTCGTACGCTCCCCGTCACCGACCTGTCCCTCGTCGTCCTCGTCGGCGCCTCGGGGTCCGGCAAGTCGACGTTCGCGCGGCGGCACTTCAAGCCCACCGAGATCATCTCCAGCGACTTCTGCCGAGGGCTCGTCGCCGACGACGAGAACGACCAGAGCGCCAGCGGCGACGCGTTCGACGTGCTGCACTACATCGCGGGCAAGCGCCTCGCGGCCGGGCGGCTCACCGTCGTCGACGCGACCAACGTCCAGCAGGAGAGCCGCAAGCAGCTGGTCGACCTGGCACGGCAGTACGACGTGCTGCCCATCGCCATCGTCCTCGACATCCCCGAGGAGGTCTGCGCCGCGCGCAACGCGCAGCGCGCCGACCGCGCCGGCATGGCACGCCGCGTCATCTCCCGCCACACCCGCGAACTGCGGCGCTCCCTGCGTCACTTGGAGCGCGAGGGCTTCCGCAAGGTGCACATCCTGCGCGGCGTCGAGGAGGCCGACAGCGCCGAGGTCGTACGCGAGAAGCGCTACAACGACCTCAGGCACCTCACGGGCCCCTTCGACATCATCGGCGACATCCACGGCTGCGCTTCGGAGCTGGAGACGCTGCTCACCGGGCTCGGCTACGTGGACGGTGTGCACCCCGAGGGCCGCACGGCGGTCTTCGTCGGCGACCTCGTCGACCGGGGGCCCGACTCCCCGGGCGTCCTGCGGCGCGTCATGGCGATGGTCAAGTCCGGCCACGCGCTGTGCGTGCCCGGGAACCACGAGAACAAGTTCGGCCGTTACCTCAAGGGCAGAAAGGTCCAGCACACGCACGGGCTCGCCGAGACTGTCGAGCAGTTCGCGGGCGAGAGCGAGGAGTTCACGCAGGAGGTCGCCGAGTTCGTCGACGGCCTCGTCAGCCACTACGTCCTCGACGGGGGCAGGCTCGTCGTGTGCCACGCGGGCCTGCCCGAGAAGTACCACGGGCGCACGTCCGGGCGGGTGCGCTCGCACGCGCTGTACGGGGACACGACCGGCGAGACCGACGAGTTCGGCCTGCCGGTGCGCTACCCGTGGGCCGAGGAGTACCGCGGCAGCGCGGCCGTCGTCTACGGCCACACACCGGTCCCGCAGGCCACCTGGCTCAACAACACCATCTGCCTCGACACCGGCGCCGTGTTCGGCGGCAAGCTGACCGCGCTGCGCTGGCCGGAGCGCGAACTGGTCGACGTACCCGCCGAGAAGGTCTGGTACGAGCCGTCGAGGCCGCTGCGGACCGAGGCGCCCGGCGGCCAGGACGGGCGGCCGCTCGACCTCGCCGACGTGCACGGACGGCGGTCCGTCGAGACCCGGCACGCCGGACGCGTCGCCGTGCGCGAGGAGAACGCGGCGGCGGCCCTCGAGGTCATGAGCCGCTTCGCCGTCGACCCGCGCCTGGTCCCGTACCTGCCGCCGACCATGGCACCCACGGCGGCCTCCGGCGCGGGAGCCCGCGCCGGAGCCGCCGGTGAACACTTCCTGGAGCACCCCGCAGAGGCCTTCGCCCAGTACGCCGCCGACGGGGTTGGACGCGTCGTGTGCGAGGAGAAGCACATGGGCTCGCGGGCCGTGGCCCTGGTGTGCCGGGACGCGGCCGTGGCGCGCGAGCGCTTCGGCGTCCCGGAAGGTCCCACCGGCGCGCTCTACACCCGTACCGGACGGTCCTTCTTCGCCGACGAGCAGGTCACCGAGGAGATCCTCGGCCGGGTGCGCGCCGCCGTCACCGACGCGGGGCTGTGGGACGAGCTCGACACGGACTGGCTGCTGCTCGACACGGAGCTGATGCCCTGGTCGCTCAAGGCGTCGGGCCTCCTGCGCTCGCAGTACGCCGCCGTGGGAGCCGCGTCCGGTGCCGTGTTCCCGGACGCCATCGCCGGTCTGGAAGCGGCGGCGGCGCGCGGTGTCGACGTGGGCGAACTGCTCGGAAGGCAGCGTGAACGGGCCGCCGACGCGGCCGCGTTCACGGACGCCTACCGGCGCTACTGCTGGACGACGGACGGTCTTGAGGGCGTGCGGCTCGCGCCGTTCCAGATCCTGGCCGTGCAGGGCAGGTCGCTGGCCGCGCTGCCGCACGACGAGCAGCTCGCCCTCATCGACCGCATGGTCGAGAACGACGGCTCGGGGCTCCTGCAGACCACCCGGAGGCTCTTCGTCGACACCGCGGACGAGGCGTCCGTGAGCGCGGGTGTCGACTGGTGGCTGGAGATGACCGGGCGCGGCGGCGAGGGCATGGTCGTCAAGCCGGTCGAGGCGCTCACGCGCGACGGCAAGGGCCGGCTCGTACAGCCCGGCATCAAGTGCCGCGGCCGCGAGTACCTGCGGATCATCTACGGTCCCGAGTACACGCGCCCCGACCACCTGGAACGCCTGCGCGGCCGCTTCCTCGGGCACAAGCGCTCGCTCGCGATCCGCGAGTACGCGCTCGGTCTCGAGGCACTGGACCGGCTCGCGGACGGGGAGCCGCTGTGGCGGGTCCACGAGGCGGTGTTCGCGGTCCTCGCGCTCGAATCGGAGCCGGTCGACCCGAGGCTGTGAGAGCGCTGATGTGAGCCGCCACCCAGCTCCTCGATTGCACGGGCGCGGGCCGTCCGGCCGGGGAAGGATGGGTCCATGGGATTCCACGTCGACTCCGAGGCCGGGCGGCTGCGCCGCGTCATCCTGCACCGCCCCGATCTGGAGCTCAAGCGGCTCACGCCGAGCAACAAGGACGCGTTGCTCTTCGACGACGTGCTGTGGGTGCGGCGCGCGCGGCAGGAGCACGACGGGTTCGCCGATGTGCTGCGCGACCGCGGCGTGAGCGTGCACCTCTTCGGCGACCTGCTCATCGAGGCGCTCGCCATCGGGGACGCCAGGTCCCTGGTCCTCGACCGGGTCTTCGACGAGAAGGAGTACGGGCCGCTCGCCACCGACCACCTCAGGGCCGCCTTCGAGACGATGCCGGCCACGGACCTGGCCGAGGCGCTGGTCGGCGGCATGACCAAGAGGGAGTTCCTCGACCGGCACCCCGAGCCGACATCGGTCCGCTTCCACGCGATGGACCTCGACGACTTCCTGCTCGGCCCGCTGCCCAACCACCTGTTCACCCGCGACACCTCTGCCTGGATCTACGACGGCGTCTCCATCAACGCGATGCGCTGGCCCGCCCGGCAGCGCGAGACGGTCCACTTCGAGGCGATCTACCGGCACCATCCGCTGTTCCGGGACGCGGGCTTCCACCTGTGGTCGGAGGGGCAGGCCGACTACCCGTCCACGATCGAGGGCGGCGACGTCCTGGTGATCGGGCAGGGCGCCGTCCTCATCGGGATGAGCGAGCGCACCACTCCGCAGGCCGTCGAGATGCTGGCGCACAAGCTGTTCGCCGCCGGCTCCGCGCGGACGATCGTGGCCCTCGACATGCCGAAGCGGCGGGCGTTCATGCACCTGGACACCGTGATGACGATGGTCGACGGCGACACGTTCACGCAGTACGCGGGGCTCGGCATGCTGCGCTCGTACACCATCGAACCGGGCGTGGGGGAGCGGGAGTTGAAGGTGACCGACCATCCGCCGGAGCACATGCACCGGGCCATCGCCGCCGCGCTCGGCCTCAGCGAGATCCGGGTCCTGACCGCCACGCAGGACGTCCACGCGGCCGAGCGGGAGCAGTGGGACGACGGCTGCAACGTGCTGGCCGTGGAGCCGGGCGTGGTCGTCGCCTACGAGCGCAACGCGACGACGAACACCTATCTGCGCAAGCAGGGCATCGAGGTCATAGAGATCCTGGGCAGCGAACTGGGGCGGGGGAGGGGCGGGCCGCGCTGCATGAGCTGCCCGGTCGAGAGGGACCCTGTATAGAGCGGTGGTCCCCCGAACGCGGTGGTCCCCCGAACGCGTGGAGCGGTGGCCGCCGGAGCTGCACCCTGTATAGAAATGTGGAGTGTCGTATAGACTTCCAGCATCTCTGATGCCCTAGCCCTTTCCGCGTACCTCAGGAGCGCCCCATGGCGACAGTCCGTCCCGACCTCACCGGCCGCCACTTCCTCAAAGAGGTGGACTTCACCGCCGAGGAGTTCCGCGGCCTGATCGACCTCGCCGCCGAGCTGAAGGCGGCCAAGAAGGCGGGGACGGAGACGCGGCACCTCGCGGGCCGGAACATCGCGCTGATCTTCGAGAAGACCTCCACCCGTACGCGCTGCGCCTTCGAGGTCGCCGCGGCCGACCAGGGCGCTTCCACGACCTACCTGGATCCGTCCGGCTCGCAGATCGGCCACAAGGAGTCCGTACGGGACACCGCCCGTGTCCTCGGCCGGATGTTTGACGCCATCGAGTACCGCGGGGACAGCCAGACCGGCGTCGAGGAGCTCGCCGCGTACGCGGGCGTGCCGGTCTACAACGGCCTGACCGACGACTGGCACCCCACGCAGATGCTCGCCGACGTGCTCACGATGGTCGAGCACTGCAGCAGGCCGCTCGACCGGATCGCGTTCGCCTACCTCGGTGACGCCCGCTTCAACATGGGCAACTCGTACCTGGTGACCGGCGCGCTGCTCGGCATGGACGTACGCATCGTGGCGCCGCGCGAGTACTGGCCGGCCGAGGAGATCGTCGCGCAGGCCCGCAAGCTCGCCGAGACGAGCGGCGCCCGCATCACGCTCACCGAGGACATCCCCGAGGGTGTCGCGGGCGCCGACTTCGTGGTCACCGACGTCTGGGTCTCCATGGGGGAGCCCAAGGAGGTGTGGGCCGAGCGCATAGCGGCTCTCGCGCCGTACGCCGTGACGATGGACGTCCTGCGCGCCACGGGGAACGCGGACGTCAAGTTCCTGCACTGCCTGCCGGCCTTCCACGACCTGGGCACCAAGGTCGGGCGCGAGATCCACGAGACGTACGGCCTGGACTCGCTGGAGGTCACGGACGAGGTCTTCGAGTCGGAGCATTCGGTCGTCTTCGACGAGGCCGAGAACCGGCTGCACACCATCAAGGCGATCATGGTCGCCACGCTGGCCTGATGCCCGCCCCGGCAGGGGCGGGGCGTACTACTCAGGGCTCCTGCGCTGCGCCGGCACCGCGGGAAGGGTGAACCAGACCGCCTTGCCGGACGCGGTGGGGCGATGTCCGCAGGACGAGCTCAGGGTGCGGATGAGCAGCAGTCCGCGCCCGTGCTCCTGCCACGGGTCCGGCGCCTCGGCCGGACCGGGCAGGGTCAGGTCGCCGGGCGGCGCCGGGTCCCCGTCGTGCACCTCGACCTGACAGCCCGACGCCAGCAGCTCCACCACCAGCTCGATGGGGCCCGCCCCCGCCGCGTGCTCTACGGCGTTCGCCACCAGCTCGGCCGTGAGCAGCTCCGCCGTGTCGCTGTCGAGCGAGGGCGACTCGATCTCCGCCAGGGCCGTGCGCACCAGGGAACGCGCGACCGGCACCGCGGCCGCGGTGTGCGGCAGCGCGATACGCCAGGAGGTGGGGGCGGGCGGTGTGGGCACGGTGGGTCCGTTCAGGGTGCAGGTGTCCTGACAGGGGGTGACAGGGGCTGACAGCGGGGGAGCTGTCCTGCTTTCAACCATACGAATGGTAAGGCGTCGCTGGACAGAGCCCCCCGACACCCTTTCTGCGGGACGTTCGTCACGTGTCCCCTATGCGCTCCCTGCCCGGCCGCACGCCTGCCGTCGGGATCGCGTATCGCGCACTCGTGACGGAAGTCACGAAGCGGTGATAACTTCATGGAGTGACGTGCCTGACGCAGGCGCGCCGAACCTCCGCCCCCGCCCGAGGAGGCCGCACCGCCATGAGTCCCTTCACCGGCTCCGCGCCCCGCACCGACGACTGGCGGCATCTGAGGTACGCCGTCGACGACGGGGTCGCCACCGTCACCCTGGCCCGCCCCGACAAGCTCAACGCACTCACCTTCGGCGCCTACGCCGACCTGCGCGACCTGCTCGCCGAGCTGTCCCGCGAGCGCTCCGTGCGCGCGCTCGTCCTGGCCGGTGAGGGCCGCGGATTCTGCTCCGGCGGTGACGTGGACGAGATCATCGGCGCCACCCTCGCCATGGACACCGCCCAGCTCCTCGACTTCAACCGGATGACCGGCCAGGTCGTACGGGCCGTGCGCGAGTGCCCCTTCCCGGTGATCGCCGCCGTGCACGGGGTCGCCGCGGGCGCGGGGGCCGTCCTCGCACTCGCCGCCGACTTCCGCGTCGCCGACCCGAGCGCCCGCTTCGCGTTCCTCTTCACCCGCGTCGGCCTGTCCGGCGGCGACATGGGCGCCGCGTATCTGCTGCCCCGCGTCGTCGGCCTCGGCCACGCGACGCGTCTGCTCATGCTGGGCGAGCCGGTGCGCGCCCCCGAGGCCGAGCGCATCGGCCTGATCAGCGAGCTGACCGACGAGGGCCGGGTCGACGAGGCCGCGCAGGCCCTGGCCCGCCGCCTCGCCGAGGGTCCCGCCCTCGCGTACGCCCAGACCAAGGCCCTGCTGACCGCCGAACTCGACATGCCGCTGGCCGCCGCCGTCGAGATGGACGCCGCGACCCAGGCCCTCCTCATGAACGGCGAGGACTACGCCGAGTTCCACGCGGCCTTCACGGAGAAACGCGCGCCCAAGTGGCAGGGGCGGTGACCATGGGACCCCTGCGAGTGGCGGTCATCGGCGGCGGACCCGGCGGCCTGTACGCCGCCGCCCTCCTCAAGCGGCTCGACCCGCGCCGCGACATCACGGTCTGGGAGCGCAACGCCCCCGACGACACCTTCGGCTTCGGCGTCGTCCTCTCCGACGAGACGCTCGGCGGCATCGAGCACGCCGACCCCGTCGTCCACGCCGCGCTCCAGGCGGAGTTCGTGCGCTGGGACGACATCGACGTCGTGCACCGCGGCACCCGCCACACCTCGGGCGGCCACGGCTTCGCCGCACTCGGCCGCCGCAGGCTCCTCGAAATCCTCCACGAGCGCTGCCGGCAGCTCGGCGTCAACCTCCGCTTCCGCTCACCGGCGCCCCCGGCAGCGGACCTCGCCCGCGACCACGACCTGGTCGTCGCCGCCGACGGAGTGCGCAGCGCGACCCGCGAGGCGCACGCCGACGCGTTCCGGCCGCGCGTCGAGGAGCACCGCTGCCGCTACATCTGGCTCGCCGCCGACTTCGCCTTCGACGCGTTCCGCTTCGAGACCGCCGAGACCGAGCACGGCGTCATGCAGCTGCATGGATACCCCTATACGGGGGGCGACAGCACCGTCATCGTCGAGATGCGCGAGGAGGTCTGGCGCGCGGCCGGCTTCGACGCGCTCGACGCGCCCGAGTCCGTCGAACGCTGCGCCAAGATCTTCACCGAGGCCCTGGGCGGCCGCGCCCTCAGGTCGAACAACTCCGCCTGGACCGCCTTCCGCACGGTCGTGAACGAGAAGTGGTCGCACGGGAACATCGTCCTCGTCGGCGACTCCGCGCACACCGCGCACTTCTCCATCGGCTCCGGCACCAAGCTCGCCGTCGAGGACGCGCTCGCGCTCGCCGCCTGCCTCCAGGAGCAGCCCACCACGGCCGAGGCGCTCGCCGCGTACGAGGCGGAGCGGCGGCCCGTCGTCGCCTCCACCCAGCGCGCGGCCCGCGCCAGCCTGGAGTGGTTCGAGAACATCGGCCTCTATCTCGACCAGCCCGCACGCCAGTTCGCGTTCAACCTCCTCACCCGCAGCCGCCGCGTCACACACGGCAACCTGCGCCTGCGCGACCCCCGCTTCACCGAAGCCGTCGAACGCGACTTCGGCTGCCCGCCCGGCACACCCCCCATGTTCACGCCGCTGACCCTGCGCGATCTGACCCTGCGCAACCGCGTCGTCGTCTCCCCCATGGACATGTACTCGGCCCGGGCCGGCGTCCCCGGCGACTTCCACCTCGTCCACCTCGGCGCGCGGGCCCTCGGCGGCGCCGGACTCGTCATGACCGAGATGGTGTGCGTCAGCCCCGAGGGCCGCATCACCCCGGGCTGCGGCGGTCTCTACACCACCGAACAGGCCGCGGCCTGGCGCCGTATCACCGAGTTCGCGCACACCCAGGCCCCCGGAACGGCGGTCGGCGTCCAGCTCGGGCACTCCGGACGCAAGGGCTCCACGAAGCTGATGTGGGAAGGCATCGACGAACCGCTCGCGGAGGGGAACTGGCCGCTGGTCGCCGCGTCCCCCCTCCCGTACAAGCCGGGCAGCCAGACTCCGCGCGAGCTGACCCGGGACGAACTCGCTGACGTCCGCAAGCAGTTCACGTCCGCCGCCCTGCGCGCCGCCGACGCCGGCTTCGACCTCCTCGAACTGCACTGCGCCCACGGCTATCTGCTGTCCGGCTTCCTCTCACCGCTGAGCAATCAGCGGACGGACGCGTACGGCGGCCCGCTCGCGAACCGGCTGCGCTTCCCCCTGGAAGTCTTCGACGCCGTACGCGACGTGTGGCCCGGCGACCGCCCCATGACCGTCCGGATCTCCGCCACCGACTGGGCGGAAGGCGGCACGGACGCGAACGACGCCGTGGAGATCGCCCGCGCGTTCGCCGCGCACGGCGCCGACGCGATCGACGTGTCGACCGGACAGGTCGTCGCCGACGAGAAACCCGCGTACGGACGCTCCTACCAGGTGCCGTTCGCGGACCGGATCCGCAACGAGACCGGCATCCCGGTGATCTCGGTCGGCGCGATCTCCTCGTGGGACGACGTCAACTCGCTGATCCTGGCCGGGCGCACCGACCTGTGCGCCCTGGCCCGCCCCCACCTCTACGACCCGCACTGGACCCTGCACGCGGCGGCCGAACAGGGCTACACGGGTCCCGGTGTCGCCTGGCCGAAGCCGTACGAGGCGGGCAGCCGGCCGCCTCAGACCGGACGGCTGGACGCCCCCAAGCCCCGGCTCACGCTGGGTGGTTGAGGGTGGTGAACGCCGTCCCCGCGTCCCGCAGCCGCTCGTGCAGCGCCCGGAACACGCTCGCCGACCGCGTGCCCGGCCACCGCGCCGGCAGCAGCCCGGCGGGCAGCCCCGGGTCCGCGTACGGCAGATGGCGCCAGGAGTCGAGGGCGAGCAGGTAGTCCCGGTACGCCTCCTCCGGCGCGGCCTCGCCGGGGGAGCGGTCCTGCCAGGCGGCGAGCACCGGCGCGTGCTCGTCGAGGAAGGCCGCGTGCAGCGCGGCGAGACGGTCCAGGTCCCACCAGCGCGCGACCGCGTCGGCCGTCGCCGCGAAACCCAGGTGCTCGCCGCGGAACAGATCGACGTACGGGGAGAGCCCGAGGCGTTCCAGGGTGTGCCGGGTCTCCTCGTGCAGGCCCGCCGGGGCGATCCACACGCCGGGCGCCGCCGAGCCGAAGCCGAGCCCGGCCAGCCTCGAGCGCAGGACGTGCCGCTTGGCGCGCTCGGCCTCCGGCACGGAGAACACCGCGAGCACCCAGCCGTCCGCCTCGCCGGCAGGCGCCCCGTAGATGCGCCGGTCGCCGTCGTCCAGGAGCTGGCGCGCGGCCGGCGACAGCGCGTACCCGGCGGCGCCCGACGCCGTGCGCTCCGGCAGGAGCAGCCCGCGCCGCTTGAGGCGGGACACGCAGGACCGCACGGCGGGCGCGTCGACGCCCACCGCGCCGAGGAGACGGATCAGCTCGGCGACGGGCACGGGGCCGGGAAAGCCGCGCCCGTAGGCGCCGTAGAGGGTGACTATCAGGGACCGGGGAGTGTGGAGCTCGGACACGTGGTCACTCTAGATCGCCGGCGGAGCGCAGCCGGAACCGCTGGAGCTTCCCGGTCGCCGTGCGCGGCAGGGCGTCCAGGAAGACGATTTCGCGCGGGCACTTGTACGGCACCAGCTCGGCCTTCACGAACGCCCGCAGCGCGTCCGGGTCCCGGCGGGCGCCCTCGCGCAGTACGACGTAGGCGACCGCTATCTGCCCGCGCTCGTCGTCGGGGCGGCCCACCACCGCGGTCTCCGCGACGTCGGGGTGGCGCAGCAGCGCGTCCTCGACCTCGGGGCCCGCGATGTTGTACCCCGCCGAAATGATCATGTCGTCGGCGCGGGCGACATACCGGAAGTAGCCGTCGGGCTCGCGGACATACGTGTCCCCGGTGACGTTCCAGCCGCCGCGGACGTACGTCGTCTGCCGTTCGTCGGCGAGATAGCGGCAGCCGACCGGCCCGCGCACGGCGAGCAACCCCGGTTCCCCGTCCGGCACTTCGGCCCCGTCGGCGTCGATCACGCGCGCCTGCCACCCGGGCACGGGCACGCCCGTCGTCCCGGGGCGGATCGCGTCGTCGGCGGCGGAGATGAAGATGTGCAGGAGTTCCGTGGCGCCGATGCCGTTGATGATGCGGATCCCCGTCGCCTCGTGCCAGGCCCGCCAGGTCGCGGCCGGCAGGTTCTCGCCCGCGGAGACGCACCGCCGCAGCGACGAGAGAGCGTGCCCGTCGGTGCCGTCGAGGAGCGCCCGGTACGCGGTCGGCGCGGTGAACAGGACGGACACCCCGTGCTCGGCGATCGCGGGCAGCAGCTGCCTCGGCCCCGCCTGTTCGAGCAGCAGCGAGGAGGCACCGGCCCGCAGCGGGAAGATGACGAGCCCGCCGAGCCCGAACGTGAAACCGAGCGGCGGACTCCCCGCGAACACGTCGTCCGGCGTCGGCCGCAGGACATGACGCGCGAACGTGTCCGCGACGGCGAGGACGTCCCGGTGGAAGTGCATACAGCCCTTGGGGCGCCCGGTCGTGCCCGATGTGAACGCGATCAGGGCGACGTCGTCGGCGGCGGTCGCCACGGCCTCGTACGTCTCGGGCAGCCCGGAGCCGCGCCCGAGGAGGTCGTCGGGCCCCTCGCCGCCGAACGGCGTGACGCGCAGCCCGGGCACCTCGGCCTTCACCAGGTCGTCCATGACCCTGGCGTCGCACAGCGCGTGCGTGACCCGGGCGAGGGAGCAGATCGTCGCCAGCTCCTGCGACCGCGCCTGCGCGAGCACGGTGACGGCGACCGCGCCCGCCTTCATCACGGCCAGCCAACAGGCCGCGAGCCAGGGCGTGGTGGGGCCGCGCAGCAGCACCCGGTTGCCCGGCCGCACGCCCAGTTCGCCGCTGAGCAGATGCGCGATCCGGTCGACGCGGCGCAGCAGCTCCCCGTATGTCCACACCTCCCCGTCGCCCGTGCGGAACGCGGGACGGTCGGGGCCGAACCGTTCGACGGTGCGGTCGAGCAGCTCGGCCCCGCAGTTCAGTTGCTGCGGATAGTTCAGTTCGGGGAGGTCGAAGACGAGGTCGGGCCAGAGTTCGGGCGGCGGGAGATGGTCGCGCGCGAAGGTGTCGACGTGGGCCGACGTGTGCTGTGGCGGAGCGTCTGTCATGGCCGTGCGCCCCCTAGGAACGAAAGACCCTGCTTGTGGTGGGCTCGCGGAACGAGCGTATCGTGATGGTGACGACAGTCAACGGTCCGCGATACCGTGACTGAGCCGGCACGAGCCGCCGGCGAACCGGGAGGCGCCGACAGATGACCGCAAAGTCCGCAGCTCCGTCATTCTCGCTCGACCCAGCGCAGACCGCCTGGTGTGCCGAGCTGCGCGCGCTCGCCGCCGAGCGGCTCGTGCCCCTCGCCGAGAAGGGCGAACCGGGGAAGGTGAACCGGCCGCTGGTCGCCGAGCTCGGCCGGCTCGGCCTCCTGGAGCGGCTGTTCCGCTCCGGCGCCCTCGACCTGTGCCTGATGCGGGAGTCCCTCGCCCGCGCCTGCACGGAGGCCGAGACCGCGCTCGCCCTCCAGGGGCTCGGCGCGCACCCCGTGCACGCGTACGGCACCGACGCCCAGCGCGCGCACTGGCTGCCACGCGTCAGTGACGGCACCGCCGTCGCGGCCTTCGCGCTCAGCGAGCCGGGCGCGGGCTCCGACGCGGCGGCCCTCGCCCTGCGTGCCGAGCCCGACGGCACGGGAGGCTGGTGCCTCATCGGCGAGAAGACCTGGATCTCGAACGCTCCCGAGGCCGACTTCTACACCGTCTTCGCCCGAACGGCCCCGGACGCCGGAGCACGCGGAGTCACCGCGTTCCTGGTCCCCGCCGACCGCCCCGGACTCACCGGCACCCCCCTCGACATGCTGTCCCCGCACCCCATCGGCACCCTCGACTTCGACGCGGTCCCGGTCACCGCCGACGACGTGCTCGGCGAACCGGACCGCGGCTTCCGCGTCGCCATGACCACCCTGAACCTTTTCCGCCCGAGCGTCGGCGCCTTCGCCGTCGGCATGGCGCAGGCCGCGCTCGACGCGACGCTCGCCCACACCGCCCGGCGCGACGCGTTCGGCGGCAAGCTGAAGGACCTCCAGACGGTCGCGCACCAGGTGGCCGATCTCGCCCTGCGCACCGAGGCGGCCCGCCTCATGGTCTACGCGGCCGCGGCGGCGTACGACGCGGGCGCCCCCGACGTGCCGCAGCGCGCCGCGATGGCCAAGCTCCTCGCCACCGAGACCGCCCAGCACGTCGTCGACACCGCCGTCCAGCTGCACGGCGCCCGCGCCCTGCAACGCGGCCACCTCCTCGAACACCTCTACCGCGAGGTGCGCGCCCCCCGAATCTACGAAGGGGCGAGCGAGGTCCAACGCGCCATCATCGCAAAGGAGTTGTACGCGTGAGCGGCATCGAGCGGATCAACCCACCCGAACTCTCCCCGCCCACCGGCTTCTCGCACGCCGTCACCGCCACCGGGGGACGCCTCGTCTTCCTCGCCGGCCAGACCGCCCTCGACGCGGACGGCAAGATCACCGGCGACACGCTCCCGGAGCAGTTCGAGCGGGCCCTGACCAACCTCCTCACCGCCCTGCGCCACGCGGGAGGCACCCCCGACACCCTCGCCCGCGTCACCGTCTACGCCACCGACATCGCCGACTACCGCACCCACGCCCGCGAACTCGGCCGGATCTGGCGCGAGTCGGCGGGCCGCGACTACCCGGCGATGGCGGTGATCGGCACGACCCGCCTGTGGGACGAGCAGGCCCTGGTGGAACTGGACGGCCTGGCGGTCCTGCCCCACTAGGGCGGAGTCCGCCCGTCCCGGCCGGCGGACCCCGGCATGAAGAGCATGCCCGCACCCCGATGTGAGGCGCCGGCCGCTACTCCTGCGGCAGGATCACCGCGCGTCCGCGCACGGTCCCGTCGTGCAGCCGCTGGTAGGCGGTGGGCGCGGCGTCGATGCCGTACCTCTCCACGTGCACGGAGATGACCCCGGCCCGCGCCAGGTCGAGCACCTCCATCAGCTCGCTGCGGCTGCCCCAGTACGGCGCGGTCACCGACGCCTCGTACGGTGTGGTGCCGAAGCCGACCGCGAGGCTGCCGCCGCCGAGGCCGACGATGGTGACATCGCCCTCGACCGCCACGCAGCCGCCCGCCGTGGCCACCGTAGGCGCGGCCCCGACGAAGTCGAAGACCGCCTCGGCGCCCTTGCCGCCCGTCAACTCCCTTACGACAGCAACGGATTCGGCGTCCGAAAGGATCGCCTCATGGGCGCCCACCTCGCGGGCGAGCGCCAGTTTCTCCTCGTTCACGTCGAGCGCGATCACCCACGCCGGGGACAGCGCGCGCAGGAGCTGGATCGCGACGTGCCCGAGCCCGCCCGTGCCGATCACGACGGCCGTCGACCCCGGCACCAGCTTCGGCAGCGACCGCTTGATCGCGTGGTACGGCGTCAGACCGGCGTCGGTCAGCGGCACCGCCTGCACCGGGTCGAGGCCGCCGAGCGGCACGAGATGGCGGGGGCTGTCCACGACCATGTACTCGGCCATGGCGCCGGGCGCGCCGAGGCCGGGCGGGTAGATGCCGAGTTCCTTGGCGCGCAGACAGTAATTCTCCTTGCCCTCCGCGCACTTGGCGCAGGTGCCGCAGCCCCACGGTCCGTAGACGGCGACCGCGTCGCCGACCTCGACGCCCACCACCCCGTCACCCACCGCCGCGACCGTGCCCACGCCCTCGTGGCCGAGCGTGAGCGGCAGCGGGAAGCCCAGCTGCTGGACGGGCAAACTCATCACGGCGATGTCGGAGTGGCAGACACCGGCCGCCGTCATCCGCAGCAGCACCTGGCCGGGACCGGCGGTGGGCACGGGGATCCGCACGACTTCGGGAGAGGCACCCACCGTGCGGTACTGGACGGCCTTCATCAGCTCGGTCATCGTGCGTTCCTCCCGGGAGCGGTACGGGGGCCCGGTGGCCACCCTCCCCGGAATCCATGTCACCGGGCGGCGGCCGTCACACCCGGAGCCCCGCTCAGTGGTCCATGTGCGCCGCGATGTCCTCCGCGCACGCGCGCAGGGCCGGGACGTGCGCGCGCAGTTCGTCGGCGCCGGTCAGGGCGACGGCCGCGCCGAGCGAGACGGCGAGGCGCGGCGCCTGCCCGGGCGGCGGGGGCACGGCGACGGCGATCGACCGGACGCCGACCTCGTTCTCCTCGTCGACCTCGGCCCAGCCGCGCTCGCGCACGGCGTCGAGCTCCTCGCGGACCGCCGCCGGGTCGGTCACCGTGCGGGCGGTGACCGCGCCCAGGCCGGCCGCGAGCAGCTCGTCGCGCTCGCGCTCGGGCAGGCCCGCGACGAGGACCTTGCCGAGCGAGGTCGCGTGCCAGGCGTTACGGGTGCCCTCCGCGCTGCGCAGCTGAAGGTGCTGCGTGCCCTGCGCGGTGAGGACGAGCAGCACGTCCGCGTCGTGGAGGATGCCCGCGATGGCGGGCAGGCCCGTGCGGTCGGCGAGCCGGCGTATCGGGGCCGCCGCCGCGGAGTAGCCGGCCGGTGAGCGCTGGAATCCCCGCGACAGTTCGAGCACCCGGGCGCCCAGCGCGTAGCGCCGGGTGTCCTCGTCGTACGCCACGAACCGTTCGGCGGCGAGCCGGCCGAGGAGCCGGTGGGCGCTGCTGACCGGGAGCGCCGCGGCGCGGGCCGCGGCGCTCACCCCCAGGCCCGCGGGATGGTCGGCCAGCACGGTGAGGAGTCGCAGGCCCCGGCCGAGCATGTCGTCGCCGGACGTCGTGGTCACGCTGCTCGTCTCCCGTGTGCTGCGCCCGGACGCCGGGACCGGTCCCCGGCGCACTCAGGTGGTGGTGGCAGCGGTGGGCTGCCGGTTCACCGTACCCGGGCGGGGACCGGACGGACGGGGCTCGTGGACCGCCAGCATCAGCGCGGCCGAGATCAGCGCGCCCGCCGCCATGAACGCGAAGGCCCCCGCGTCCCCGAGCGACGTACCGCGTACCCAGCCCACGAGATACGTCCCGGCGAACGAGCCGAGCGCGCCGAACGAGTTGACGAGCGCCACCGCCGCGCCCGATACGCCCGCCGGGGCGAGCGTGGAGACGAGCGCGAAGTACGGGCCGTAGGGCGCGTACAGGCACAGGCCCGCCACCACGAGCAGCGCGAGCGCCACGGGGAAGTGGGACCCGGCCGCGTACGAGCCGAACAGGGCGAGGCCGCCGACGGCGAGCCACGGCCACACGGCCGCCTTGCGCCGCCCGCTGCGGTCGGACAGGCGCGAGTTGAGCAGCATCGCGACGACCGCGAAGGCGTACGGCACGGCGGTCAGCAGACCGGTGGCGCCGATGCCCTCGCCCGAGCCCTTCTTCACAATCGACGGCAGCCAGAAGATGAAGCCGTACATGCCGAACGACCAGAAGAAGTACTGCGCGGCCATCAGCAGCACGGGGCGCGAGCGCAGGACCTTGCCGTACTCCTCGCGCAGGTTCCCGGAGGCGGCGGGAGCGCAGGCGCGGTCCTCGCGCAGGACTTCCAGTTCGGCCGGGGCGACCCATGTGGCGTCCTCGGGGCGGTCCTTGACGAGCCGCAGGCAGAACAGGCCCCAGATGACCGAGGGCACACCCTCGACGATGAACATCACCCGCCAGTCGGTCACCGACACCAGCCAGCCCGACAGGGCGGAGAGCCACATCACGGTGACCGGATTGCCCAGGATGAGCAGGGTGTTGGCGCGGCCGCGCTCGCCGTGTGTGAACCAGCGGCCGAGCAGCATCACCATCGACGGCAGCACCGCGCCCTCGACGACACCGAGCGCGAACCGCACGGCGATCAGCTGCCCGGGGCTGCTCAGCAGGCCCTGCACCACGGCGAGCAGTCCCCACACCACCGTCGACCAGGCGACGAGCCGGCGCGCGCTGCGCTGCTCGGCGTAGATCGTGCCGGGGATCTGGAAGAAGAAGTAGCCGAGGAAGAACGACGCGGCGATCAGCGAGTCGAGGCCCGCGGACAGATGCAGCTCGTCGGCCATGCCGCCGGCGGAGGCGATCGCGTAGTTCGACTTGTCGAGATAGGCGAGCGAGTACGTGATGAACGCGACCGGTATCAGGTGCCGGGCACGGGTCGAGCTCCAGAAGCCGCCGGTGGACGGCCGGGAGGGCGACGGCGCTGTCATCCCTTGACCCCCTGTTTTCCGTGAGATGGAAAGTGTTTCACTGGGCGGGAAGACGTTACGAGGGAGTGGCGGCCGGGTCAATGGGTCGCCCGCACACCGCGACGGCAAGCAGCCGAAGGAGAAACCCGCGATGACCGATACCGACGTGCTCGTCCCCTGGCCGCGGCTCGACCAGCGCCACGGCCCCTGGCCCGACGGCGTCCGCGTCCACGTGTGGGACGGCGTGACGCCCGCGCCCGAACTCCCCCAAGACGTCCTGGGCGCCGTGGAGTTCTGGGTGATGCCCTATGCGGTCCCCGACGCGGACCGGCTGCTGCCCCGGCTCCCGCGCCTGCGCGCCGTCCAGTCACTCAGCGCCGGAGTCGAGAAGCTCCAGCCGCAGCTGCCCGAGGGCGTCACCCTGCACAACGGCCGCGGTCTGCACGACGCCTCCACCGCGGAGCACGCCCTCGGCCTCATCCTCGCGGCCCAGCGCGAACTGCCCCGCTGGGCCGCCGACCAGGTGGCCGGCCGCTGGGACCCGCACTTCACGCGCTCGCTCGCGGACAGCCGCGTCGCGATCGTCGGCTACGGCTCGATCGGCTCGGCCCTGGAGGCGCGGCTCCTCGCCTGCGAGGCCGAGGTCGTCCGCGTCGCCCGGCGCGCCCGCCCCGACGAGCGGGTCCACGCGATCGCGGACCTGCCCGAGCTGCTCCCCGGCCTCGACATCGTGGTCCTCGTCCTGCCCGAGAACCCGGCCACGGTCGGCCTGTTCGGCCCGAAGGAAATGGCCGCGCTGCCGGACGGCGCCCTCGTCGTCAACGTCGGCCGCGGCCGCACCCTCGACACCGAGGCTCTGCTCGCCGAGACCGTCACGGGCCGGCTGCGCGCCGCCCTCGACGTCACCGACCCGGAGCCCCTCCCGGAGGACCACGCCCTGCGCCACGCCCCCGGCGTCCTCATCACCCCGCACGTGGCCGGCGGTTCGGCGGCCTTCCGCCCGCGCGCCGAGCGACTGATCGTGGAGCAGATACGCCGATGGGCCGCGGAGGAGGAACTGCTCAACCTCTTCCCGCGGCCCTGAACGACGCCGGTCGCGTCAGATGTCCCGGAACGTCTCGATCTGTGCGCCGACGGAGTTGAGCCGCTCGGCCAGCTCCTCGTAACCGCGGTTGATCACGTAGACGTTGCGCAGTACGGACGTGCCCTCGGCGGCCATCATCGCGAGGAGCACGACGACGGCGGGGCGCAGTGCGGGCGGGCACATCATCTCGGCGGCGCGCCAGCGCGTCGGGCCCTCGACGAGGACACGGTGCGGGTCGAGCAACTGGAGGCGCCCGCCGAGCCGGTTCAGGTCCGTGAGATAGATCGCGCGATTGTCGTAGACCCAGTCGTGGATGAGGGTCTTGCCCTGGGCCGCCGCCGCGATGGCCGCGAAGAAGGGCACGTTGTCGATGTTGAGGCCGGGGAACGGCATCGGGTGGATCTTGTCGATCGGCGCCTCCAGTTTGGAGGGCCGGACGGTGAGGTCCACCAGGCGCGTACGGCCGTTGTCCGCGAAGTACTCGGCCGAGCGGTCGTGGTCGAGGCCCATCTCCTCCAGGACCGCGAGCTCGATCTCCAGGAACTCGATCGGCACCCGCTTCACCGTCAGTTCGGACTCGGTGACCACCGCGGCGGCCAGCAGGCTCATCGCCTCGACCGGGTCCTCGGACGGCGAGTAGTCGACGTCGACGTCGATCTGCGGCACGCCGTGCACGGTGAGGGTGGTCGTGCCGATGCCCTCGACGCGTATGCCCAGGGCCTCCAGGAAGAAGCAGAGGTCCTGGACCATGTAGTTCGAGGACGCGTTGCGGATGACGGTGGTGCCGTCGTGGCGGGCGGCCGCGAGCAGCGCGTTCTCGGTCACGGTGTCGCCGCGCTCGGTCAGCACGATCGGCCGGTCGGGGGAGATGCCCGCCTCGACCTGCGCGTGGTAGAGCCCCTCGGTCGCCGTGATGTCCAGGCCGAACCGGCGCAGCGCGATCATGTGTGGCTCGATGGTGCGGGTGCCGAGGTCGCAGCCGCCGGCGTACGGCAGCTTGAAGTGGTCGAGGCGGTGCAGGAGCGGGCCGAGGAACATGATGATCGAGCGCGTGCGGCGGGCGGCGGCGGCGTCGATGGCGTCCATGTCCAGGGCGGCCGGCGGCACGATCTCGAGGTCCACGCCGTCGTTGATCCACCGGGTGCGGACACCGATGGAGTTCAGGACCTCGAGAAGGCGGTAGACCTCCTCGATGCGGGCGACGCGGCGCAGGACCGTCCGGCCCCTGTTGAGGAGTGAGGCGCACAGCAGCGCCACGCAGGCGTTCTTGCTCGTCTTCACGTCGATGGACCCGGACAGGCGGCGGCCGCCGACCACGCGCAGGTGCATCGGACCCGAGTAGCCCAGAGAGACGATTTCACTGTCGAGCGCTTCGCCTATTCGGGCGATCATCTCAAGGCTGATGTTTTGGTTGCCGCGCTCGATGCGGTTGACGGCGCTCTGGCTGGTGCCGAGCGCCTCGGCCAGCTGCGACTGTGTCCAGCCCCGGTGCTGTCGGGCGTCACGGATGAGCTTGCCGATACGTACGAGGTAGTCGTCTGCCATGGCGGCAGGCTATCTCAGATATGAGATGACGCATTCCGGCAGGTCCATTGGGGTGACGGGTCGTCAACCGGCCCTGGTGGCGCGCCGGCGCGCGTGCGGGACGATGGGGAGGGCGGTCCGCCGGTGGCGCGGCGGGACGGCTCGGCGAAACCCGGGCATGACCAGTCCGGCCTCATGTATTAGAGTTATCTCGACATCGAGATATCTACAGAGGCACACCGCAGCCGCCATGCTCGGTAAGGGTTACCTAACTTAGCCTTACCTTAGCGGATCGGCGACCCCGTCGTGGCGGCAGGATGCGGTGGAACGCGCACATATATGAAGGAGACTGTCGTGTCGGCGAACAGCTTCGACGCCCGCAGCACGCTGCGCGTGGGCGACGAGTCGTACGAGATCTTCAAGCTGGACAAGGTCGAGGGCTCCGCGCGCCTCCCTTACAGCCTGAAGGTTCTCCTTGAGAACCTGCTCCGCACCGAGGACGGCGCGAACATCACCGCCGACCACATCCGTGCGCTCGGCAGCTGGGACTCCCAGGCCCAGCCGTCCCAGGAGATCCAGTTCACGCCCGCCCGCGTGATCATGCAGGACTTCACCGGTGTGCCCTGTGTCGTGGACCTCGCCACCATGCGTGAGGCCGTGAAGGAGCTCGGCGGCGACCCGGCCAAGATCAACCCGCTGGCCCCGGCCGAGCTGGTCATCGACCACTCCGTCATCGCCGACAAGTTCGGCACCGCCGACGCCTTCGGCCAGAACGTCGAGCTGGAGTACGGCCGCAACAAGGAGCGCTACCAGTTCCTGCGCTGGGGCCAGACCGCCTTCGACGAGTTCAAGGTCGTCCCCCCGGGCACCGGCATCGTCCACCAGGTCAACATCGAGCACCTGGCCCGCACGGTCATGGTCCGTAACGGCGTTGCCTACCCCGACACCCTCGTCGGCACCGACTCGCACACCACGATGGTCAACGGCCTGGGCGTCCTGGGCTGGGGCGTCGGCGGCATCGAGGCCGAGGCCGCGATGCTCGGCCAGCCGGTCTCGATGCTCATCCCGCGCGTCGTCGGCTTCAAGCTCACCGGTGAGCTCAAGCCCGGCACCACCGCCACGGACCTCGTGCTCACGATCACCGAGATGCTGCGCAAGCACGGCGTCGTCGGCAAGTTCGTCGAGTTCTACGGTGAGGGCGTCGCCGCCACCTCCCTGGCGAACCGCGCCACCATCGGCAACATGTCGCCGGAGTTCGGCTCCACCGCCGCGATCTTCCCGATCGACGACGAGACGCTGAAGTACCTGAAGCTGACGGGCCGCGACGAGCAGCAGGTCGCGCTCGTCGAGGCGTACGCCAAGGAGCAGGGCCTCTGGCTGGACCCGGCCGCCGAGCCCGACTTCTCCGAGAAGCTGGAGCTCGACCTCTCCACGGTCGTCCCCTCCATCGCCGGCCCGAAGCGCCCGCAGGACCGCATCGTCCTCGCGAACGCCGCCCAGCAGTTCGCCGTCGACGTGCGCAACTACGTCGTCGACGACGACGAGGCGGGCAAGGAGTCCTTCCCGGCCTCCGACGCCCCGGCGAACCACCCGAACGGCGGCCCGTCGAAGCCGGTCCAGGTGACCGCCCCCGACGGCTCGACGTACGAGATCGACCACGGCGCCGTCACCGTCGCCGCGATCACCTCGTGCACCAACACGTCGAACCCGTACGTGATGGTCGCCGCCGCGCTCGTCGCGAAGAAGGCCGTGGAGAAGGGCCTGACCCGCAAGCCGTGGGTCAAGACCACTCTCGCCCCGGGGTCGAAGGTCGTCACCGACTACTTCGACAAGGCCGGTCTGACGCCGTACCTGGACAAGGTCGGCTTCAACCTCGTCGGCTACGGCTGCACCACCTGCATCGGCAACTCGGGCCCGCTGCCCGAGGAGGTCTCGAAGGCGGTCAACGAGCACGACCTGGCGGTCACGTCGGTCCTCTCCGGCAACCGCAACTTCGAGGGCCGCATCAACCCCGACGTCAAGATGAACTACCTGGCGTCCCCGCCGCTGGTCGTCGCGTACGCCCTCGCCGGTTCGATGAAGGTCGACATCACCAAGGACGCCCTGGGCATCGACCAGGACGGCAAGCCGGTCTACCTGGCGGACATCTGGCCGACGGAGGCCGAGGTCAACGACGTCGTCGCCAACTCCATCGGCGAGGACATGTTCAACAAGTCCTACGCCGACGTCTTCGCGGGCGACGCCCAGTGGCAGGCCCTGTCGATCCCGACCGGCAACACCTTCGAGTGGGACACCGAGTCGACGTACGTCCGCAAGCCCCCGTACTTCGAGGGCATGACGATGGAGACCACCCCGGTCTCCGACATCACGGGCGCGCGCGTCCTCGCCAAGCTGGGCGACTCGGTCACCACCGACCACATCTCCCCGGCCGGTGCCATCAAGGCCGACACCCCGGCCGGCCAGTACCTCACGGAGCACGGCGTCCAGCGCCGTGACTTCAACTCCTACGGCTCGCGCCGTGGCAACCACGAGGTCATGATCCGCGGCACGTTCGCCAACATCCGCCTGCGCAACCAGATCGCGCCGGGCACCGAGGGCGGCTACACCCGCGACTTCACGAAGGACGGTGCCCCCGTCTCCTTCATCTACGACGCCTCGCGCAACTACATCGAGCAGGGCACCCCGCTGGCCATCCTGGCCGGCAAGGAGTACGGCTCCGGCTCGTCCCGCGACTGGGCCGCCAAGGGCACCGCGCTCCTCGGCGTCAAGGCCGTCATCGCCGAGTCGTACGAGCGCATCCACCGCTCGAACCTCATCGGCATGGGCGTCCTGCCGCTCCAGTTCCCGGAGGGCGCCTCGGCCGAGTCCCTCGGCCTGACCGGCGAGGAGACCTTCTCCTTCACCGGCGTGACCGAGCTGAACAACGGCTCGACCCCCCGCACGGTCAAGGTCACCACCGACACCGGTGTGGAGTTCGACGCGGTCGTCCGCATCGACACCCCCGGTGAGGCGGACTACTACCGCAACGGCGGCATCATGCAGTACGTGCTGCGCAGCCTGATCCGCAAGTAAGCGGCCGGCAGGGCAGTTGAGGGCCGCATCCCCGGCGACGGGGATGCGGCCCTTTCGCGTGTCCGGCAGCCGGGCCCGACGGCGATGAGTTCTCCTGGCCGGGGGAGTCTCCTCACTGTCATCCGTAATCCAGGAGGAACACGTGACGCAGCTGCTGAGGGTTCAGAACTTCAATGTCTCCGGTGACGGGTTCGGCGCCGGGGAAGGGCAGAGTCTGGAGCGGCCGTTCGGGCACGCAGACCCGGGGGAGATGTTCGCGTGGTGCGGCGCCACGGCGAGCTGGCCCAACCGCACCGATCCCGGCGGTAGCCGTGGCCTGGACGACTATCTCGTCCGCGACTTCCACCGCAACATCGGCGCCGAGATCATGGGCCGCGGCAAGTTCGGGCCGCAGCACGGGCCCTGGCAGGACCTGGAGTGGCAGGGCTGGTGGGGTGACGAACCGCCGTTCCACACGCCGGTGTTCGTCATGACCCACCACCCGCGGCCGTCGATCACCCTGTCCGACACCACGTTCCACTTCGTGGACGCCGACCCGGCCACCGTCCTCGAACAGGCGAAGACGGCGGCCCAGGGCAGGGACGTCCGGCTCGGGGGCGGGGCGAACGTGATCCGTCAGTTCCTCGACGCCGACCTCGTCGACACCCTGCATGTGGCGGTCTCGCCGGGCGTGAAGCTCGGATCCGGATCGCGCCTGTGGGAATCACCGGACGAGCTGCGCGACCGCTTCCACGTGGACATCGTGCCCAGCCCGACCGGCAACGTGACGCACCACTTGTTCTGGCGGAAGTGACGCGGTCAGGGTGCAGGATCAGTTCCGGTACCGGTAGATGATCCGGCCGCGCGTCAGGTCGTAGGGACTGATCTCCACGAGCACCCGGTCGAACGGAAGGATCTTGATGTAGTTCTTCCGGATCTTCCCGCTGATGTGCGCGAGCACCTTGTGCCCGCTCTCCAGTTCCACCTGGAACGTGGCGTTGCGCAGGCACTCGACGACGGTGCCCTCGAATTCGATACCGCGGTTGGTCTTCGTCATCAGTGAAGTACGACCTCCAGGTTGCTGCCTGCGCGCTCGGCGCCGAGGGTGTCGAAGAGGGCCGTCGCGGCCCGGTTGTGCTCGCCGACCTCGGCCGACACCGTCCGGATCCCGGACCGGTGCAGGGGGCCGAGGACTTCGGCGAGGAGCGCCCGCGCGATGCCGCGGCGCTGCCGGTCGGCCCGGACCGCGACGAGGCCGATCCGTGGCTGCCGCGGCACCGGCGCGACCCGGAGCAGCCCGACGTACCGGCCGGACTCCGCCGCCACCGCGTACTTCGTCGGGTCCACCACCGTCGCGTCGTCCAGGCGCGGCAGCACCTCGGCCGGCATCTCCCGCCATCCGACGGAGGCCTCGACCTCGTCCCGGATCACGCGGTCGAGCGCGCGCAGGGGGTCCTTCTCCGATGCGCCGAGGGGGAGGATCGTCACGCCCGACGGCGGCTGTGCCGCGCCGAGTCCCGTGACGCGCGGGTCGGTGGGCAGGAAGCACACCCACTCGCGGCGCCGGGCCGTGAAACCGAGGCGCTCCCAACGGGACCTGAGGTCCACGTCGGCCTCGTCGACCATCGTGTGGAGCGGCCTCGGCAGGTCGGCGAGCATGGCATCGGCGAGCAGGCCGAACGCCGTGTCGTGCCAGGAGTCGATGCTGAGGAAGAGCCGCCCGTCGTGCCGGGGCCAGGCCTCACCGGAGCCGACCACCTGGTCGTCCTCCAGCGCGTGCCACTGCCGGTCGGCGACGCGTTCGATCACTGTCGTCTTCATAGGTCTTTCCCTTCGGGATCGCTTTGTTCCAGCGCTCCCGGCGACCTATGTCAATCGCCCGACCGTGGGGAGGAGAGGAGCACCCACATGCGTACTGCGTTCATGGGTCCCACCTCCTCGGTCTGCATCACGGTTCGTGCCAGACAGTAAGCGGGCCGTCGGACCCCTGTCCACACAATTAGAGGCAACGACAACGCCGCTGAGCCTCACGGCTCAGCGGCGTCATCGGACGTCAGGGGGCTAGCTCAGCAGCTCCACCTCCGCCACCGTCGCGGCCCCACCGGTGAACACCAGCCGGTAGTGCTTGTACGAGCCCGGCTCGCTCACCGAGAACGCCCGGGTCTGCTTGTCCCAGGAGAAGGACTCGCCGGACCGCTGGTCCAGCGTCTTCCAGGACGAGCCGTCGGCCGAGGCCTCCAGCTTCCAGCCCGTCGGGGCCTTCGTCCTGTCGTCCGACGTCAGCGTGTACTGCACGGCCTTCGCGCCGTCCGCGCCGACCGGCAGCTCCACCGACTCCGCACTCGCGCTCGTGGCCGAGGAGTTGTCGAAGAGCGGCCCCGAACCCGTGATCGCGTCCTTGCGCGGCGACGGCACCTTGTCGTCCTGCGTGATGGAGACCGGCGCCGCGTTCTTGCCGGTGCCCCACTTCGACGGCTTCGGGCCCATCGCGAACTCCAGGACCCCGCCCTTCGCGACGACCGAGTGCGGCAGCGACGTCGACGTCCAGTTCTTGCCGTTGACCTTCAGGCCCTGCACGTAGATGTTCTTCGTGCTGTTCTCGGGAGCCTTGACGACGAGGTCCTTGCCGTTCTCCAGGTGCAGCGTCATCTTCGTGAACTGCGGGGAGCCGATGGCGTATTCGCCGCTGCCCATGACCAGCGGGTAGAAGCCGAGCGAGGAGAAGAGGTACCAGGCCGACTGCTCGCCGTTGTCCTCGTCGCCGTGGTAGCCCTGGCCGATCTCGCTGCCCGTGTAGAGCCGGGAGAGGACCTCGCGGACCTTCTCCTGCGTCTTGTACGGCTGGCCCGCCGCGTCGTACATGTACGTGATGTGGTGGCCCACCTGGTTCGAGTGGCCGTACATGCCCATCCGGACGTCACGCGCCTCCGTCATCTCGTGGATGACACCGCCGTACGAGCCCGCGACGTCGTTGGTCGCCGTCTCCGGGGTGGCGAAGAACGTGTCGAGCTTCTTGGCGAGGCCGTCGCGTCCGCCGTAGAGGTTGGCGAGCCCGCGCGAGTCCTGCGGGGCGGTGAAGGCGTAGCCCCAGGCGTTGGTCTCCGTGTAGTCGTAGCCCCAGATGCGCGGGTCGAACTTCGACGACTCGACGCGCCAGTCGCCCTTCTCGCTCTTGCCCTGGAAGAAGCCCGCCTTCGGGTCGAACATGTTCACGTAGTCGCGGGCCCGGTTGAGGAAGTACTCCGACTCCTCCTTGTAGTGCTTCTCGCCGGTCTTCTTGTAGAGGGCCTGGCCCATCTGCGCGATGCCGTAGTCGTTGAGGTAGCCCTCGAGTGCCCAGGACAGACCCTCGTGGGTGTCCGTGCTCGTGTAGCCGAGGAACGGCGACGTCTGCATCCCCTTGCGGCCCACGCCCGCCGCGGGCGGCACGACGCTCGCGTTCTTCAGAGCCGCTTTGTACGCGGCCTCCGCGTCGAACTTGACGCCCTTGACGTACGCGTCGGCGAACGCCACGTCCGACGACGTACCGGTCATCAGGTCCGCGTAACCCGGCGAGGACCAGCGTGAGATCCAGCCGCCGTCCTTGTACTGCTGCACGAACCCGTCGACGAGCTCGCCCGCCTTCTTCGGCGTCAGGAGCGAGTACGCGGGCCAGGTCGTGCGGTACGTGTCCCAGAAGCCGTTGTTGACGTACGGCTTGCCGTCGACGATCTTCGCGCCGGTGTGGGTCGGGGTGTCAGGACCCGGCATCGGCGAGAACGGCGAGGCGTACTGGTACTTCGAACCGACCTTCTCGAAGCCGGAGTTGGGGTACAGATACAGCCGGTACAGGGACGAGTAGAGGGTGGTGCGCTGGTCGGCCGTGGCGCCCTCCACCTCGACTTTGCCGAGGAGCTTGTCCCACTGCGCGCGGGCGCTGTCCCGCACGGAGGAGAACGACGACCCGGACGGCAGCTCCTGCGCGAGGTTCGCCTTGGCCTGGTCGATGCCTATCAGGGACGTCGCGAGGCGCAGGGTGACCGCCTTGTCGGCGCCCGGCTTGAAGCGGAGGTAGCCCTTGGGCCCGGTGGAGTCGCCGCCGGTGACCGGGGTGTCGAAGACGCCGTAGACGAAGAGCCGGGTCGCGCCCGCGGAGAGCCCGGACTTCACGTCCGAGTATCCGGTGACGATGCCCTTGTCCTTGTCGAGCGTGAGGCCCGCCTGGTCGGAGACGTTGTCGAAGATCACGCTCGCGTCGTCACCGGGGTAGGTGAACCGCAGCATCGCCGCGTGGTCGGTCGGCGTCATCTCGGCCTTGAGGCCGTTCTCGAAGCGCACCCCGTAGTAGTAGGGGCGGGCCGTCTCGTTCTCGTGCTTGAACGGCAGCGCGCGGCCGGTGCGGGAGGTGTCCGGGGTGCCGGACGCCGCCGACGGCATCATCTGGAACGTCTGCCGGTCGCCCATCCAGGGGCTGGGCTCGTGGCTGGCGCTGAACGCCTCCATCGTGGGGAGGTTGTCCGCGTTGTTGTCGCGGCTGTAGTCGTAGAGCCAGCTGAGGGAGCCGGCGTTGGTCACCGGCGTCCAGAAGTTGAAGCCATGGGGGACGGCGGTGGCCGGGAACGTGTTGCCGCGCGAGAAACCGCCGCTGGAGTTCGTGCCGCGCGTCGTGACCGCGTAGTCCGACAGATGCGCCTTCGGCGGCTCCGGCTTCGCGGCCTTCAGCGCGATGTCGTCGACCCAGCCGCGGAACTTCGCCGGGCCCTTCGGCGAGTCGTACGCCACCAGGATCCGGTCGACGGTCTTGCCGGCCGCGACCGAGCCGATGGACGAGGCGACGGCGTTCCACTGGTTGACATAGAGCCGCTTGGCCGCGCCCTGGCCCTGCGGCGTCAGCAGGCCGCCGTTGCTGTCGGTGGCCTTCAGGTCGCTCAGATAGGTGCCGTCGGTGAAGGCGAGGTCCACGGAGACGTTGGTGGCGTCGTAGTCGCGGTCGCCGTCCGCCATCGACGGGAAGATCTTGTACGAGAGCTCCGTGTCACGGGCGACTGCCACGTCGACGTCGAAGACCTTGTTGTACGAGTAGGCGCGTGAGTCGGCCTTGTGCGTGCCCGCGTAGCGCAGGGCCTTCTTGCCGGTGAAGCCCGCGCCCGCCTTGGCGGTGGGGGAGCCGCTGGGGCCCTTGTCGACGAGGGACAGCATGTCGTCGGGCGTGGGCGAGCCGGCGTCGGCGGTGGCCAGCTGGAGGTCGGCGAGCTGCGTGGCGTCGTCCGCGCCGTTGTTCTTGGTGACCTCGATCCGGAAGTGCTGGTACTCGGCCGGGTTCTGGAGGTCGTACTTCTTGGTCTGGAAGCGGTCGGCGAAGCTCTCCCCGGTGCGGGTGTCGAGCGTCGTCCACTCCTTGCCGTCGGTGGAGCCCTTGAGGGTCCAGTCCTTCGGGTCGCGTTCGGCGTGGTCGTTGGCCGATGTCAGGGCGTAGTTCGTGATCTTGGCCGGCGCGTCCAGGTCGTACTCGACCCAGGCCGTGGGCTCGAACGAGAGCCACTTGGTGCTGGACTCGCCGTCGGTGAGGTTCTCCTTGGTCTCACCGCCGCCCGAGTTCTCGTCGCTGGCGCGGACCTCCGTGACATGGCTGTTGACATTGCCCGGAAATCCACCGCTGTCACCGCCGTCGACCCCGGACGACCGCTTGGTGCCGTCCGCGGCGGTATCCACCGTGTTCAGCCAGGTGGGGGCGGGATCGCCCGTTTCGAACGAGGAGCTGAACTCGCGGTCGGCGCGCGGCTGTTGGCCGGGGGACGCGGCGGACGCCCCCTGGCCGGCGGCGACGAGCGCGAGTGAGGCCGCCCCCAGGGCGGCCGTGGACCTAAGTCTGTGTCTGGATCTGCCATGCATTCGCGAGCACCCTCCCGGCGCGAGACAACGTTGTCAGTTCGCAGCGCAGGGTCCAGTAGGGAGGTAAGTCGGCTGTGGTGTCAAGGGTGTTGGAATCGGCGTGTGCGGCGCGCGGGACGAGAAGACTGGCGCGACCATCCATTAAGCGAGGTCATCGGTCGTCCGGGGCACGCATGGGCCGCTCAAGGGCGCCTCATATATCCGAGAGGTCTCAACTCGGGAAAGAACGCCGTCCAAACCTGCATTCGATCTTGCCCAGTTTATGTGAAGTGGACTATACCTGTCGGCGTCTGCTCAGCCGTTTCCACCGGCCGCGGACAGCGCGGGGGGATGGGGGAAACGGTGAGGCGCGTATCCGAGCGCCATCGGCCGTGTGTTTCCGACCGATCCCGGCGTGTAGACATCAGGCACGACCCCAGCTTCACATCACCGCGGTGCCGGGGAGGATCCGGTTCACCGCCTGAGTCCTGGAGAAGGCGAGGACTTGAGCATGGGATCCACCCCCGGCGTAGGCCATCGCGATCTGATCGAGCGGAGCGCGACTGTCGCTCCAACCACGGCCCCGGCGACCGCTTTTCCCACATCACTCAGCTGATCACCATCGGTGCCGCTGAGCGGCTCCGAGACGACGGCGAAACGCCCCGATGTGCATCTCCGCCGACATTTCAGGCGGAGACCCACACCAGGACGCGCTCAAAGAGAAGTGCGGCAAGCACGGGGCCATCCCGGCCCGGCAGCCGAACACGCAGCAAACCCGTACAGATCCAATCGATCAGTGAGGATGCAGAGATGACCATTCGTGCCGGCTCTCTTGACAGGCGGACGCTCCTGCGCGGGGCGATCGCAACTGCAGCCATGGGTTCGTTCGCGGTTGCGTGTGGCTCTCCCTCCAGCAAGGACAACGGTGACGGCGGCCCGAAGGGCAAGAAGGGCGCCAAGAACCCGTTCGGTGTCGCCGCGAACTCCAAGGTCGACGCGGCCATTTTCGACGGCGGCTACGGCACCGACTACGTCGACTACACCAACAAGGTCGTCGGGGACCAGATCAAGGGTCTCAAGGTCCAGGTCAAGCCGGTCGTCGACATCGCCCCGGAGCTCCAGCCCCGGTTCGTCGGCGGTAACCCGCCGGACCTCATCGACAACTCCGGTGAGGACCAGATCGGCTTCCTCAGCATCCTCGACCAGCTCGAGGAACTCGACGACCTCTTCGAGGCCAACACGTACGAGGGCAAGAAGATCGCCGACATCGTCTACCCCGGCGTCAAGGCCCCTGGCACGTTCAAGGACAAGTTCGTTGCGCTCAACTACGTGATGACGGTGTACGGCGTCTGGTACTCGAAGACGCTGTTCGAGAAGAACGGCTGGACGCCGCCGAAGACGTGGGACGAGGCGCTCGACCTCGGCCAGAAGGCGAAGAAGAAGGGCAAGTACCTCTTCGTCCACGGCAAGGAGGCGGCGACCTACTACCGCACGCTCCTGATCGACTCGGCGATCAAGGAGGGCGGCGACGAGGTCCGGCTCGCGCTGGAGAACCTGGAGAAGGGCTGCTGGTCGCACCCGGCCATCCAGGGAGTGATCAAGGTCATGGAGACCATGGTCAAGCAGAAGATGTTCGTCCCCGGTGGCTCCGGCACCCAGTTCCAGAAGGCGCAGGCGATCTGGAGCAACGACCAGAAGGCGCTGCTCTACCCGTCCGGTGGCTGGATCGAGAACGAGATGAAGAAGGCCACCAAGGCTGACTTCCAGATGACCGGCTTCCCGTCGATGACGCTCACCGACAAGCCGAAGATGCCCTACGAGTCGCTGCGCGCGGCGGCCGGCGAGCCGTTCATCGTGCCCAAGCAGGGCAAGAACCCGGCCGGCGGCAAGGAAGTGCTGCGGGCGATGCTGTCCGAGAAGGCGGCCGCCAACTTCTCCAAGACGAAGCTGGCCCCGACGATCGTCAAGGGCACCGTGCCCGCCGACGGTTACGGATCGTCGGCCCTCGTCTCGCAGACGAAGATGCTCGAGGCCGCCGGCACCAACATCTTCACCTACAACTTCGTCGAGGCCTACGGCATGAACACCGACCAGCTGGTGCCGTGGAACTCGTTCCTCGCCGGCGACATCGACGCCAAGGGCCTGACCTCGGCGCTGCAGAAGATCTCCGACAAGATCCGGGAAGACGACTCCGTCGACAAGATCAAGGTCAGCTAGCACTGCGATGAAAGACACGACCACCACCTCCGACACCGCGAGCCGCCGGCCGACGCCGGCCGCTCGCGGTGGGCGGCCCCGACGCCGCAAGCTCACCTTCGACCGGGTGACGTTCTTCCTCGCGTTCCTCGGTGTCCCGCTGGCCATTTTCGTACTCTTCGTCCTGTACCCCTTTGTTCAGGCGATCTTCTGGGCGATGACCAACTGGCGCGGCTTCAGCCCGGACTACGACTTCATCGGGCTGGACAACTTCACCAAGCTGCTCGAGGACGACATCTTCCTGAAGGCGTTGCGCAATGTCGCGTTGCTGGCGGCCTTCGTGCCCTTGGTGACGTTGACGCTCGCCCTGGGGGTAGCGGTGGCCGTCACCCTGGGCGGGCCCAGCATCGGCCCCGTCCGAGGGATCCGGGGCGCGTCGTTCTACCGCATCGTCTCGTTCTTCCCGTATGTCGTGCCGGCGATCATCGTCGGCCTGATCTGGGCGCAGATGTACGACCCGAACGCAGGCCTGCTCAACGGCATCCTCACCAAACTCGGTCTTGACTTCGAGGAGTTCTCCTGGCTGGGCCAGGAGTCGACCGCGATGCCGGCCCTGATGTTCGTCATCGTCTGGGGGCTCGTCGGGTTCTACGCGGTGCTCTTCATCGCCGCGATCAAGGGAGTCCCTGCCGAGCTGTACGAGGCGGCCAGGATCGACGGGGCAGGCCGGTTCCGGATGACGATCTCGGTCACCCTGCCGGCGATCCGGGACAGCGTGCAGACGGCGTACATCTACCTGGGCATCGCCGCGCTGGACGCGTTCGTCTACGTACAGGCGCTGTTGCCGGGCGGTGGGCCGGCCAACTCGACCCTTACGATCAGCCAGGATCTGTTCAACACCGCCTTCCGGAAGGGGCAGTTCGGATACGCCACCGCGATGGGGGTCGTCCTCGCCGTGGTCACCCTGGTGTTCGCGGCGCTGGTGTTCGCCGTCAACCGCCTGACGGGCGGCGGCGAGAGCGAGGGCAAGAAGAAAGCGTCTGGGTTCAAGGCTCGGCGTGCCGGAGCCAAGGGAGGTGCCCAGTGAGCGCCATAGCCGCCGACCGGAAGCAGGCGAGTGACCGCAAGCCGGCGCGAGACCGGAAGCTGACGAGAGCCGTCGTGAGCAGCGACCGCAGGTTCGCGGCGCTCTCGCACGGCTTGCTGATCCTGTGGTCCGTGATCGTGATCGTGCCCATGCTGTGGGTGCTGGTGTCGTCCTTCAAGTCGACCAGCGAGATCCTGTCGTCGCCGTTCACGCTGCCGGATCACTGGAGGATCGAGAACTACGAGCACGCGTGGACCGACGCGAACATCGGGAAGTACTTCCTGAATTCGGTGATCGTCGTTGTCTCCGCGTTGTTCCTGGTGATGCTGCTGGGCGCGATGTGCGCCTACATCCTGGCCCGGTTCGAATTCCCCGGCCGCCGGCTGATCTACTACGTGATGCTCGCCGGGCTGACCTTCCCCGTCTTTCTGGCGATCGTGCCGCTCTTCTTCCAGTTGCAGAACTTCGGGCTGCTGAACACGCGTCCGGGGCTTATCCTCACCTATGTCGCGTTCGCGCTGCCGTTCACGGTGTTCTTCCTCTACGCGTTCTTCCGGTCACTGCCGCACGACGTGTACGAGGCCGCGCTGATCGACGGTGCCGGTGACTGGCGGGCGTTCTTCCAGGTGATGCTGCCGATGGCCAGTCCGGGCATGGCTGCGGTGGCGATCTTCAACTTCCTGGGGCTGTGGAACCAGTTCCTGCTCCCGGTGGCGCTCAACACCAACCAGGACAAGTGGGTCCTGACCCAGGGGATGTCCGCCTACGCGTCCTCGCAGGTCTACGACATCGACTACGGCGCGCTGTTCGCGGCGATCGTGGTCACGGTGGTGCCCGTACTGATCGTGTACATCATCTTCCAGCGCCGGATCGCCGGTTCGGTGTCGCAGGGCACCTTCCGCTGACACCCACCGTCGCGCCGTACGGCCGGCGCCATCATGTGACCGCTGCTTCACCCGTTGCGCACAGGGGTCCGGCCCCGGAGAGAAGTCTCTCCGGGGCCGGACCCCTGTGCGCTGCCGATGGAACCGATTTCCGTCAAGGGCTTGACGGCATGGGCCGATTCTGCGGAACTTGGAGTTCATAACTTGTACAAGGCCCGGTCACTCTCCGTGTGATGCGGGCCACGGACGGCTCACTCACGGGGGGCCGCCCGACAACGGGCTAAGGGTGGGATGAGTCAATGGAGACTCCGGGGTCGCAGTCGTCGCTGCATCGGGCCAATCTGGAGCGGGTCGTACGCGCGGTGCGGCTCGCCGGTTCGCTCACGCAGGCGGAGATCGCGAGGACGACGGGCCTGTCCGCGGCGACGGTCTCCAACATCGTCCGGGAGCTCAAGGACGGCGGGACCGTCGAGGTCACGCCCACCTCGGCCGGGGGCCGCCGGGCCCGCAGCGTCTCGCTCAGCGGTGACGCGGGCATCGTCATCGGTGTCGACTTCGGCCACACCCACCTGCGCGTGGCGATCGGCAACCTCGCCCACCAGGTGCTCGCCGAGGAGGCCGAGCCCCTCGATGTGGACGCCTCCGCGGCGCAGGGCTTCGACCGGGCCGAGGAGCTCGTCGAGCGGCTCGTGGCGGCCACCGGCGTGGACCGTACGAAGGTGGCGGGCGTAGGGCTCGGCGTACCGGGTCCCATCGACGTGGAGAGCGGCACGCTGGGCTCCACGTCCATCCTGCCGGGCTGGACCGGCACCAAGCCCGCCGAGGAGATGAGCAGGCGCCTCGGCGTGCCCGTGCACGTCGACAACGACGCCAACCTGGGCGCCCTCGGCGAGCTGGTCTGGGGCAGCGGGCGCGGCGTGAAGGACCTCGCGTACATCAAGGTCGCCAGCGGTGTCGGCGCCGGGCTCGTGATTGACGGGAAGATCTACCGGGGGCCCGGCGGGACCGCGGGCGAGATCGGGCACATCACGCTCGACGAGTCCGGCCCTGTCTGCCGCTGCGGCAACCGCGGCTGCCTGGAGACCTTCACCGCCGCCCGCTACGTGCTGCCGCTCCTGGAGTCCAGCCACGGCACCGGGCTGACCATGGAGTCCGTCGTGCGGCTCGCGCGCGACGGCGACCCGGGGTGCCGGCGGGTGATCGCCGACGTGGGGCGTCACATCGGCAGCGGGGTCGCGAATCTCTGCAACCTGCTCAACCCCAGCAGGGTCGTCCTCGGCGGTGATCTGGCGGAGGCCGGAGAGCTGGTCCTGGGGCCCATCAGGGAGTCCGTGGGGCGCTACGCGATCCCCAGTGCGGCGCGCCAACTGTCCGTCCTTCCGGGGGCGTTGGGCGGCCGCGCGGAGGTGCTCGGGGCGCTGGCCCTGGCACTCAGCGAGATGGGCGATTCGACCCTTTTGGACGGATCTCTGTCCGTGGCGGCACCTGCCTTCACTTAGAGAACGCATGACACCGTTGCCATCTCGTTAAGGATTTACTCCTTGACGCCGGGGTTGCGGCCGAGTTGACTTCCCGCTACCTCGGCCGCAACGTCGCGGCCTCGTCAGGGAGGTTTCTGAAGTGAACACGCGTATGCGTCGTGCCGCCGTTGCGTTCTGTGCCACTGGTATGGCCGTCTCTCTCGCCGCTTGCGGCAGCGCCAAGGAGTCCGGCGACAAGGACAGCGGCGACAAGGCGAGCTCGAAGAAGGGCGACGCGATCACCGTCGGCCTGCTGCTGCCGGAGAACCAGACCGCGCGCTACGAGAAGTTCGACAAGCCGATCATTGAGAAGCAGATCTCGACGCTCACCAATGGCAAGGGCAAGGTCGAGTACCTGAACGCCAAGCAGGACGCGACCGTCCAGTCGCAGCAGATCGACACGATGATCACCAAGAAGGTCGACGTGCTGATCCTGGACGCGGTCGACTACAAGGCCGTCGCCGGCGGTGTGAAGAAGGCCAAGGACGCGGGCATCCCCGTCGTCGCGTACGACCGCCTGGCCGAGGGTCCGATCGAGGCGTACACCTCGTTCGACAACACCGAGGTCGGCAAGACGCAGGGCGAGGCGCTGCTGAAGGCCATGGGCGACAAGGCCAAGCCCAGCTCCAAGATCGTCATGATGAACGGCGCGATCACCGACCCGAACGCGAAGCAGTTCAAGGACGGCGCGCTCTCGGTGCTCAAGGGCAAGGTGAACATCGCCAAGTCCTACGACACCAAGGAGTGGAAGCCGGAGAACGCCAACGCCAACATGGACGCCGCGATCTCCGCGGTCGGCAAGGACAAGATCGCCGGCGTCTACTCCGCCAACGACGGCATGGCGGGCGGCATCATCACCGCGCTCAAGGGCGCGGGCCTGAGCAAGCTTCCCCCGGTCACCGGCCAGGACGCCGAGCTCGCGGGTGTGCAGCGCATCGTCACGGGCGACCAGAACATGAGCGTCTTCAAGTCGTACCCGCAGGAGGCCGAGACCGTCGCCAAGATGGCCGTCGCGGTCGCCAAGGGTGAGAGCCTCGACTCCATCAAGACCGGCACGGTCGACAGCGGCACCGAGAAGGGTGTCCCGTCCGTGATCGTCCCGGTGGTCTCCCTGACCCAGGACAACATCAAGGACACGGTCGTCAAGGAGGGTTACTACACCCTCGACGACATCTGCACGGCCAAGTACAAGGCCGCCTGCGACAAGATCGGCCTGAAGTAACCAGGCCGGAGTCGCCTCGGCAACTCCCCGGTCCTGCACGGGACATGAGCGCACCTTGAAGGAGCGCCCCGTGTGAGCGCGTCCGGCGCCCCGCCGCCGACAGCCCCGCAAGCTCAACGGCGGGGCGCCGGACGGAACGACGTACGACAGCACCGTCCCTGCACGTACGCACCCCCCTCTCAGCCTTTTCTGTTCAACCTCCCGCCGGGTCAGGCCTTTGGCGGCGAAGGAGATGGTTCACGTGTCCGCTACGCCCGTGCTGGCGTTGCGCGGAGTCTCCAAGCGATTCGGTGCCGTCCAGGCGCTCACCGATGTAGAGCTTGAGGTCCACGCCGGTGAGGTGGTCGCCCTGGTCGGCGACAACGGCGCCGGAAAGTCCACCCTTGTCAAGACGATCGCCGGTGTGCACCCCATCGATGAAGGTGTCATCGAGTGGGACGGCAAGGCCGTCGCGGTCAACAAGCCGCACGACGCCCAGAACCTGGGCATCGCGACCGTCTACCAGGACCTCGCGCTGTGCGACAACATTGACGTCGTCGGCAACCTCTTCCTGGGCCGTGAGCTCAAGCGCCGCGGTGTCCTCGACGAGGTCGAGATGGAGCGCCGCTCCAGGGAGCTGCTCGACACGCTGTCGATCCGCATCCCGAGCGTGCGCATCCCGATCGCCTCGCTCTCCGGCGGTCAGCGCCAGGTCGTGGCCATCGCACGCTCCATGCTCGGCGAGCCCAAGCTGGTCATCCTCGACGAGCCGACGGCCGCCCTCGGCGTCGAGCAGACGGCGCAGGTCCTCGACCTCGTCGAGCGGCTGCGCGAGCGCGGCCACGCGGTCATCCTCATCAGCCACAACATGGCCGATGTGAAGGCCGTCGCCGACAAGGTCGCCGTCCTGCGGCTCGGCCGCAACAACGGCGTTTTCGAGGTCAAGACCACCTCGCAGGAAGAGATCATCTCCGCCATCACCGGCGCCACGGACAACGCCGTGACCCGTCGTGCGGCGCGCACCAACGCGGAGGCTCAGAAGTGAGCATCGAAAAGACCGACAAGCCGCAGGCCCCCGTGGACGCCCCGGCGGTCGCCGGCGACGCGAGTGTCGCCGTCGACCCCCGCCTCCTCGTGCGCGAGCAGGGATTCGCGGGCTACATAGGCGAGTTCAAGCGCAAGATGCGCGCCGGTGACCTCGGCGCCACCCCGGTCGTCATCGGCCTGATCGTCATCTGCGCGATCTTCCAGAGCCTCAACTCGGCGTTCCTGGGCGCGGAGAACCTCAACAACATCTTCGTCGCCATGGTCGCGACGGGCATGATGTCCGTCGGCATCATCTTCGTGCTGCTGCTCGGCGAGATCGACCTCTCGGTCGGCTCCGTCTCCGGTGTCTCCGCGGCGATCACGGCCGTGATGAGCGTCACCCACGGCGTCAACGAGTGGGTCGCGGTCCTCACCGCCCTCGCCGCCGGTGCCGTCATCGGCGCCCTGCACGGCTTCTTCTTCGCCCGGATCGGCGCTCCCGCGTTCGCCGTGACCCTGGCGGGCCTGCTGTTCTGGAACGGCTTCATGCTCCAGATCCTGGGCTCCAACGGCACGATCAACATCGACAGCGACGGCGTGGTCGGCAAGCTCACCACGTACTACTTCTCCGATGTCGCCGCCGCCTACGGGCTCGCGGTCGTCGCGGTCGCCGGCTACTTCCTGTCGGCCTTCCTCGGCAACCGGCGCCGCGAGGCCGCCGGGATCCCGTCCCGCCCGCTGAGCGAGCTCGTGCTGCGCACGGTGCTGCTCGCGATCGCGGCCTTCGCCGTGGCGATCATGTTCAACCAGTACAAGGGCCTGCCGCTCGCCGTGCTGCTGTTCGCGATCGTCCTGGTCGCCAGCGACTTCGTTCTGCGCCGCACCTCGTACGGCCGCAAGATCTTCGCGCTCGGCGGCAGCGTCGAGGCGTCGCGCCGCGCCGGTATCAACGTCACGGCGATCCGCGTCTCGGTCTTCGCCGTCGCCGGTCTGTTCGCGGCGGTCGGCGGCCTCTTCTGGGCCTCCAAGATCGCGGCGGCCAACCAGAGCGCCGGTTCCGGCGACCTCCTGATGAACGTCATCGCGGCGGCCGTCATCGGCGGCACCAGCCTCTTCGGCGGCCGGGGCCGCACCTGGAACGCCCTGCTCGGTGTGCTCGTGATCACGTCGATCCAGTACGGCCTGGCCCTCCAGGGCATCGCCACCCCGATCCAGTACATGATCACCGGTGGCGTGCTCCTCGCCACGGTCGTCATCGACTCGGTCACCCGCAAGACCCAGAAGTCGGCAGGCCGCGCCTAGGACCTCTCGTTCGGATCACGCTGGGCACCAGCCTGATCCGAACGACAGACCCTGGCGGTCGCGACGCTCCCTGGATCCTGTGCCCGGCGCCAATGACGACGCCGGGCACAGCCATGTCACGAGAGCGCCACCGAACGTGAGTACTCCTCGGGTACGGCCGATCGCGTGATGTACAACGCACAGCCCGGGCGCCGCGCGCCAAGGCGGAACATTAGACTCGACAGGCCCGGCAAAAGCTCGATCAGTTCTATCGCAAGGAGGCACGGGTGCCGCTGCTGACCCGCATCACGGGACCGCGCGATCTGGACCGGCTCAGCCTGGACCAGCTGGACCAGCTGGCCGGCGAGATCCGGACCTTCCTGGTCGACGCGGTATCCAAGACCGGCGGCCACCTCGGCCCCAACCTCGGCGTCGTCGAACTCACCATCGCGTTGCACCGCGTGTTCGACTCGCCGAAGGACCGGGTGCTCTTCGACACCGGTCACCAGTCCTACGTGCACAAGCTGCTCACCGGACGTCAGGACTTCGCCAAGCTGCGCACCAGGGGCGGCCTGTCCGGCTACCCCTCGCGCGCCGAGTCCGACCACGACGTGATCGAGAACTCGCACGCCTCCACGGTCCTCGGCTGGGCCGACGGCCTCGCCAAGGCGAACGAGGTGCGCGGCAAGGACGACCACGTCGTCGCCGTGATCGGCGACGGAGCGCTCACGGGTGGCATGGCCTGGGAGGCCCTGAACAACATCGCGGCCGCCAAGGACCGCCCCCTCGTGATCGTCGTCAACGACAACGAGCGCTCGTACGCCCCCACCATCGGCGGCCTCGCCAACCACCTGGCCACCCTGCGCACGACGGACGGCTACGAGCGGTTCCTGGCCCGCGGCAAGGACCTCCTGGAGCGCACCCCGGTCGTCGGCAGGCCGCTCTACGAGACCCTGCACGGCGCCAAGAAGGGCCTCAAGGACTTCATCGCCCCGCAGGGCATGTTCGAGGACCTCGGCCTGAAGTACGTCGGCCCCATCGACGGCCACGACATCGAGGCCCTGGAGTCGGCCCTGGCCCGCGCCAAGCGGTTCGGCGGACCGGTCATCGTGCACTGCCTCACCGAGAAGGGCCGCGGCTACAAGCCCGCCGAGCAGGACGAGGCCGACCGCTTCCACGGCATCGGCCCGATCCACCCGGACACCGGCCTGCCCATCAAGGCCTCGGCCGCCAGCTGGACGTCCGTCTTCGGCGACGAGATGGTCAAGCTCGGCCACGACCGCGAGGACATCGTCGCGATCACCGCCGCGATGCTCCAGCCCGTCGGCCTGAAGAAGTTCGCCGACGCGTTCCCGGACCGCATCTACGACGTCGGCATCGCCGAGCAGCACGCCGCCACCTCGGCCGCGGGTCTCGCCACCGGCGGGGTGCACCCGGTCTTCGCGGTCTACGCGACGTTCCTCAACCGCGCCTTCGACCAGGTCCTCATGGACGTCGCGCTGCACAAGTGCGGTGTCACCTTCGTCCTGGACCGGGCCGGCGTCACGGGTGACGACGGCGCCTCGCACAACGGCATGTGGGACATGTCCATGCTCCAGGTCGTCCCCGGGCTGCGCCTGGCCGCCCCGCGCGACGCCGAGCAGTTGCGCGCCCAGCTGCGCGAGGCCGTCCAGGTCGACGACGCGCCGACCGTCGTCCGCTACTCGAAGGGCGTCGTCGGACCCGCGGTCCCGGCCGTCGGCAAGGTCGGTGCCATGGACGTGCTGCGCAGGCCGTCCGCGGCCAAGCCGGACGTGCTGCTGGTCTCCGTCGGGGCGCTCGCCCCGATGTGCCTGGAGATCGCCGGGCTCCTCGACAAGCAGGGCATCACCACGACCGTCGTCGACCCGCGCTGGGTCAAGCCGGTCGACGAGGCGCTCGCGCCGCTCGCCGAGCAGCACCGCGTCGTCGTCACCGTCGAGGACAACTCCCGTGTGGGAGGCGTGGGTTCGGCCGTCGCGCAGGCCCTGCGCGACGCGGGCGTCGACGTACCGCTGCGTGACTTCGGCATCCCGCCGCGCTTCCTCGACCACGCCTCGCGCAAGGAGGTCATGGCCGAGATCGGCCTCACGGCCCCCGACATCGCACGTCAGGTCACCGGTCTGGTCGCCAAGCTGGACGGCCGCTTCGAGCGCGCGACGGCCACCGACGCGGTGGAGCCCGCGCGCGACTGACCCCCTCACAGGCTGCTCCATGGGCCGGTCCCGCCACCCCGCAAGGGTGGTGGGACCGGCCCATTCGCGTGAATGCGTCCGTGCCGGGGCATACGGAGCGAAAGCCCCCTCGATCATGTCGAGGACGACAATGCGTGGGAGGTACGACCGTGAGCAGCACCCTCTTCAGGACGAAGAAGGTCGAACAGTCGATCTTGGACACTGAGGAGCCGGAGCACGCACTCAAGAAGTCGCTGTCCGCTCTGGACCTCACCGTCTTCGGTGTCGGTGTCATCATCGGCACCGGCATCTTCGTCCTCACGGGCAAGGTCGCCAAGGAGAACGCGGGCCCCTCGGTGGCCCTGGCCTTCATCGTGGCCGGCGTCGTCTGCGGCCTGGCCGCGCTGTGCTACGCGGAGTTCGCGTCCACCGTCCCGGTCGCCGGATCCGCGTACACCTTCTCGTACGCGTCACTGGGCGAACTCCCCGCATGGATCATCGGCTGGGACCTGGTCCTCGAGTTCGCGCTCGGCACGGCGGTGGTCGCCGTCGGCTGGTCGGGCTACGTGCGCTCGCTCCTCGACAACGCCGGCTGGCATCTGCCCGTGTCGCTGAGCGGGCGGGACGGGGCCACGGGGTTCGGCTTCGACATCCTCGCCGCCGCCCTGGTCCTGGTGCTCACCGTCATCCTCGTCCTGGGGATGAAGCTCTCCGCCCGCGTCACGTCGGTCGTCGTCGCCATCAAGGTGGCCGTCGTCCTCATCGTGATCATCGCGGGGGCCTTCTTCATCACGGCCGACAACTACAAGCCCTTCATCCCGAAGGCGCAGGCGCAGGAGGCGGGCAGCAGCCTCCAGTCCCCGCTCGTGCAGCTGATGTTCGGCTACACGCCGACCGACTTCGGCGTCATGGGCATCTTCACCGCCGCCTCCGTCGTCTTCTTCGCCTTCATCGGCTTCGACGTCGTGGCCACCGCCGCCGAGGAGACGAAGAACCCGCAGCGGGACATGCCGCGCGGCATCCTCGGCTCCCTGATCATCTGCACCACGCTCTACGTGGCGGTGTCGATCGTCGTCACGGGCATGCAGAGGTACAGCGAGCTGTCCATCGACGCCCCGCTCGCGGACGCCTTCAAGGCGACCGGGCACCCCTGGTACGCGGGTGTCATCAGTTTCGGCGCCGCGGTCGGCCTGACGACGGTCTGCCTGATCCTCCTCCTGGGCCAGACCCGGGTGTTCTTCGCGATGAGCCGTGACGGGCTGCTGCCCCGCTTCTTCTCCGTCGTCCACCCGAGGTTCAAGACCCCGTACCGGCCGACCATCCTGCTCGGCGGGATCATTGCGATCCTGGCCGGGTTCACCAGCCTCAGCGAGCTCGCGGAACTGGTGAACATCGGCACGCTGTTCGCGTTCGTCGTCGTCGCGCTCGGCGTCGTCATCCTGCGCCGCACCCGCCCCGACCTGCCCCGCGCCTTCCGCACCCCCCTGGTGCCGTTCATCCCGATCCTGTCGGTGCTCGCGTCCCTGTGGCTGATGCTGAACCTGCCCGCGGAGACCTGGCTGCGCTTCGCCGCCTGGATGGTGATCGGCATCATCGTGTACTTCGTGTACGGGCGCTCGCACAGCCGGCTGGGACGGCAGGAGGAGGCGGGCGTGCAGTAGGGGGACGCGGTGCCCCGGACGGGCCTGACGCTCGGTCAGCCGCCCTGCGCCGGGGACTTCTTGGCGGACTCGGGGATCTCGCCGCCCGTACGGATCGCCTTCCACAACTGCGTGGCCTGGGGCTCGGCGGCCACCACGCGGTTGGGGTCCGCGGTGTCGTAGCGCACCGGCAGCATGATCGTCTCCATGGTGGCCGGGTCGACGCCGTGCATGCTGCGGCTGAACTCGGCCAGGGACTTCAACGACGCGAGGTCGGAGTCGGTGGTCAGCGACGAGGTGAGGCTGTCCGCGATCTTGAACGTCTTCGTCGGGCTGCCCAGCAGGTCCTGCTTCTTGACCTCGCCGAGCAGCGCGATCATGAACTGCTGCTGGAGGCCGATGCGCCCGAGGTCGCTGCCGTCGCCGATGCCGTGGCGGGTCCGCACGAAGGCCAGCGACTGGGTGCCGTTCAACTTGTGGGTGCCCGCGCTCAGTTCGAGGCCGCTGGACTTGTCGTGGATCGGCTTGTCGACGGTCACGGTGACGCCGCCTATCGCGTCCACGAGTCCCTTGAACCCGGAGAAGTCGATCTCCATGAAGTGGTCCATGCGGACCCCGGACATGTCCTCGACGGTCTTGACCACACAGGCCGGACCGGCGAGCGAGTACACGGAGTTGAACATGACGCGCTTGGCCGAGGGGATCTTGGAGCCGTCCGACTTGGTGCACTCGGGGCGGGTCACGAGGGTGTCCCGGGGGATGCTGACGGCGGTGGCCCGCGTGCGGCCCTCCGGTATGTGCATCACCAGCGCGGTGTCGGAGCGGGCGCCCGCGACCTTGCCGGTGCCCAGGTCCGCGTTGTCCCCGGCGCGTGAGTCCGAACCGAGGACCAGGATGTTCTGACCGCTGGTCGGGAGCTTCTCGGGACGGTTGTCGCCTATCGCCTTGTCGAGGTCGACCCCGCTGATGTTGCCGTTGAGATCGCTGTACAGCCAGTAACCCGTACCGCCGACGACGAGCGCGAGGACGAGCAGGGACAGGAGCACGATCCTGCCGGTCCGGCGCTTCTTCGGAGCCTTGCGGCTGCGCTTGCCGGGCGAGCTCCGGCGGGACGGCGGCACAGCGGTGCTCAGGTCATGGCTCATCGCGGGGTGTCCTCGCAACTAGTGCCCGATGGGCAGGGGCAGCAGACAGACCCAGGAGAACCGGGTCTGTGCCGCGCGGCTGACGCTTGGTTGGGACTGAACTATAGACATGTACTCGAAAACTCTTATGAGTGAAGTGCCCGGTTGGTCAGGGGAGCTGGGGCCGAGCGGGGCCGTCCCGGCGCGCTTCCGAACCCGCCGGAATGGCCGCCACCTGTGACTTTTGCCGAGTCGAGCGAACAGGGGGACGGTCGTTCGTACAGGCATATGATGTGTCGAATTCTGGAATGATCTGTGAACGCCGGGCTCGGCGCGGGAGGGGACGGCACACATGCGCGGTAGAGGTGCGCAGACGGTGGACCGGCGGACCCGATCCGGCGTCGACGTCGAGGAGCGGCCCCGGGCGGCATCCGCGGCGTCGGCCACGGGGTCGTGGCTGCTGCGGGGGAACGACGACCGTCTCGCGGTGTACGCGCTCGTCGACGGCGGCGTGAACCGCTGGACGGAGACCGCCGTCGGCAGCGGGCGCTGGACCCGGCCGGACTTCTTCCCCGTCGCGGGACTGACCTCCCTCACCGTCGCCCAGGGCGCGAACCGCTATGCGCACTTCCTCGGCCGCAGGGAGAAGCGGCCGAGCGGCGGCGCCGCGAAGGTCGACCTGCTCTACGCCGTGCAGTACCAGTCGGGACGGACGCTGGGGGAGTGGCGTTCCCTGGGCAACCCGTACCGCGAGGCGAGGGACGCGGCGACGCTCGGAGACCCCGCCGCCGCCGTCGACGGACAGGGCACCGTCCATGTCTTCGTCTCGGGCGGAGCCGGTGGCGTCATGCTGCGCCGGGAGTCCAGGAGCGGGGCGTGGGAGGCGTGGCAGGACCTGCGCGGCGGTGAGGTCGTGGGCGGACCCGCCGCCGCGGCGACCTCTGCCGGACTGGTCGAACTCCTCGCGCCGGGGCGCAGGTCGGTGATGCGCTGGGTGCAGATGGAGCAGGGTGCGGACCTGCGCCGTGCGCAGGACCTCATGCCTGCCCCGGTGCCCGGTTCGGCAGCGCTCCTGGAGACCGGCCCCGGGGTCTTCACCGCGTACTGGAGCGAGCAGAGCGGGACGGGCGTCTACGCGCAACGGCCCGGCGAATGGGCATTCCCCGTGGGCGGAGCCCCGGGGGAGGGACCCCATTCCACGCTCCGCGCGTTCGTCGACGGTTACGACTGCACGGTTCTGGCCCACCAGGGGCACGCGGGAACGGCCGTGCTCGGCGTCTGCGGCACCGGTGGCGAATCCGCCGGACTGTGGTGGACCGACACAGGAGTGACCTGTGCGGGCACTCCCGCTCTGGCGCTGGACGGGCGGGGGCGGGTCGTCATGGCGGCGGTCGCGACGGACGGCAGCGTTCTGGTGAGCCGGCAGCGTCCGGAGCCCGGGCTCACCCTGTCCGACTGGGACCGCCTGCCCGGCAATTGAGCCTTCCTCTACACCAAATTCCACTGCATGGCTAGGCCTGAAAAAGGTTGTACCGCCCCAAAGTGATGATCCTCACTCGCTAGGTGACGCTTAGTTGAAGCCTTGACCTGTACTTTAGGTAAAGGTCGTGTGAGAGTCCGGTGAATGCCCGGTAAGCGGGTCGTCGCGGTGGCGCAAGTGCCACGAGCCCGGGGGACGGGGCTGCAAAGTGGGGACGGTGGTTGCCTCGTGGGTGGGTCGGACAACCCTGAATCCGGTGCGCTGGTTTCGGCATACCGGTCCGCGGTCCCGGTCGGCGCCCGGCAGCGCATCGTCCGCGGTGTACCGACCCCGGTCCGCAAGGCCGTGAAGTCCTCGCTCAATGTGGCCGACACCGTCCGCTCCGCGACAGTCGTCTGGGCCATGGGGGGCAAGCGCAGGGCTCCCCGCCACAGCGCCGCCTACAGTCAGCGCGTCGTCCGTGTCGGGCGCCGCCACATGCGTGCGCTGACCGTCGCCGGTGCCACGGACTGGGCGGCTCGGGCCCGCAACCTGAACATCGTCGTCTCGGTCCTGGACGCGGCCGGCATCGACTACTTCTGCGTGCGGGGTACGGCCAACGGGCTGCCCGCCGTGGCCATCCCCGCCACATCCCGCCCGGCCGCCGAGGAAGTGCTCCAGCTGGCCTTCGAGCAGGCACCCGGCTACGTCGGTCCGGCCGGCGGCGACGAGGCGCGGATGGAGCCCGGCGACGACGAGCGGTCATGGCGCGCGCTGCGCAAGAACAAGGTGCTGCGGGTCGCTTGGTACGTGTGCGACCCGACGCAGCAGCTCGTCTTCGGCGCGGCCGCCGGCTGTGACCTCGAAGTGTGGGCCGAGCGTGAGGGGGAGCTGAGGGCCCCCCGCGCCAACCGGGTCATCGACGCCGTCCCGGTGGACGCCCCCCGCAAGTCGGCTCCCCAGCGACTCTTCAGCCCCATACCTCCCGCGTACCACACGGGCGATGCCCGCACGCTGCCCGAGTTCTCCGTCCAGCTCCCCGAGGACCACCAGTTCCCCATCGACGTCGTCTACACCTGGGTCGACGACTCGGACCCCGTCTGGCGGGCGCAGCGCGACCGGATGCGCCAGGGGTTCTCCGGGGACGAGCTGCACGAGCAGGCGGCCAACGACGCGCGGTACACCAGCCGTGACGAGTTGCGCTATTCGCTGCGGTCGCTCCATCAGAACGCGCCCTGGGTGCGCAACATCCACCTCGTGACGGCGGGGCAGGTCCCGTCCTGGCTCAACGCCCGGCACCCGAACCTCCGGGTGGTGGACCACCGGGAGATCTTCTCCAACCCCGCCGCCCTGCCCACGTTCAACTCCCATGCCATCGAGAGCCAGCTGCACCACATCCCCGGGCTCTCGGAGTGCTTCCTCTACCTGAACGACGACGTGTTCTTCGGGCGGCCGGTGACGCCCGCGCACTTCTTCCACCCGAACGGCATCACCAAGTTCTTCACGTCGCCCGCACTGATACCCGGCGGCGGAATCGCCTCGACCGATCTTCCCGTCAACGCCGCCGGGAAGAACAGCCGCTGGCTCATCGCCCAGAAATTCGGCACCGCCATTTCCCAGAAGATGAAGCACACACCGCACGCGCTGCGCGGGAGTGTGCTCCAGGAGATCGAGGAGACCTTCACGCAGGAGCACGCCGCGACCCAGCACTCGCGCTTCCGCTCCCCCGGTGACGTCCCGATCGCCTCGTCGCTGCACCACTACTTCGCCTACCACTCCGCGCGGGCGACCGTGGGCGACATCCAGTACCGGTACATCGACCTCTCGGCCGACCTCGCCGAGCGGCGACTGAACACGCTCCTCGCCCATCGGAACATGGACACCTTCTGCCTCAACGACACGGTCGAATCCGCCGATCCCGAGCGGCAGAAGGAAATGCTGGCGAGTTTCCTCGACGCGTACTTCCCGGTGCCGAGCCCTTACGAAGTCCCGGAACACGTCAACATTCTCGAACAGAGCGCGGATCTCGACGAACTCGTGAAGGCCGCCGACCGATGAGATCTCCGTCCCCCGTCGCACCGTCCGCGAATGGGTCCTGCCGAGCATGAATTCCTATGACGTCACGCTGGTCGTGCCGGTCTACAACGTGGAGCAGTACCTCCAGGAGTGCCTGGACTCCATCGAGGCGCAGACCGTCTTCGAGCGCTGCGAGGTCATCCTCGTCGACAACGGCAGCAGCGACGGTTCGTACCGGCTCTGCGCGGACTTCGCCCTTCGGCATGCCAACGCCACGGTGCTCGTGCGCCACGGGGGCGGCGCCGGAGCGGCGCGCAACCTCGGGATGGACCGCGCGACCGGTGCGCGCATCACGTTCTGCGACTCCGACGACGTGCTGCCGCCCACCGCTCTCGAACGCATGCTGGACGCGTCGCTCACCACCGGCGCTCAGGTCGTCGTGGGCGCGATGGAGACGTTCCCCAAGCCGACCCGCTGGGCCTGGAAGGACCACTTCGGAAAGGGCGACCGGACGTTCGCGAGCGTTGCCGAGGCGCCCGAGCTGGTGCACAGCGCGAGCGCCTGCAACAAGCTCTTCGACCTGTCCTATCTGCGTGCTCACCGCATCCGCTTCGCGGAGGGCGTCCACTTCGAGGACGCCTACGTCGGCGTCACCGCCCTCGTTCTCGCCACCCGACTCGCCCTGGTCGACGCGTGCGTCTACAAGTACCGCAAGCGCGCCGCCGGGAACTCGACCATGGACGCCATCTGGACCCGGCGGCAGAACTACTGGGACCACCTCCAACTGGTGGAGTACCTGCACGGACTGGGAGCGTCCGTCCCCGCACCGTCCCGGGCCGTGCTCGACCTCTTCCTCGTACGGAGTTACCAGGGCTTCGCGCTGCGGGCGCCCGACCTCTTCCAGGGGGCGGAGCTGGAGGAGATCTACGGGCGGTGCCGCGCCGTCTACTGGAACGTCTCCCCCGACGTGGTCGTCGCGGCCACGGCCGACGGTCGCCACCGGGTGGCCTACCACGCCTTCATCACCGGGGACTTCGGCCTCTTCGCCGACCGGGCGGCCAGGCTGCACCGGCTCTCGGTGCGCGACGGCCGGCCCCACTTCGCCGACAAGGTGCCGGACGGGCTGTCGTCGCTGGTCGAAGCCACGCCCTTCACTGCCCATGTGGAGCACGTCCGCCGCCTGCCCGGCACCAGGATGCTGCGCGTCTCCGGCCGGTTCGAGGTCTGCGGGATGCCGCTGGTCCGGCCGCTGCACGGCCGGCTCGGCCTGCGCGTGCGGGGGAGCCGCCTCAGCGCGCCCGCCACGCAGGTCCGCCGGCGCGACATGAAGAACCTGCGGCCCGACACGGAGTGGGGCGGCTTCACCGCCGACCTGCCCCTCGACGCCCTGCGGCCGGGCGTGCACGATCTCGAATTCGTCCTCGACGCCGAGGGTGGCCAGACGGTCACCCCGTGCCTGGTCGCAGCGGGCTACCTGCGCGGGGCGCGCGTCGTACGGCACCGGAGGACGAGGGTGGTGCCGCACTGGCGGGGGAGCAACCGGGCGATCCTCATGGTCTTCGGCTCCTCGCGCGGGCTCGCCCAGCGCATCCGTGGCGGCCTGCTCGCCAAGGACGCCAAGCACGTGCTGCGCAGACGGCCGTTCTGGAAGCAGCGGCTCGCCCGCCTGCTCACGAAGCCACTGTTCCTCGGCAGGGAGATCCGGCTGTTCGGCGAGCGCGGAGACACCGCGCAGGACAACGGCTGGCACCTCTTCCGCCACGAGCGCACCGCCGGGAAGCGCCGCGGGGCGTACTACGTCATCCGGGCCGGCAGTCCCGACCGTGCGCACCTGGCGGGCCTCGGGCATGTCGTCGCGCACAGTTCCTGGAAGCACAAGCTGCTGATGCTGCACGCGTCCGCACTGATCAACGCGTACGACATCGACACCTACATGCTCCCCGACGGCTGGGACCGGACCCGCTATCTCAAGCACCTGAACTGGCGGGTGGGCGCCCGCCGGGTGTTCCTCCAGCACGGCGTGACGGACAAGGACGTCAGCAAGGGCCTGCACCGCAACCGCACGGGCGTCGATCTCATTCTCGCGGTGAGCCGGCACGAGGGGGAGTTCCTGTCGGCCGAACTCGGCTACGAGGGGCAGGTGGCGGTCACCGGCTTCCCGCGCTTCGACGCGCTGGTACCCGACCGCGGCGGGCGCCGCATCCTGTTCATGCCGACGTGGCGCGCCTACCTGACCGTCCCCTCGTACAGCCGTGACGGCGGTGGCGGCGAGGCGAAGCGAGCCATGCAGGACCGTTTCCTCGCCTCCAGCTACCGGGACTTCATGGTCCGTTTCCTGAACGACCCGAACCTCCTGGCCGCGCTGGAACGGTACGGCTACACCCTGGACTTCCTGCCGCACTACGAAATGCGCGCGGTGGTGGGCGAGATGGCGCCGGGCCACGAGCGGGTCCGCATCATCGACCAGAACGAGATCAGCGTGCAGGACGCGATGCGCCGATGCGATCTCTTCATCACCGACTGGTCTTCCACCGCCTTCGACGTCGCCTACCTCGGAACTCCCCTTGTCTACGCGCAGTTCGACGCCGAGGAGTACTGGGACGGGCATTACCGAAAAGGGTATTTCGACGCCCACCGTGACGGCTTCGGACCGGTCGGGGAATCCGTCGAGGACGTGGTGGGCGAAGTGGTGCGCTACGTGCAGCGCGGCTGCGAAAGAGAACCTGAATACCTGCGCAGGGTCGAGAAGTTCTTCGAGCACCAAGACCAGCAGAACAACGTGAGGGCGTCGGAAGCGATCGACCGTCTCGTTCGGGGGCTGAATCATTGATGTGGCGTGTCAGGAGGAAGTATGTCTCAAGCCGGCCGTGACGTGACCGTCGTCGTGCCGTTCCGCGATGTCCAGAATTTCTTCTCCGAATTCCTGGCCTCGGTGGCGGCACAGACGGCCTTCTCGCGTGCACACGTGATACTCGTCGACAACGGCAGCACCGATCACTCGGTGGGTATCGCGAGTGAGTTCGCCGCTCTGTATCCCAACGTCGACCTGGTCGCGCAGCCGCACGGAAGAGCCGGCGACGCGCGGAACACGGGTATGGACATGGCCGCGACGCCGTACATCGTCTTCTGGGACGCCGACGACATCGTTCCCGAGCGGTCCCTGGAAGTTCTGCGGAACACCATCGTCAAGACCCGGGCCACTGTCGTCGTGGGCCGCGAGAAGCAGGTCCCGAAGCCCGTCAAGGCGCCGTGGCACAAGTACTTCGGCAAGAACGTCAAGACGGTGGACAGCGTCGTCGACATCCCCGACCTGATCCACTCGGCGTCCTGCTGGAACAAGATCTTCGACCTCGACCTGCTGCGCTCCCAGGGCATCCGGTTCGGCACCGCCACGGCCTTCGAGGACGCCTACGTGTCGATCCCCGCTCTGCTCCTGGCCGAGCGCATCTCGCTGGTCGACTCCCCCGTCTACGAGTACCGCAGGCGCGGCGACGGCACGTCCGTCATGGACACCCTCTGGGACCTCCCGCAGAACTACGCCGACCAGCTGGTGATGCTGGAGTACCTCGCGGCGATGCGCGAGCAGCTGACGCCGTACCAGCAGGAGACGCTGGAGAGGTTCCTCATCCGCAGCATGCAGGGCTTCCTGCTGCGGGCCCCGCGGGTCCTCAGCGAATCCGAGTGCCGGCAGCTCTTCGAGCGGTGCCGCGCGCTGTACTGGGGCATCACCTCCGAGTCCATCGCCCGCAGCACGAACGACACCCGGCACCGGCTTCCCTATCTCGCGCTGCACTTCGGGGACTTCGACCTCTTCTACCGCCCGGCCGCCGTCCTCGGCCCGATCTTCGGTCGTGAGGCGGACCTCTACGTCGACTACCCGGGCACGTCCTGGGCGCTGCCGCTCACGAAGGTCACCTCGGTTCCGGCCCGCATCGAGGGAATCTCCGCCGGCGACGGCGGGAGCGCGGTCGTCCACGGGCGGTTCTCGGTGAACGGGATTCCCGACGAACTGCTGGAGAAGATCGAACTGCAGGTCTGGTTCGAGCGGAGCGGCAAGACCCTTCCGGCGGTGAACCACGGGCAGGTCCACGACCAGGCCGGTCAGGGGGGAGCCGCCTTCAGCGTCACCCTCGACCCCCGGGAGTTCCCGGCCGGCACCTTCCCCGTACGGCTGGTGCTGTGCACCCGGGGCAGGAACGTCTCGCGGCCGTGCGGTGTGTCCCCGGGCGTTGTCCAGCAGCCCCCGGTGGCCGGTTTCCACGGCCTGACGCGCATCGCCGCCGAGGGCTCGGACGCCCGCCTCGTCATCGAGTCCACGCAAGCCTGATCAACATCCGCTCCAGAGATGGGGTATTCGGCAGAAAACAGGAGTCATAAGTGTTCGATCCCGTCTACGACGTCGCCGTCGTCGTCCCCGTCTTCAACGTGGAGAGATATCTCCAGGAGTGCCTGGACTCGCTGGCGCGCCAGACGATATTCGACCGCTGCCAGGTGATTCTCGTCGACAACGGCAGCAGCGACAGCTCGCCTGCCATCGCCGCGGGATTCGCCGCCCAGCACCAGAACGTATGGGCGTTCGTCCACCCCACGGGGAAGGCCGGCGGCGCCCGTAACGCGGGAATGGACCTGGTCAGTTCCCGTTACATCACGTTCTGCGACTCCGACGACGTACTGCCCGAGGACGCCCTCGAAGTCATGTGGCGGACCGCGGTGAAGGAGCGCGTGCCGCTCACCATCGGACGTATGGAGACGTTCCCGGAGGCGACCAACTGGCCCTGGCTCCGCTACTTCGGGGCGAATGTCCAGGTGCATCCCGGTATCGAGAACATTCCGGAGATGATTCACGGCGGAAGCGCCTGCCACAAACTCTTCGACGTCGAGTTCATCCGCGCGAACAACATCCGGTTCCGCGAAGGCGTGCACTTCGAGGACGCGTTCTTCTCGGTTCCCGCCATGCTGCTCGCGGACCGCATCGCGATGGTGCCCAGCACGGTCTACCAGTACCGCAAGCGCGCCGCCGAGGACTCCACGATGGACAAGCTGTGGGAGCGCAAGGCGAACTACTGGGACCACCTCCTGCTGGAGGAGTACCTGATGACGCTCCGCCACCGCCTCTCCGGCCACCGGCAGGAGGTCCTCAACCGGTTCCTGGTGCGCAGCTACCAGGGCTTCGCCCTGCGCGCGCCGCAGGTCATGGAGGAGCAGGAGCTGTTCCAGCTCTTCACGCGGGCCCGCGCCGTCTACACCCAGCTGACGCCCGACGCGGTCATGACGTCCACCCACGACACCCGCCACCGGGTCCCGTTCCTCGCGATGTACATGAACTGGTTCGAGCTCTTCGCCCGCCGGGAGCAGGCGATCACCGGTGTGTACGGGCGGGCCGGTGACCTCTACCTCGACCTCTCGGTGCCGAGCGCGCTGCTCCCGCTGACCAAGGTCTCCTCCACCAGCGTGCACGTGGAACGCATCCAGGAGGACCCCGAGTCCGACGGGATCGTCGTGGCCGGCCGCTTCGTGCTCAACGGACTGCCGATGAACCGGCCCATGCGCAACCCCATGCAGCTGTGGCCGGAGACGAGCGGCCAGATGGTGACCGCGCGGCAGGTGTGGCGCAGCGACCTGAAGGCGACCCGTGACGATCTCGAATGGGGCGGATTCGAGGCGGTGGTCCCCGTAGGGGCCATCAAGGACGGCGAGTTCCCGCTGAAGCTGGTGTTCTGCACCTCCGGTCGTGACGTCTCCCGCCCGTGCATGACCACCACCGCGATGCTGCGC